>DASWAH010000241.1:0-9013 GCA_036391235.1 Streptosporangiaceae bacterium
AACGTGCTCGACATCGAGGCGGTCGCGGCGATCGCGCACGAGCATGACCTGCCCCTGATCGTGGACAACACGTTCGCGACGCCGTACCTGTGCCGCCCGATCGAGTGGGGCGCCGACATCGTGATCCACTCGGCGACGAAGTTCATCGGCGGCCACGGCACGAGCATCGGCGGCGTGGTCACCGAGGCGGGCACGTTCAACTGGTCCAACGGCCGGTTCCCGGTCGTCGCCGATCCGTCCCCGGCCTACCACGGCCTGCAGTTCCACGAGACGTTCGGCACCTACGGCTACCTGATGAAGCTCAGGGCGGAGACGCTCAGGGATCTGGGCGCGGCGATGTCGCCGTTCAACGCTTTCCTGTTCCTGCAGGGCCTGGAGACGCTGTCCCTGCGGATGGACCGCCACGTCCAGAACGCACTGGCCGTGGCCGCGTTCCTCGACTCGCACGAGCTCGCGGCCAACGTGACCTATCCGGGGCTGCCCGGCAGCAAGTACCGGCCGCTGGTCGACAAGTACCTGCCGCACGGGGCCGGCGCGGTGTTCTCGTTCGACTGCGCGGGCGGCCGGGCCGGCGGTCAGGGCCTCATCGGGGGCGTGACGATCTGGTCGCACCTGGCCAACGTCGGCGACGCCAAGAGCCTGATCATCCATCCGGCCAGCACGACGCATCGCCAGCTCAGCGACAACGAGCTGAGCGCGGCCGGGGTCGGGCCGGGGACGGTCCGGCTGTCGGTCGGCACGGAGACGGTGCAGGACCTGATCTGGGACCTGGAGCAAGGGTTCGCGCACGTCGCCGCGGCGGCGGGAAGGAAGGCAACGGCCGGATGACCGATCTCGCGCGGTACCAGGACCCACTGACGATCCAGCGGGTACTCCACTCGGCCAGGACGATCGCGATCGTCGGCCTGTCCGCCAACGAGCTGCGGGCCAGCTTCTTCGTCGGCTACTACCTCAAGCGGCACGGCTACCAGGTGATCCCGGTCAACCCGACCCAGACCGAGATCCTCGGCGAGACATGCTATCCGAGCCTGACCGACGTCCCGGTCCCGGTCGACATCGTCAACGTCTTCCGCGCCCCGGACGCACTGCCCGCGATCGCGCGGGACGCCGTCGCGATCGGGGCCGGCTGCCTGTGGTGCCAGTTCGGCGTGATCAACGAAGAAGGAGCACGGATCGCCGAGGAAGGCGGCGTCACGGTGATCATGGACCGCTGCCTGAAGGTAGAGCACGCGAGGTACGTGGGCCGGATGCACTGGCTCGGTTTCAACACCCAGCGCATCACGTCCGTCCGGGCGGGCATCCAGTAACCGACTCACCGCCAGGTATCGACTGGCTGGCCACCGCCATTCAGCTGCTGGGCACGTTTGCGTTCAATGTCAGCACGGGCGTCGCCATCGTGGCCGCTGCCGGGACCGCGCTGGCCCGCCACCATGTCTGGCGGCCCGACGTGGTCGGGTCGTTCTGCTTCCTGATCGCCAGCGGCCTGGCCTGGTTCGAGGCCTGCCACGGCTGGGCCGCGTGGCGGCCGCGAATGCCGGGCTGGTGGATCACCGGACTGAACCTGGCGGGATCGGTCGCATTCGGGTTCTCGGCCGTCGCCAGTTACGTCATCCCGGATACGCACCGCCTGCTCAGCACACCCGTCGCCGACCTGGGCACCTTCATCGGCGCCGCCTGCTTCCTGGCCGGCGCGGTCCTCCTGCTCGTCGAGCGCACCGAGAACGTGCCCGCTCAGTCCGGCTGAGATACGAGTCCGGCCAGGCGGATAGCGCCGTCTAGCGGGTCGAGGGGGTCGGGCAGGATCGTGATGCGGGCCCGGCTGGGGGATCCCGGGGCCGCCAGGGCGTGCGAGAAGGCGGCGCGGGCGGCCGGGCTGGCCCACACGCCGCCGGTCAGCGCGACCCGGACCTGGCCGGCCGGGCTCAGGTGCCGCTCGATGTGGCGGCACGTCACCGCGGCCAGCGCGCTCATCTCGGCCGCCAGCCGGGTCGTGGCCCAGTCCGCGCCGCCCTCGGCCGCCGCGGTCAGAACCGGTGCCGCGCTGGCCAGGAGGGCCGCGGGGTTCGGGCTGACCGCGAGAGCGGCGACGATTCCGCGCCAGTCTGTCTGCCCGAGACAGTCCCGGACCTGGGCGGTGACCTCGGGGTCGGTTGCCCGGTCCGCGCAGTACCACTCGAGCGCGGCCTGGCCGAGCCGGGCCGCCCCGCCTCGGTCGCCGAGGATCCAGCCCCGGCCCCCGCTGACGTGGTACCGGCCGCCGCCGGCCGGACTGCATACGACGGAGCCGGTGCCGGCGATGACCACGACATCGGTGCCGTCCGGCGCGGCCAGTATCGCGCCGGCGTAGTCGGGGACCACCTGGATGCTCGCACCGGGAAACCGGTCCGCGAGCAGATCCGCGATCTGGCCGCGCTCCCGGGCGCCGCCGGCGCCGGAGACGCACGCGGCCACGGCGGCCGGATCGGGGCACCCGGCCAGGGCGGTCAGGTAACTGGCGGTGAGGGCGTCCTGGCCGGCCGCGAGCGGGTTCCCCGGTCCGCCGCGGCCCGCGAAGACCACCCGGCCGCCCGCCACCGCCAGGGCGCGGGTCGAGGACCCGCCCGCGTCGATGCCGGCCAGCACGCGGTCGCCGTTGCCGCTGCCGCCAGGCGGGCCGTCCGGCTCAGGGGCGGCTCGCTCCGTGCTCACGCCCCTTGTCTACTCGTTCCGCGCGCCTCCTGGCGCACGTACCGTCCCGGCCGGCTCGGTCATCTGGTCGAACAGCATCTGGGCGGTACGGCCGGGCAGGGACAGCTCGAAGGCGCCGTCCTGGCCGGCGACGGCCGGGTCCCGCACCCACTGCAGCGCGAAGCCCTCGATCAGCAGGCCGATCACCGACGCGAGCTGATCGACGTCGTACTCCTGTCGCATCCGCAGCCCGTAACCGTCGAGCAGCATCTGCCAGACAGGCCTGACCGCCTCGACGAAGGCGCTCTGCCCGTGCCGCAGGACCTGTTTGACCCGGTCGTTGCCCGCATGCAGGTAGAAGCACAGCGAAACGTAGAAGACCGGGCTCGACCTGGTGTGCTCGAACGACCGGCCCAGCATCGCGGCCAGCGTCCGGCCGACCGGCTCGCCCGCGGCGATCCGGTCGGCGGCGATCTGCCGCACCTCGTCGATGACCGGCCCGAAGCTCGCGTCCAGTTCCGCGATGTGAAAAAGCAGGTCGGCCTGGAAGTCGGCCTGGGTCGGCCAGACCTGGTAGATCGCCCCCGTGGTGATCCCCGCGACTGGGTAGTCCCAGGTGTCGGCCTGAACCTCCGACCGCACGATCTCGGTGGCCCGGGCGGCAACCTCGGTGAGCTGCACGTGGGCCAGGGCGGCCGAGACCGCCTCGTCGCCTGAGTCGTCCAGCCGGGCACACACCAGATCCGTGGCCGCCCGCAGCATCAGCGCGCGGGTCTCCTCGCGCGTCCGTTTGGGCAGGCGGCGCCTGGGTCCCCTCGGCACGCCGGCCCCTCCTTCGCCAGTCAGCCAGTCAGCCAGATCAGCCAGTCAGCTCGCGAAGACACATTGACGCATCACTCGTAGAAAGTCTACAGTTGGCGTTCTCAGAACGTCACAGACCCCTGCATTCGTCGTGAATGAGGCGAGCCGTTATCGTCCTGCCTGCGTCAGGACACGTGTCGCCCGGGAGGAGCCCCATGGACGAGTCGCATGCCGGAGCCGGAGCCGTAAGCCGCCGCACCGTGCTGCGGGCCGGAGCGGGCTCGGCCGCGTTCGCCTCGCTGGCCGGTCTGCTCGCCGCCTGCCAGAGCGGCAGCGCCGGTTCAAGCGGTTCCTCCGGCTCGGCCGGAAAGCCGACCGGCAAGCCGATCAAGCAGCTGACCATCGGGCTGCCCGGCTCGCTCAGCAACCTGTATCCGGGCCAGGAAGCCGGGATCCTGAACTACTACGTGGCCGCGCTGGTCATGGAGGGCCTGGTCTACGTCGACCCGAACGGGATCACCCGCCCGGCCGTGGCCTCGTCCTGGACCCGGCCCGACGCCCAGACCTACGTGTACAACATCCGGCCGGACGCGAAGTTCTCCGATGGCTCCCCGGTCACCGTCGACGATGTCCTGTACTCGTTCCAGATGGCCCGCGACGCCAAGGCGTCCCCTGGCATCGCCAGCTACTACGGCGCGGTCAAGACCATCACCCAGACCGGCAAGAACCAGATCACGGTCAAGCTCAGCACGCCCAGCGAGTCGTTCGAGTGGGTGCCCAGCGCGCCCGGGGCACTGTTCATCGCGCCGAAAGCCTTCTGGCAGAAGAACAAGGGCCAGATCGGCACCCCGCAGGCGCTGCTCGAGGGCACCGGCCCGTACCGGGTCACCAGCTTCGCGCCGGACTCGCATGTGCGGCTCGAGCCCACCGGCACCTGGTGGGGCGGCAAGCCGCCGGTCGACGCGATCCAGATCAACTTCATCGCCAACGACAGCGCGCGGTACCTGGCCGAGAAGTCCGGTGCCATCCAGATGTCGTTCAACGTCCCGCTCGACGCCGTGCAGCAGTGGCAGACCCTGCCGGGCAACCGGGTGCTGAGCGTCCCCGACCGGTCGTGGGCCGGCCTGATCTTCAACACCAAGGTCGCGCCGACCAGCGACGTCCACGTCCGGCGGGCGATCGCGCACTGCATCGACCGGGCGGCGGTCGTCAAGGAACTGCTGCACGGCCAAGGCCAGGTCGCGACGGCGATGTCGACCCCCGAGCAGTTCGCCGGCGTCTACACCCCCCAGCAGGCCTCGGCCAAGCTCGCGGCCATCCCGCAGCTCGGATTCAGCCTCGCCCAGGCCAAGGCCGAGCTGGCCAAGTCGTCGGTGCCGCACGGGTTCTCGACCACGCTGGAGTACCCGAACACCGGTCCGCAGCTCGGCACGGCCGCGCTCAGCCTGGCCGCCAACCTGAAGAAGATCGGCATCACCTTGCAGGTCAAGGAGGTGACCATCTCGCAGTGGCTGGCCAACCTCAGCGCGCCCAAGCAGCTGCTGCGCTACATGTGGTACTTCAACACCACGCCCGACCCGGCCGAGCTGGTCAGCTACCTGCTCGCCAGCTCGCCGCCGAACCTGGCCGGCTACGTCAACAAGCAGGTCGGCACGCTGCTCGGGCAGGCGTCGGTCGAGCTGGACGCGGCCAAGCGGGCCACCCTCATCATCGAGGCGCAGAAGGCCGCCGCGGCCGACCTGCCGTACCTGCCGCTGTGGTGGGGCCGGTCGCTGACCTCGTTCTCCGATCACGTCGGGGTCAAGAACTACAGCTCGTACATCTTCGAGTCGCCGTGGGCGAGCAACCTCTATAGCGCGGCATGACCGTTCCCGGCGCCACGGCCGGCCGCGCCAGCCGGGCGGCCGGCCTGTACCTGGCCAGACGGGTCGCGGGAACGGTGCTGCTGCTCGCCGTGATGTCCGTGCTGATCTTCAGCCTGCTGTACGCCGAGCCTGGTGACATCGTCCGCAACCTGCTGGGCACCCGGCCGGTCAACCCGCAGACGATGGCGCAGATCCGGGCCGAGTACCACCTGAACGAGCCGTTCGTGCAGCAATACTGGACCTGGCTCAGCGGCGCGTTCACCGGAAACTTCGGCACGTCGGTGCAGTCGGGCCAGCCGGTAGCGGCAGCGATCACGTCGCGTCTCGGGCTCACCCTTGAGCTGGTCGTGCTCGCGTTCGTGCTCGCGGTCGTGACCGCCATCCCGGCCGGGGTGCTGGCTGGCGTCCGGCACGGCCGGGGCACCGACCGCGCGGTCGTCGGCGGTGCGGTGCTGTTCGTCAGCGCCCCGGCCTTCGCGCTCGGGCTGCTGATGCTCTACCTGTTCGCGGACTACCTGAACTGGTTCCCCGTTTACGGCACCGGCAGCGGAGTGACCGGGCGTTTCGACCATTTGCTGTTGCCCGCGGCGACCCTCGCGCTCGGGCTCGGCGGTTTCATACTCAAGATCACCCGGGCCGCGGTCATCAGGGAACTTGACCAGGACTACGTCATGTTCGCCCGGGCTCGCGGACTACGTAACCGCCGGGTCCTGACGATCGTCCTGCGCAACGCGAGCGTGCCGGTCATGACCAGCCTCGGCCTGGCCCTGGCCTACCTAGTCGGTTCGACGGTGCTGGTCGAGCAGGTGTTCTCGCTGCCCGGCCTCGGGACCTTGCTTGACAACGCGGTCATCTTCAAGGACGTCCCGGTCGTGCAGGCCCTGACTTTGCTGATGGCGGCCGCGATCGCCCTCTCGGCCCTGCTGGTGGACCTGGCCTACCTTGCCCTCGACCCGCGGATCAGGTACGAGATGACGGCCCGATGACCCCGGCCAGCTCGATTGCCGAACTCGAGGCGGCCAGCATCGCGGGCGCCTTCGCCGGGCGCCGCCGGCGGCTACCGGTCAGCGTGGTCCTGTCCGTCCTGCTCTTGGCGCTGGTCGCCATCTGCGCGATCGCGCCTGGCCTGGTCGCGCCGCACGCGGACCGGCAGGACATCCTGCTCGGCGTGACCGGGCCAGGTACCGCCGGGCACCTGCTCGGTACCGACGACCTGGGCCGCGACATCCTCCAGCTGACCCTGGGGGGCACCCGCTCGGCTGTCGCCGGGCCACTGCTGATCGCGCTCGGGTCGATGTTGTTCGGCCTGGCCTTCGGCACGACCGCCGGATACCTGGGCGGTCTCCTGGACGGCCTGATCGCGCGCTGGGCCGACCTGCTGCTCGCGCTGCCCGCGGTGCTGCTGGCGATCGTGGTGGCCGGCATCGTCGGCGGCGGCTACGGGGTCACCGTCGCGATCCTGATCGTGCTGTTCTCGCCGTCCGACATCCGGCTGATCAGGGGCGCGGTCATCGAGCAGAAGACCCAGCCGTACGTCGAGTCGGCCAAGGTGCTGCGGATGCCGGCCTGGCGGATCATGTACCGCCAGATCCTGCCCAACGTGATGCCCGTCGTGATCGCCAACTTCATGCTGAACATCGCCTACGCGATCGTCGCCATGTCCTCGCTGTCGTACCTGGGCCTCGGGGTCGGTCCCGGCGCCCCTGACTGGGGACGGCAGCTTTCTGACGGGCAGTCCATCCTGGCCTCGAACCCGGCCGCGATCCTGGCCCCCGGCATCCTGATCGTGCTCACCGCGACGGCCATCAACGTCCTCGGTGACTGGCTGTTCGACCGGCTGAACGAGCGGGTGGCGGCCCGATGACCGCCCCGACCGCCCTGACCGTCACTGGCCTGCGCGTCCGGGCACCGCAAGGCCCGATCGTCGGCGGGCTCGACCTGCAGGTCCAGGTGGGTGAGACGCACGCGATCGTGGGGGAGTCGGGCAGCGGCAAGTCGGTCAGCGCGAAGGCGATGGCCGGGCTGCTGCCGCCCGGCCTGACCGCCACCGGAGCCCTGACGATCGGAACCGACCCGGTTCCGCTGGACGGGGCCGCCCGGGCCTGGCACCAGGTCCGCGGCTCGCGCATCACGCTGCTGCCGCAGGACCCGTTCACCAGCCTCAGCCCGCGGCACCGGTGCGGGAACCAGATCGGCGAGCCGCTGCGCCGGCTGGGCCGGTCCGAGCGGGCGGCGGCGGTACTGGCGGCCCTGGACGAGGTCGGCCTGCCCGCCCGGGTCGCGCGGCAGTACCCGTTCCAGCTCTCCGGCGGGATGCGCCAGCGGGTCGCGATCGCGGCCGCCCTGATCACCAGGCCCGACGTGCTGATCGCGGACGAGGCGACCACCGCGCTGGACGTCACGACCCAGCGGGACGTGCTCGACCTGCTGGCCCGGCTACAGCGCGACCGGCAGATGGGCCTGATCCTGATCACCCATGACCTCGGCGTGGCCAGGGGCCGGGCCGACCAGGTCACCGTCATGTACGCCGGCCGCACGGCCGAGCACGGGCCGGCCGCGACCGTGATCGCCAGCCCGGCGCACCCCTATACCGGCCGGCTGCTGGATTGCGACCCGCCGCTCGACGTCGCGCTGGAACGGCTGCCCACCATTCCCGGCTCGGTGCCCAGGCTGGCCCTGGTCGGCACGTCCTGTACCTTCGCCAGCCGTTGCGACCTCGTCACGGACGAGTGCCGGACCCAGGTGCCGCCGCTGGCCGAGGTCGGGCCAGGGCACCAGGCTGCCTGCCTGCGCACGGCGGAGTTCGTGCGCGACCGGGCCGGACCTGAGCACGCAGGCCGCGGCGCGGCCGGGGCCACGGAACCGGCGCAGCCGGCCGGTCAGGACGGGAGCACCGCCTTGCTGTCCGTCCGCGACCTGACCAAGTCTTTCGGCGGCACGGTGGCCCTGGCCGGGGTCGATCTCGACGTCATGGCCGGGGAGTCGGTCGCCGTCGTCGGTGAGTCGGGTTCCGGCAAGACCACCCTGGCCAGGATCATCGTCGGCCTGGAGACAGCCAGCGGGGGCACGACCACCCTGGCCGGTTCGGCCAGGCCGCCGCAGATCGTCTTCCAGGATCCCTACTCGGCCCTGAACCCCAGCCTGACCGTCGGCACGTCGCTGCGCGATGCGTTGCGGGCCGGCGGCCGTGACCGGTCGGACACCGAGGTCGCCGCGCTGCTCGACATGGTCGGGCTGCCCGCGGCCTACGCGCGGCGCAGGCCGCGGGCCCTGTCCGGCGGCGAGCGGCAGCGGGTGGCCATCGCCAGGGCCCTGGCCCCCCGCCCCGATCTGCTGGTCTGCGACGAGGCGGTGTCCTCGCTGGACGTCTCGGTGCAGGCCCAGATCCTGAACCTGATCGCCGACCTGCGGGCCAGGCTCGGGTTGTCGGTGCTGTTCATCTCTCACGACCTGGCCGTCGTGCGGCAGGCGGCCGACCGCGTCTACGTGCTGTACCGGGGCCGGTTCGTCGAGCACGGTGACACCTCGGGCGTACTCGCCAGCCCGGCCCACGAATACACCAGGCTTCTGATGGCCAGCGCCCCGGCCGCGCACGGTCCGCGGCCGGCCTGAGGGAAGGACACGGCATGCAGCGCGAGCCCGGCCCGGCCGGCCTGACCATCGACCGGGAACCGGTGCCG
>DASWAH010000242.1:0-7712 GCA_036391235.1 Streptosporangiaceae bacterium
AGCCGATCAGCTGGATCATGGCGCCGAGCTGGGCGGGATCGGCAGCCGAGCGCCGCAGCGCCCCCTTCGGCTTCCCCGTGGTGCCCGACGTGTAGATCATCGTGGCGCCGCCGCTTTCGTTCTCCTGACCACCTGGCAGGCCGTCCGGCGCGCCGGCCACGAGCTCCTCCTGGCTCAGCATGCCGTCGGGAACCTGGCCGCCGTACACCACGACCTGCCTGAGCTGGCCGAGCCGGCCGCCGCCGGGCATGGCAAACAGGTGCGCGTACTCGGCGTCCACGAACGCGGCCACGGCGTCGGAGTGCACGACAATGTACTGCGCCTCTTCGCGGGTCAGCCGGTAGTTCAGCGGCACCGCCACCGCGCCGATCTTGCGAGTGGCGTTCATCACCGCGACCACCTGCGGCGCGTTCGGCCCGCACCAGATGACCTTCTCGCCGGCCGAGACGCCGAGCCCGGCGAGCGCGTTGGCGAGCCTGTTCGCCTCGGCCTCAAGCTGGGCATAGGTCCAGGAGAAGACCTCTCCGTTCCCGCGGTCGTCGATGACGGCGAGCTTGTCGGGCTGGGTCGACGCATACAAGGTCAGCAGATCTGGCATGTGGACAGTTCCTCCGGCTCCGGCTTGACCGATCTGAGCACTAGCCTGTCGTGCTCGCGCCCGGTTGTCATCATCGCGCTGAGAGGATGAATCCGGATAGCCGGCCCGCGCGCTGCGGGCCCGAGAGGGAGGTGCCTGAGATGCCCACCGTCAGCGTCCGGTACATCGTCGACGATGTCGATTCCGCGCTCACGTTCTACCGCGACAGCCTCGGTTTCACCGAGATCATGCACCCCGCCCCGGCGTTCGCCATGCTCGCCCGGGGTGACCTGCGGCTGCTGCTCACCGCGCCTGGCGGGGGACCAGGCGGCGGCCAGGCCATGCCTGACGGGACACTGCCCAGGCCCGGCGGGTGGAACCGGTTCGCGATCGAGGTACCCGACGTCGTCGCGGCCGCCGACCGGCTGCGTGGCCAGGGGGCCAGCTTCCGCAGTGATGTGATCACCGGAATCGGCGGGCGGCAGGTGCTGGTCGAGGATCCGTCCGGCAACCTGGTCGAGCTGTTCGAGCCGATAGCGCCGGAGGCGCGCCTGGACGAGCCGTCCTGAGAATTCTCGTGCCGGGTGTCGATTGGGCTGGCTCGCATTCGTAGCCAGAGTGAGGGGCCGGCCGGGAGGACGGCCAGCAGCCAGTCAGGCGCAGTAACTAGCCAGGCACAGGAAGGACATCGCCATGCAGCAGTACATGCTCTCCGTTTACCACGTCCAGGGCGAGCCGCAGCTGTCCGACGCCGAGATGCGGCAGTCGTTCGCGGACGTCGACGCGGTCAACGACGAACTCCGAGCGGCCGGAGCCTGGGTGTTCGCGGGCGGTCTGCACGAGCCGTCCACCGCCACCGTGGTCCGGGCCGGCGGCGGGGACGTGATCACCACCGACGGCCCGTTCGCCGAGGCCAAGGAGCAGCTCGGCGGGTTCTGGGTGATCAAGGCGGCGGACCTGGATCAGGCGCTGGCCTGGGCGGCCAAGGCGACCGTCGCGTGCCGGCAGCCGGTGGAGGTCAGGCCGTTCGCTGACGGGCCCCCGGAATAGGCGGCGGTCCTGACCGTGACCGTGACGCGCGATGAGATCGCCGCGGTGTTCCGCCGCGAGTACGGACGCTGCGTCGCGACCCTGGTCCGCTTCCTCGGCGACATCGACCTCGCCGAGGAAGCGGTCCAGGACGCTTTCGCCGTGGCCGTCCAGCGCTGGCCGTCGGCCGGGCTGCCGCCGAATCCCGGCGCCTGGATCACCACCACCGCCCGCAACCGCGGAATCGATCAGCTTCGCCGGGAGTCGTCCCGGCAGCACCGCCAGGTCCAGGCAGCCGCGCTGTACGGCGGGCAGGACCCGTCAGAGGAGGCCGGAGCGGTGAACGATGACCGGCTGCGCCTGATCTTCACCTGCTGCCATCCGGCTCTGGCCAGGACCGCGCAGATCGCGCTCACGCTCCGGCTGCTCGGCGGCCTGGAGACGCCGGAGATCGCCCGCGCGTTCCTGCTGCCCGAGCCGACGGTCGCGCAGCGGATCGTCAGGGCGAAGCGGAAGATCAAGGCGGCCGGCATCCCGTACCGGGTGCCGGGCGACGCCGATCTTCCCGGCCGCCTGGATGCCGTGCTGGCCGTCATCTACCTGGTGTTCAACGAAGGGCACACCGGCACCGGCTCGGACGCGCTGCTCAGGACCGACCTGTGCGAGGAAGCCATCAGGCTCGGCCGGGTGCTGGCCGGGCTGATGCCAGACGAGCCCGAGGTGCTCGGCCTGCTGGCGCTGATGCTCCTCACCCATGCCCGCCGGATGGCCAGGACCGCACCCGGCCGGCCGCTGGTGCTGCTGCCCGACCAGGACAGATCGCTATGGGACCAGGCCCAGATCAGCGAGGGACAAGATCTGGTCCGGCGGTGCCTGCGGCGCGATCAGCCGGGCCCGTACCAGATCCAGGCGGCGATCGCGGCCGTGCACAGCGACGCGACCGATGCCAGCAGGACCGACTGGCGGCAGATACTGGCCCTGTACGACCAGCTGCTCGCGATCGCGCCGACGCCGGTGGTCGCGCTGAACCGGGCGGTCGCCCTGGCCGAGGTGCACGGCCCCGCGGCCGGGCTGACCGTGCTGGACGAGCTGGAGCTGCCTGACTACTACCTGTTCCACGCGGTCAGGGCCGGCCTGCTCAGGCGGCTGGGCCGGCCGGGGGAGGCGGCCGAGGCCTACGACCAGGCACTGGCCCTGACGGCGAACGCGGCCGAGCGCGCGTTCCTGTCCGATCAGAGGAAGGCCTTGCCCTCACCCCGGTAGGTCGGCACGGTCGCGGTCACCGCGGCCCCGTCGATCAGGTGCAGCTCGCTGAACCGCTCGCACAGCTCGCCGGCCTTGGCGTGCCGGAACCAGACGCGGTCCCCGAACCGCAGCCGGTCGGCCGCCGGGCCGAGCAGCGGTGTCTGCACCTCGCCAGCGCCCTCGTTGCCGTCCAGCCGCAGCCCGGATGGCCGGAACGGCCTGGGCAGGCGGCTGGCGTCGGCCGGCCCCGAGGCCAGGTAGCCGCCGCCGAGAACGGTGACCACGCCGGGGGCGGGCCGCCGCACCACCGGCAGCGCGAACAGGGCGGCGGGCCGGCCGGAGAACGACCGGTAGGCATCGAACAGGGCCGGCTGGTACAGGCCGGACCCGGCCCCGATCTCGGTCACCGCCGCTTCGGCCGCGGTCGCCGCGACCGATCCGGTGCCGCCGCCGTTGACGAACTCCAGGGCGGCCACCTCCCGCACCGCGGCGGCGATGGCGGCCCGGCGCCTGGCCAGCTCGGCCGCCGACCGGCGCTGCATCGCCCTGATCGCCCTGGCGTACGCGGGCCGGCCAGGGGGGTCGTCGCCGACGCCGGCGATCTGCGCTTCGTAGGCCATCAGCCCGGCCAGCCGCAGCCCCGGCCGGGCGACGATGGCCCTGGCCAGCGCGGCCGCCTCGGCCGGATAGCGGACCGGTGAGCGCCAGGCCCCGGCCCGCAGCCGGCCGCCGAGCGCGCGGTAGCCGGCGTCGATGTCGATGGCGACCCTGACCGGCTGCGGGTCGGTCACGGTAGCCGCCACCCTGGCGATCAGGTCGAGGTGATCGATGGAGTCGACCATCAGGGTGATCGTCCGCGCCGCCTGCGGGTGCCCGGCCAGCCTGGCCAGGGCGGCCTGGTCGGCGGTCGGGTAGGCGACGACGATGTCGTCGCTGACCTGGCAGTCGGTCAGCCAGAGGGCTTCCGGCAGTGTGAACGCCAGGATGCCGCGGAAGCCGTCAAGGGCGAGCGCGTCTGCGATCAGCCGCCGGCACCTGACCGACTTGCTGGCCAGCCTGATCGGCGTGCCCGCCGCCCGCGCGGTCAGCCCGGCCGCGTTGGCGCGGAAAGCCGCCAGGTCGACGACCGCGAAGGGCGGCTCCAGGTGCGCGGTCGCCGCGTTCAGCCTGCGTAGTTCGTCGGCCTCGGCGGCCGCAGTCACTGCTGGTCGGCGGTCAGGGCGGTGTACTCAGCGGGGGAGAGCAATCCCGGCGGCAGCTGGTCGCCGGAGTCCAGCCTGACCTTGAACAGCCAGCCCGCACCGTAGGGGTCGGAGTTCACCAGACCCGGGTCTTCGTCGATCTCCGGGTTGACCTCGGTGACCTCGCCATCGGCCGGGCAGTAGATGTCGCTGACCGACTTGGTCGACTCCACCTCACCGCACGGATCGCCGGCGGTGACCCGGGTGCCCGGCGCCGGCGCCGTCACGTACACCACGTCGCCCAGGGCCCGCTGCGCGTAGTCGGTGATTCCGATCCTGGCGGTGGTCTCGGAGATCGCGACCCACTCATGCTCGGCGGTGTAGTACAGCTCTTCGGGAACGCTCACGGTGGCAATCCTCTCTCAGGCCAGTTCAGCGGTCAGGTATCGGCCGGGCGCTTGTAAAACGGAAGCGGGACCATGCGGGCCGGCTCGGCCCGGCCCCGGATGTCGACCGCCAGGCCTTCCGCCGTCGCACCGGCGGCCTGGGCACCGGCCGCGGCTGCCGCGGTCAGGTAGGCCATGGCGATCGGCTTGCCCAGGGTTGGCGATGGCGCCCCGCTGGTGACCGCGCCGCACGGCTCACCTTCCCACAGCACCGGATAGCCATGCCGCGGAACCCGCCTGGTCTGCCCGGTCAGGCCGACCAGCACCCGTTCCGGCTTGGCCGAGGATCGCGCGGCCAGCGCGGCCTTGCCGACGAAATCGCCAGGCTTGTCCAGCTTGACCACCCGGCCCAGGCCCGCATCGAACGGCGTGATCTCGCGGCTCAGCTCGTTGCCGTACAGCGGCATCCCGGCCTCGAGCCTGAGCGAGTCGCGGGCGGCCAGCCCGGCGGGCACCAGTCCCGGGCCGCTGCCCGCCTCGGTGAGGGCAGCCCACAGCGGGGCGGCGTCGTCCGGGGCGGTGAACAGCTCGAAGCCGTCCTCACCGGTATAGCCGGTCCTGGCCAGCAGCACCTGGCGGCCCGCAACCCGGGCCGGATAGCTGGCGTAGTACCGCACGTCGTCCAGGCTGATGTCGGTCAGCCCGGCCAGGATGCCGGCCGCCCGCGGTCCCTGGATCGCGATCAGCGCGAAGTCGTCGGTCCTGTCGGTCACCGTCGCGCCGCGGCCGCTGGCTCGCTCGGTCAGCTCGGCGGCCACGGTCGCCGCGTTCGAGGCGTTGGCGACGACCAGGTACTCGGTCTCGGCGAGGCGGTAGACGATGAGGTCGTCGAGCACGCCGCCGTCGGGCGCGCAGATCATCGTGTACCTGGCCCGGCCCGGCTTGATCGCGGAAGCCTGGCCGGTCAGCGCATAGTCGAGGGCGCCGGCGGCGCCCTCGCCGGTCACCATCAGCTCGCCCATGTGCGACAGGTCGAACAGCCCGGCGGCCGTCCGGACGGCGACGTGCTCGGCGGTCTCGCTGCCGTACCGCAGTGGCATCAGCCAGCCCGCGAAGCCGGTCATGGTGGCGCCGAGCGCCTCGTGCACTCCGGCCAGCGGCGTGCGCCTGGGCGGCGGGTTCTGCTGGTCTGTCATCTGCGGCTCCGGTGACGCACGGTCGGGCAGGGCATGCGGGCAGGGCAAGCAACCCGCGCAAGCGGGCCTCAGCCTATCGCCGGCCGGGGCGGCGGCCGGCGCGGCTGGGCACGGAGCGGGGCGGCTGGGAGGATAAGACGATGACAGTGCTGAACGAGGACGAGATCACGGCCGCGCTGGCGGCCGCTCCCGGATGGGAGCGCTCCGGCCAGTCGATCACCAGGACCGTCACGCTGGGCGACTTCCGGGACGCGTTCATCTACGCCGGCGCGGTGGCGCACCTGGCTCAGGCGGCCAACCACCATCCCGACATCACGATCTCCTGGAACAAGGTCACCCTGACCCTGTCCACCCATTCGGCCGGCGGCCTGACCGCGGCCGACTTCGCGCTGGCCAGACAGATCGGAGCGCTGCCGTAACCTGGCGACCGGGAGAAAGGGGCTGGGCCCGGTGGTCGAGATCAAGACGGCAGGCGAGATCGAGGCGGTCAGGGCGGCCGGCCAGGTCGTGGCGGCGGCCCTGGCCGCGGCCAAAGCGCAGGCCAGGCCGGGAGTGCGGCTGTCTGAACTGGACCAGGCCGCCAGGTCGGTGCTCGCCGCGGCCGGCGCGTCCTCGCCCTTCCTCGGCTACCAGCCCGGATTCGCGGACGTGCCGTTTCCGGCCGTGATCTGCACCTCGGTCAACGACGCCGCGCTGCACGGCATCCCTGGACGGCGCAAGCTGGCCGCGGGAGACCTGCTCAGCGTGGACTGCGGGGCGACGCTCGATGGCTGGGTCGCGGATGCCGCGATCTCGTTCACGATCGGCCCGCCCAGCCCGGCCGATGACCGGCTCATCCTAGCCGCCGAGCAAGCCCTGCGGGCCGGTATCGCCGCCGCCGTGGCCGGAGCGCGCATCGGCGACATCTCGGCCGCCATCGCGGCGGTCGGCCGGTCGGCCGGCTACGGCATCAACACCGACTTCGGCGGGCACGGCGTGGGCCGGTCGATGCACGAAGGCCCCTCGATCCCCAACGAGGGCCGGGCCGGCCGCGGCATGCAGATCGTTCCAGGCCTGGTGATCGCGATCGAGCCGTGGTTCATGGCCGGCGGCAATGACAAGTACTACATCGACGAGGACGGCTGGACCATCCGCAGCGCTGACGGGAGCCGCGCCGCCCATGTGGAGCACACGATCGCGGTGACCGGGTCGGGACCGGTCGTACTCACGTCCGCCTGACCGGCGCAGTCGCGCGGCCTGGAGTTCTGGCTGATGTTTCTGGTCTGAGGCCCTGGGCCGCGCAGGGCCAGCCCCGGTTCGGTGCTGGCCCTGCGCTCATGGGTCGGGTGGATCTTGTCCCGCGGACGGCACCGCGCCCCCGTGCGGCCCCGTCCGCAGGACAATGACCCGGCCACCCGCCGCTACCTTCGTCATCTGCGCGTGCCATGCTCCGGCGGATAGGCCAGAGCGGCACCGCGCCCCCCGGACGAAGGTCCCCCTCCGCGACGTGCGGCTTCCCCCATTTCCCCCTTGCGTCGCGGTACCGGGGTCCGTAGGGACCGGGCTGTGCGCCGCTTGGGGTTCTAGTTATACACGTTACGCAGGCATGACTACAGCTAGTTACAGAAAAGGCAAGCGGCCGTGACGGATTGCGTCCACGGAATGGACCGCTAACGATCCGGCTGCACCATTCCCAGACCTTGACCGCGGCGGCTTAGCGCTCGGATTCGTGGCTGCCTGAAGGCCGCCTCCGGTCGACGGGCTCGCCGCCGGGCCGCCGGCCCTGGTGGCTCGCCGCTGGGCCGGCTGTGGCCCGCCGACCCATTGGCCGCCGGGCCGGCTGTGGCCCGCCGACCCATTGGCCGCTGGGCCGTGTATGAAAGTGGGGATTGAGACACAAATTCCATAATGAATATGGCATTTCATACACCGGGGTCGGTGTTGCGGCGCGGCGGCGGCCTCTCAGCCGGCTGAACCACACGGTCGCCGGGCAGAACGCGGCCGGCCTGACCACGCGGAAGGCACCGGCTCGTCCGCGCGGGCCGATGATGGTTATCGAGCCAGGGACGGCCTGGCCGTAGGCGCGGGGTGCGAGTGCGCGTACCTGGGCCTGCCTGGC
>DASWAH010000243.1:0-15396 GCA_036391235.1 Streptosporangiaceae bacterium
GCCCTCGCCCGCGATCGTGGCCGCCATCGCCGGCCCGGGTACCGGTTACCCCCGACGCGACCCGGGTCGGCTCGCCACCCACCAACCCACCCCGCCCCGCCCCGCCCAACTTCATGATCACGGAAGATCGTCCGCCGCATAGACGGAGAAATTTCCGCGATCATGAAACTGGCGGGTGCGCGGCGGCGTTAGACCACGCGCCAGACCCGCCAGAGGGCCGCGGGGTCGCTCAGCGGATCGCCGTGCACCAGCGTGAAGTGCGCCGGCCCGCCGACGGAGATCCGGCCCGCCGCCGGATCGCCGAACACGGCACCACCCCGCCAGGTGGCCGCGCCGAGCGCTTCCCAGGGCTCCAGCCCGGCCCGCACCAGGGCCTGTACTTCCCAGGCCAGGTGCCCGGCCCTGACCGAACCGCCGCCGAAGTCGCTGCCGGCCGCGATGGCGACTCCGGCCCGGTACGCGATCCGCACGCTCTCCTCGGCGGTCTCTAGCCTGCCCTTGATCGCGGTCCTGGCCGCGTCGCCGGCGAACCGATCGAGGGTCGTGGTGGCACCGAAGGTCAGCCAGGAGTGCAGCACCGACAACGTCGTGACCAGCGTGACGTCGTTCTCGGCCAGGGTCGCGGCGATGTCGTCGTCCAGGGTGAAGCCGTGCTCCAGGGTGTCTACCGCCGCGTCAGCCGCGAGCCGGCAGTTAGCCAGGCCTGAGCCGTGCGCGGCGACGGTGGCACCGCGGGCATGCACCGCGGCCACCACGGCCGCAACCTCGCTGGCGGTCCACGGTGCGACCCCCGCGTCCGGTCCGTCAAGGTACAGCTTGACCAGGTCGGCGCCGTCGTCCAGCTGGGCCAGGGCCGCGTGCAGCAGCCCGTCGGCGTCGGTGACCTCGACCGCCAGCCCTTCGGGCAGCGACCCGGCCTTGGTCAGCCAGGTGCCGGCTGCCCTGATGTACGGGTAGCCGGGCCGTCCGGCCCAGCGGTCCCTGAGCCCGAGGGCCAGCGCCCGCTCCCGGCCGTCGCCCGCATCGGACCGGCGTGGCGACCCGACATCGCGGCACCATCGGACGCCGGCCTGCAGCAGCGCCGCCGCGTTCCGCTCGGCCGCGTCGACCAGGTCGGCAGTCGGGTCGGCGCCGCGGGCGATCCACTGGGCGCCCCCCTGCAGGGTCAGGTGCGAATGGCAGTCCACGAACCCCGGCACGATCGTGGCCCCGCTGGCATCGACAACGGTCAGGCCCGCGGCTGGCGGGCCCGGGTCGTCACCATCGGCGATCGCGATGATCACGCCGTCGGCCACGTCGACGGTGACCGGCCTGCGCAGTGCCGGGCCCAGCCCGTCGGCCAGCGCCGCCCCGGCGTAGCGAACGAGGCCGGGCTGCCCGGCCATCAGGCGTCGATCCTGGCCGGGTCGAGCTCGGCCGCCCCGCCGACGATGAAGTCCCGGCGCGGCGCCACCTCGCTGCCCATCAGCAGGTCGAAGATCCCGGTGGCGGCCGCGGCATCGCCGATCCTGATCCGCCGCAGGGTCCGGTGCCGCGGATCCATCGTCGTCTCGGCCAGCTGCGACGCGTCCATCTCGCCCAGGCCCTTGTACCGCTGCGGCGGATCCTCGTACCTGGTGCCCTTGCGGTCCAGCTCGAGCAGGGTGCGGTGCAGTTCTGCATCGGTATAGGTGTAGATATACCGGTTCTGGTTCTTGCGGGGGTTTGTCAGCTTGATCCGGTGCAGCGGCGGCACCGCGGCGAACACCCGTCCGGCCTCCACCATCGGCCGCATGTACCGGTGGAACAGGGTCAGCAGCAAGGTCCTGATGTGGGCGCCGTCGACATCGGCGTCGCTCATCAGGATGACCCGCTGGTACCTGGCCGCGTCCAGATCGAAGGCGCTGCCCGAGCCGGCGCCGAGCACCTGGATGATGGCGGCGCACTCGGCGTTCTTGAGCATGTCGGCCAGAGACGCCTTCTGCACGTTGAGGATCTTGCCGCGGATCGGCAGCAAGGCCTGGAATTCCGAGTCGCGGGCCAGCTTGGCCGTGCCGAGGGCCGAGTCGCCCTCGACGATGAACAGCTCGCTGCGGTCGTCGGCCGACCGGCAGTCCACCAGCTTGGCCGGCAGCGCCGAGCTGGCCAGCGCCGACTTGCGGCGCTGGTTCTCGCGGTGCTCCCTGGCCGCGATCCTGGTCTTGGCGGCGTTCGCGACCTTCTCGAGCACCGCCTTGGCCTGCTGCTTACTGCCGCGGACCCGGCCTTCGAGGAAGGCCCGCAGCTCGCTGCCGACGACCTCGGCCACGATCCTGGACGCCGCGGGGGTGCCGAGCACCTCCTTGGTCTGCCCCTCGAACTGGGGCTCGGGCACCCGCACGGCGATGACCGCGGTCAGGCCCTCCAGCACGTCCTCCTTGAGCACCGCCTCATCGCCCGAGCGCAGCGTCCTGGTCGCCTTGAGCTGCTCGTTCAGCGTGCGCACGAGGGCTCGCTCGAACCCGGTCACGTGGGTGCCGCCCTTCGGGGTGGCGATCACGTTGACGAACGAGCGGAGGATCGTGTCGTAGCCCGCGCCCCAGCGCAGCGCGACGTCCACCTCGAGCTCGCGCTCGACCTCGGTCGGGGTCAGGTGGCCAAGGTCGTCGAGTACCGGCACGGTCTCGGTGAACTGGCCGGTGCCGGTCAGCCTGAGCACGTCGGTGACCGGCTCGCCGGTACCCAGGTGGGCGCAGAATTCGCTGATGCCGCCGTCGAACCGGAATTCGGTGATCCGCGGGCCCTGCGCCGCTTCCTCGCCGGGCACTGCGGGCCGCTCGTCGGCGACCGTGATCGACAGCCCGGGCACGAGGTAGGCCGTCTGCCTGGCCCGCTGGATGAGCGACTCGTAGTCCAGGTCGGCCCCCGGCACGAAGATCTGCCGGTCCGGCCAGAACCTGGTCCTGGTGCCGGTCACGCCCTTCGGCACCCTCCTGATCTTGCGCAGTCCGGATGCTGGCGAGAACTTCCCGTCGGGGCGGCCGTCCGCGTAGGTGCCGGGCACGCCGCGGCGGAAACTCGCCGCCCACTCCTGGCCGCCCCGGTCGACGTGCACGTCCAGCCGGCTGGACAGCGCGTTGACCACCGACGCGCCCACGCCGTGCAGGCCACCGGAGGCGGTGTACGAGCCGCCGCCGAACTTGCCCCCGGCGTGCAGCCTGGTCATCACCAGCTCGACGCCGTTCAGGCCGGTCTTGGGCTCGATGTCGACCGGGATGCCGCGGCCGTTGTCGCGCACCTCGGCCGAGCCGTCGGCATGCAGGACGACCTCGATCCTGGTGCAGGTGCCGTGCAACGCCTCGTCGACCGAATTGTCGATGATCTCCCAGAGGCAGTGCAGCAGGCCGCGACCGTCGGTCGAGCCGATATACATGCCGGGCCGCTTGCGGACCGCCTCCAGGCCCTCCAGCACCGTCAGGTGCCTGGCCGAGTAGCTGTCAGCCGGCCCGGCCGCTGGCGCCGCCTCACGCAACGCGGTCGTCATGCACGCTCTCCTGTGGCTCGCGGCCGGCGTGCCGCGCCGGTCGGCCGACCGGCGCAGCCCCGCGCCGGGATAACTATTTGCTCAGAACCCTAGCCGCCCCGGTCCGCCCGCTTCGCCAGGCACGCCGACGACATACCAGGGCTACGCGGGCTACCTGCGACAACTTGCCCTCGACGGCGGCATGTATAAAGATCGGGCCAGTGATCCGTAATGTGTTCGCCCACGGCGTACGCCGCGGCGGCATGGGATGACACCAGACGGGCTAGGTGTTGTGATGCGGTAGAGAGCGCAGGTTGCAGAAACCGCCGGTAAACCCGCCGGCGGGAAAAGGGCAAGGGAGGCGGACATGACCGGAGCGATGGCCCCAACGAAGCCGCTCAATGCCAACGACCTGTGTGACCGGTGCGGTGCCCCTGCCTATGTAAGGGTGATACTGCCTGGGTCGGCGGAACTGCTCTTCTGTGCGCATCACAACCGCCAGCACGCGCCTGCGCTGGCGAAGGTGGCCGTGGAAATCCAGGACGAGACCTCGAGGCTGCACGACAAGCCGGGCGAAGGGGCAGCGGCCGCTCGCTGACGCGGCCCGCCGCAACCTGACACCGCAGCACACGTTCGTAAGTCAGGCGGCTCCCCGCAAGGGGAGCCGCCTGACTGGCTATGGCCTGGTGTTCTGGCTAATCCAGGTAGTCGCGGAGAACCTGGGACCGGGACGGGTGGCGGAGCTTGGACATGGTCTTGGACTCGATCTGACGGATCCGCTCTCTGGTGACCCCGTAGACCTTGCCGATCTCGTCCAGCGTCTTGGGCTGTCCGTCGGTCAGCCCGAATCGCATGGACACGACGCCGGCCTCGCGCTCGGACAGGGTGTCCAGCACCGAATGCAGCTGCTCCTGCAGAAGCGTGAAGCTGACCGCCTCACCCGGCTGGATCGCCTCCGAGTCCTCGATCAGGTCGCCGAACTCGCTGTCGCCGTCCTCACCGAGCGGGGTGTGCAGCGAGATCGGCTCCCGGCCGTACTTCTGCACCTCGATGACCTTCTCCGGGGTCATGTCCAGCTCGGCCGCGAGCTCCTCGGGGGTCGGCTCCCGGCCCAGGTCCTGCAGCATCTGCCGCTGCACCCGGGCCAGCTTGTTGATCACCTCGACCATGTGCACGGGGATCCGGATCGTGCGGGCCTGGTCGGCCATCGCGCGGGTGATCGCCTGCCGGATCCACCAGGTCGCGTAGGTGGAGAATTTGTAGCCCTTGGTGTAGTCGAATTTCTCGACCGCCCTGATCAGGCCCAGGTTGCCTTCCTGGATCAGGTCGAGGAAGAGCATGCCTCGGCCGGTGTAGCGCTTGGCCAGCGAGACCACCAGCCGCAGGTTCGCCTCGAGCAGGTGATTCTTGGCCCGGCGTCCGTCCTCGGCGATCCACTCCAAGTCACCGCGCACGTCGTGCGGCATCGCCTTACCGCCGTCGGCCAGCTTCTCCTCGGCGAATAGCCCGGCCTCGATCCGCTTGGCCAGCTCGACTTCCTGCTCGGCGTTCAGCAGCGGCACCTTGCCGATCTGCTTGAGGTAGTCCTTGACCGGGTCCGACGTCGCGCCCGCCACCGCTACCTGGGCAGCGGGCAGGTCCTCGTCGTCGTCGCCGTAGACGAACTCCTCTTCCTCGTTCTCCGCGGTGGTGCCGGCCGCCGGAGCGGCGCTGGCCGCTGCGGTCCCGTTGGCCGCCGCGACCTTGACCGCCTGGGCCGCGGGCACGGTCTCGTCGGCCTCCTCCGCCTCGTCGGCGTCGTCGGCCACCTCGGGGTCCTCGCCCGCCTCGCTGTCGTCACCGAGCGAGTCGTCGGCGTCGAGCCCGGACAGGTCTTCATCGAGATCGACGTCGAGGTCGGCGACGGCGGCCAGATCCTCTGGCGCATCGTCCAGGTCGGCGTCCGCGCCGAGCTCGGGGTCCTCGTTCAGATCGGCTGCCGCGTCAGCATCGGCGTCCAGATCAGTCGCTTCCGCCAGGTTCACGTCACCTTCCAGGTCACCGGGTCCGGCAAGATCTTTCTCGTCATCCGCGCCACGCCCCTTGGCCGCCGGGTCACTGGCCGTCCCGGCGCGCGCGCCGCGCCGGGCAGCCGCGCCCCTGGCTGGCCGGCGGCCAGGGGAAACAGGTCCCGCCGGGGCCGGGATGGCCGGATCAACAACAGTATCCGCTCCGCGGGCCGGCGTGGTCCCGCCCGAGCGATCCTTCTTCGTGGTCCTGCGGCCGCCACGGCGCCCGCCGCCGGCCCGCCTGGTGGCTCGTCCGTCGGTCGCGTCATCCGGCACCAGCGTGACGGCGGCGTCCGCGCCCGCGGAATCGGCTGGTGCTGGCCGGGATTGCTGCGGAACGCGAGCGCCTCGGCCCGTGGGCGTCGGCTGCCTCCGCGCCGCGGAGCTTGCAGCGCTTGCCACCGCGGTCACCCCTTCCTTCGCTGGCCGAAAGCCGCCGGACCCAGGTCAGTCCCCTGCTGACCGGTCCGGCCAGCGACTCCGGCGCTGTCCTGCGCCGGGCCTGGCAGCGGGAAACCCGCTCCCGTCCCCCACCTTAGGCGGAGTTGGAAGGTAGCTCGTACCACTCCGCGCCCGAACCCCCAGCCGGGAGCGATGCCCGACAACTGCACGCTGCGAAAGCGTACCCACAACTTTCACGGCTTGACCTTCCTTGCCTGTTTTCAGCCGTGTGCGGTGCCAGCCCCGTCCGGCATCTGCAGGACGAGCACGGTGACGTCGTCGTCCTGCTGGTAACCAGCCAGCATCCGCTCCACCAGATACCCGATCAGGCGCGCGGGATCGCCCAGCACGGCCGGCGGCGCCTGCCCGGCCACGGCGACGAGCGCGTCAAGACCGACGTCGAGACCGCGTGTACGGTTCTCCACCAGACCATCGGAATACAGCACCGCAGTGTTTCCTGGCGGCAGGCTGAACGGGTACTGGCGGCGCGGGCTGGCCCAGCCCAGCGGGGTTCCTGCCTCGGTCTGGTCGAGCCGGGGCGGCCCGTCGGGACCGATCAGCAGCGGCGGCAGGTGGCCGGCATTCCCGGCTACGCCGTCGCCGGTCAGCGGATCGACCACGAGGTAGCACACCGTCGTGACCTGCTCGTCCATTTCGGTGGCGAGGAAGAGCCGGTCCAGGCCGGCCAGCACGGCGGCCGGCCGGGGATCGGTCAGGGCGAGCGCGCGCAGCGCGTTGCGCACCCGGCCCATCCCGGCCGCGGCGGTGAGTCCCTTGCCCATCACGTCGCCGGCGGCCACGGCGAGCTTGCCGTCCGGAAGGCGGAACGCGTCATACCAGTCGCCGCCGACCTCGATGCTGACCGGCTTGTAGAAGGCCTTCAGCGCGATCCCCGGCACGTCAGGCAGAGTGTCGGGCAGCAGGCTGCGCTGCAGGGTTTCGGCGGTGGCGTGCTCGCGCTCGTACAGCTTGGCCCGCTCCAGGGCGAGCGCGCCCTGCCCAGCCAGCGCCTCGAGGAACACCCGCTCCTCATCGGTGATCTGATGCGGCCTGGTGAACGCGAACTGCAGCGCGCCGAGCGGCGCGCCCGAGGTGGTCAGCGGCAGCCCGACCCAGGACTGCTCGTCCTGGCCGACCAGCAGCGGCTCCTCGCCTTCGAAATGCCTGCGCAGGTTCTCCCGGCTGGCGAAGACCAGGCAGCGGCGGTGCGCGATCACCGCGGTCATCACGCAGGGCCGGTCCAGGGAGAGCTCATGGGCCAGTTCGGCCGGCCCGTCACCCGACGCATCGGCCGTGAACGCCCGCAGCCGGAACCTGTCGTCACCGAGGATCGCGACCGCCGCCCGCTCGGCGCCGACCGAGGACCGGCCGACCTCGGTGATGACGGCGAGCACTTCCTTGACCGAGAGCGCCTCGGCCAGCAGGGAGGTGGCCTGCTGCAGCCGCGAGGTGCGCAGCGCAGCCGCCGACAGCTGCTCGGTGAGCCGGCCGCGCATCTCGTCGGCCTCGCGCTGGCTGGTGACGTCGGTGCTCGCGCCCATCCACTCGACGATCGCGCCGTCCCGCTCGATCGGCACGGCCCGCACGTCGTAGTGCCGATAGGAGCCGGACTTGGTCCTGACCCGGTAGCTGCCGTCGAAGACCGTCCCGGTCTGGATGCAGTCCTGCCAGTCCCGCTCGACCCTGTCCCTGTCATTCGGGTGAATGGCGGCGAGCCAGCCGCTGGCTAGGTAGTCGTCCAGCGACTGGCCGGTGATCCAGCGCCACTCAGGGGAATCCTCGGCGATCTCGCCGGCCGGGTCGGTGACCCAGACCACCTGATTACCTGCCTGGACCAGGGACCGGTACCGCTCCTTGGTCCGGCGCACGGCTTCCGGTGAATCCAGCTCGGGCGGCACGAGGGTGGCCATCATGGTCACCCCGGTCACTGTGCCTGCGTCATCGCGGGCCGGGAACCAGGACAGGGCGAGCGGGCCGCTGGCTCCAGGACCCAGGCCGGCCGCAGGCAGTTCGTCGGTCACCGGCAGGCCGTCTGCGAGCACCTTGCGTACCGCCTGCTCAGCGCTCGCGGCCAGCGCGAACGGCCAGGCCTGGGCCGGCGTGCGGCCGATCTGCGCGGCCTGGTCCACGCCGATCAGGTCCGCGAGCGCCTGGCCGACCCGGCGAAGCCGGAATTCGGCATCGATGTACGCGAAGCCGGCCGGAGCCTGCCCGAGCAGCACTTCCAGCATCGCCGCGTCGCAGGCCGCCGCGGCAGCCTGGTCAGGCGATAGCGATGGCGCTGGCTGACCAGGCGACAGTTCGGTCATAGCGAGCGCATCGCATCGGCGAGTTCGATCACGGACGAGCCCCTCCCTGCGACGTCCAACACAAGAAGGCTAGCGGCATCGCGGCCCGATGGCCCGTCGTCTGGGCCCGGAAGTGGCTGCCCGTCAGCGGATCGGAGCTGGCCCGGCCAGGCGATCCCGCAAGCCGTCACCCAGCAAGTTGAAGGCGACCACCGCGATGATGAGCGCCACTCCAGCCGGGTAGATCTCCCACCAGTATCCGTCGTAGATGTAGCGGACGCCCCCGGCGACCATGTCTCCCCAGTCGGATGCGGGTGGCTGAACGCCCAGGCCGAGGTAACTCAGGGTCGCCAGGGCCAGGATCGCGTCGGCCACCTGGAACGAGACGTTGACCGTGATCACGCCCAGGGCGTTCGGCGCGATGTGCCGCGCGATCGCCCGGATCCGGCCACCACCCATCAGGCGGACCGCTAGCACGTATTCCCTGGTCCGCAGGGTCAGTGCGGCCCCACGGACCAGGTAGGCCGTGCTCAGCCAGGAGGTCGCCGCGATCACCAGGACCAGAGCGCCGGGCGAGGGCGTGTAGATGGCACTGAGCAAGAGCAGCACAACCAGCGTCGGGATCGCCACCGCCGCGTCCACGATCCGCATCATGAACGCGTCGAGCGGGCCGCCCAGGTAGCCGGCCACCGCGCCCCAGCCCGACCCGATCATGGCGGCGAGCAGGCCCGCAGCCGTGCCAACCTCCAGCGACAGCCGGCCGCCCGCCATCAGCAGGCCGAGCACGTCGAGTCCGTTGCCGTCCGTTCCGAGCGGGTGGCCAGGCCCCGGTGGCCGGTTGCCGAGGAGCAGATTCACCTGGGTGAGGTTCGCGTGATAGACCAGGGGCCCCGCGTAGCAGAACACGACAAGTCCGGCGATCATGGCCAGGCCGGCCGCCGCGGCCGGGGTCATGGCCAGCCTGCCGAGCAGCGGATTCCTGGCCGCGGCAGCAGCCCGGCGGCGGCCGCCGTTCTGGGCCGGCCTGCCGTTCTGGGCCGGCCTGCCGCTCTGGGCCGGCCTGCCGCTCTGGGCCGGCCTGCCGGTCTTCGCCGGAGCGGCGTGCTTGCCGGTCATGGCGCCCGGCCCGCGGCACGAGGGTCGGCCACCAGATACCCCGCGTCGGCGAGCAGCGATCCGACCACCGCGCCCGCCCCGATCACGAGGATGAAGCCGAGCAGGACGGGGAAGTCGTGCTTCTGGGCCGCCTGCCAGAGCCGCCAGCCCATGCCCTGGATGTTGAACAGCGACTCAACTACGAGGGCGCCCGCCAGGATCCTGGGGATGCTCAGCCCGGCCAGCGTGATCACCGGAGCGAGCGAGTTCCGCAGCACGTGCCTGGTCAGGACCTGGCCCCGGCTCGCGCCAGCGGCCCTGGCCGTGCGCACGTAGTCATGCCCGAGGCTGTCGATGGCGGCCGAGCGGACATAGCGGGAGAAGATCGCCACCGTGATGACGGCCAGGGTGAGCACGGGCAGCGTGAGATCTCGCCAGTCGGCGAGTACGCCGGCGATGCCGGGAGCCTGCGGCCCCTCGGCCCCCAGCCAGTGCAGCTTCACCGCGAAGACCATGATCAGCACCGAGCCGAGGAAGAACGACGGTATCCCGTAGCCGATGTAGGACAGGGCCCGGCCGGTCCGGTCGGCCAGGCTGCCCCGGCGGACGGCCTGCAGCAGCCCGGCCGGGATCGCCACCGCGATCCCGAGCAGGGTCGCGGTCAAGGTCAGGGCCACCGTCCGCGGCAGGCTGGCCGCGAGCAGCGAGCCGACGCTGGCATTGTCGATCACCGAGTAGCCCAGATTGCCGTGCAGGACCTGGCCGAGCCAGTGCAGGTAGGCGATCGCGAACGGGCTGCCGAGGCCGTAGTCGTGCCGCAGCCTGGCTGCTGACGTCCCGGCGCCGGCTCCGCTCAGCAGGGCCTGCGCAGGGCCTCCGGGCAGCAGCCAGAGCAGCCCGAACACGCCCATGCTGAGCAGCAGCAGAGCCGCCGCCGCCTGAAGAGCCCGCCGCAGGAGGAAGGCGGTCAACGGCCGGCGCGGGGGCGACGGGCCCGGCCGCCGCTCACCGCAGGTAGTACCACTGTTCCGGGTTGATCGCGAGCGTCGGGCTCTGAACGCCGATGTGCAGGTCGTCCCGGCTCTCGACCAGCGCCGCCGGCGCGTCCGGCTGGAGCGCGACCGGCAGCTGCTTGGTCAGGTAATCCTCCCACTTGTACATCGCGGCCATGCTGGATGTGTGCAGCGTCGCCTTGATGTACTGGTCGTTGGTCTTGTCGCTGTACTGGCCCAGGTTGGCGAACGAGTTGGTCTGGAACAGCTCGTCGCCGGTCGGCAGGTAGTCGGGCACGTAGCTCCAGCCCTGGCCCCAGTCGGCGATCTCCCACGGACAGCCGCCAGCCTGGCAGCCCGCGCCCTCGACTACCGAGAGCACGCCGTTGAAGCTGCGCGGTTTCAGCTCGATGTTGATCCCGACGTCGGCCGCGTTCGACTTCAGCTGGAGCAGCGCCGACTCCAGCCAGGCGGCCCCGGTCGCGTAGTACAGGGTGAAGTTCAGCGCGGTATTCGGCTTGACCCCGGTGCCGCACTGGGTCGGCCCGGAGCCCGGGCGGCCGCAGGTCGCCGCCGAGTTGGCGTGGAACACCCAGCCGTGCTGGGTGAGCAGGTGCCTGGCCGCGCCCGGGTTGAACGGGTACGGGTCGCCCTTCCTCGCCTTCGGTGACAGGAACTTGGTCCGCGGGAAGCTGCCGACCGGGGCGGTCGTGGTGTGCCCGTATCCGTGCAGCGGCCCCTGGATGACCGCCGCCTGGTCTTCGAGCAACTGCATGGCCTGCCGGAAGTACACCTGGCTGATGATCGCGCGCTGCGGGTCGGCGCTGCCGAAGTTGTAGGGGAAGTAGCTCAGTCCCCAGGTATAGAGCGGCTGCAGGTCGTACCCGGAGACCGGGTTGGCCCCGACCGAGTGCCCGGGCGGCGGCACCGGGGCGTCGACCGTTGGCAGGTACCCGACGTCGATCGGGTGGCTGCCGCCCGCCGCCAGCACGTTGAACTCCGCTTCCTCCGAGGTGAACGGCAACTCGGTGAACGTGCTGATGTGGTGCGCGGGCACCGGTCCCGAGTACTGCTTGTTGTACTGGAACGTCAGCACGCCCTGTGAGTTCAGGCCGGTGAGCGTGAACGGGCCGTCGACGACGCTCCAGATCTTGGATTTGACCCAGCTGGACGGGTTCTTGGACGAGCTGTCCAGGTACTTGAAGACCGCGACGCAGTTCGTCTGGACCTGCTCGCAGTTACTCTTCCCGGCCGCCGTGGCATCCCAGGCCAGCGGCATGGGGGTGATCTGGCTCAGTTCGTTGTCGGTGAACCACCGGCGGGAGTACGCGCCCTTGATCGTCATCTGGACGGTGTCCCGGCCGACCGCCCGGACGCTGCTCACGTTGTCGGGGAACTCGCCGGGCACGTAGCCGCCCCAGTTCACGCTGTTGGAGGAGTACCTGACCGAGTAGGCCACGACCGCCTTCATCATGTTCATCCAGAACACGACGTCGGCGGCGGTCAGCGTAGTGCCGTCGGACCAGCGGTAGCGCTTGAGCTTGATGGTGACCTGCTGCCCGTGGTAAACGGGCGGCTTGGCCAGGCTGAGCTGCCGGTTCAGGTATGGCAGTCCGTTGCCGCCGAACCAGTACAGCGGCCGGTACAGCAAGTACTGCAGCTGATCCGAGTTGACCTGGGTGAAGTACTGGCCGGGGCTGAACGGGAAGATGTAGTTCGGCGTCTCGTTGGCCGGCAGCGCGTAGCTGACCGAGCCGCCGGAGACCGGAGTGTGCCCGCTGGCGCTGCTTCCGCCGAGTCCGCAGCCCGCGGCCGTCAGCGTCAGCCCGATCAGTCCCGCCGCCCAGCCGATGGCGCCGCGCCTGCCGAAGATCCCCCGTGTCCCTGGATTGCCGTGCCGCCGCAGGCCGCGCCGTATCACTACCGCTCCCTCGCTGCTTGGTCGTCTCCGCCGCCCTCGAATGACCTGGCTGGCGACATCTGACAAGCTCCGCTAATCCGGCATTATGTCCGATTACCGGGACGATCGCTGGCGTTCCGCGCATCGGACCGCCAGCCCAGGTGACCGGCCGGACGTCAGGCCCGGGACCGCGCCGCCCGTCAGCATATCCGGACCCGGACACTTCTGGCCGGGTATGGCCACTGCGGAGGCAAGGGCCTGATTAGGTCCTTTAGCCGGCCGAGCCTGGCCACATCGCGACAGCGGGACAGGTAATGTCCTCGGTGCGCTGCCATTCGCCGGCGGCGCGCCGACGCCAACCGTGGCATCGCCGCGACCGGATCTGAAAAGCTAGGAAAATGAGCCCGCCGAGCAGACGCGCAGACTCTCCCAGCGGCTCGGGCCGTTCAGGTTCTGGCGGGCGGCTGGTTCGCGGCGCGATGCCGCAACCGCCGGAAGCGCTCTTCGCGGACATGCTCAGGGCTGCCCGTGAACTGCTCGCGGTGCGCAGCCCGCTGGACGCCGAACTGATGGTCAGCGAGCTGCTCGGGACCTGGTGGACCCAGCAGCCGGCCCGCCGCGGCAATGGCCGGACGGCCGCCCGGCGTCGCGCTGACGTCGAGGAGCTGATCGGCGAGGGCCTTGTCGACTACGCCGCCCAGCAGGCCAGCCCGGCCGCTCTGGCCCTGTTGTCCGGAGTGGCCTGCCTGGGCACGACCCGGCAGGCGGTCAAGGCCGAGGAAGCGGCCCTTAACCTGATGGACCGGGGCGTCGCCCGGCCGCGCTGGGCTGACCAGGTCGGCGCCGTGGTAGCCGGCGACTGTTACGTCAACACCGACGCCTACGGCGACCGCGACGAGGTTATCTGCGTCTTCAGCTACGCCGGCCAGGACGAGCACGCCCTGGTCGTCGTGGTGGACTACAACGCCGGCGGGATGGTCAAGGACGGCTGGGTGACCTCGCAGGTCGGCAAGCTGCTGACGTACTGCCGCGACCTCGGCGAGCCCGACGGGCCCAGGTCCACGTTCACCAGGGTGGACCCGCCGAACGCACGGCGGCTGCTGCAGTCGGCGCTGCTGGTGACCGAGACGATCGCGGACCCGCCGGTCAGCAAGTCGTTCCCGTCCTACCACGCGTTCGTCAGGGCCAGGGTGCGCACTCTCCCGCCGGTGCTGGCCAGCCCGCAACCGCGAGCCGCCGCCGCGGTCGGGGCCGGGTCGACGGCCCGGCATGCTCCCACCGGCGGCGGCAATCCCGGCGCCGCCAACCGGCCCGGTACCGGCCGGCCGCCGGCCGGGCGGGGGCCGTCGGGACACGCCGCGGCCGCGCCAGGAGCTGGCGGCCACGGCCGGGCCGCCTCCAGCCCGGTCCAGGGCCTGATCGGTCCGGGCGCGAGCCGGCGGATGGCCTGGCGCGGCGATCGCCGGGCGATGCTGGTCGCCGGCTTCCTGTCCTCCGACGAGGCCGAGGACCTGTCCGACATCAAGGCGGCCAGCCGGTGCGCCGACCACATCGTGGACTATGGCTGCGACCAGGACTTCGGCCGGCCGCTGCGGGTCAGCCCGGCTAAGGCCGAGACGTTCCTGCTGGACTGGCTGCCCAGGAAGGTGATGCTGAGCCCGGCCGAGCAGCACGCGATGCCGCATGTCCTGGTGGCCTGGGCCCGCTGGGCGGGCGCGAGATCGGGACTCGACATCGCCGCGATCAGCAAGACGCTGGACGCGGTGTTCGACGCGATGCCCACGTTCACCACCGTGTACCGCGACCCGGTGTCGTTCGGGCTCGAGCCCGACCTGGTCGGCCGGCTGCTGCCGGACCGGGACCTGGAGGCCCTGCCCCGGCGCGCATTCGCGTTCGGCGTGCTGGAGGGCGTGTTCCGCGGGACCGACCTGAGCCTGCTCGATCCGGCCAGCCCGCGCGACCGGCGCATCCTGCTGGCCGCCGACCATGACGGCTTCGGCGCCGGCGCGGTTAGCCCCGAGCACGTGGACAAGCACGCGGCCCTGGCCGAGCGGCTGTGGCACGGCAACCCGCCCGAGTTGTGGGATGCCGCCCAGCGGCTGCTGGATCTCGGCATGGGCCGGCACGACGTGGTGCACGCGCTGATGCAAGCGATCGAGTCGGCCGGGCCCGACGAGCGGGCGATCAGGATCGTGCTCAGCGAACTGCCGCCGGAGCCGCCGGTCTGAGCGAATCCCCGGCCGTCGACCTCAATGCCGATCTTGGTGAGTCCTTCGGCACCTGGGCGCTGGGCGACGATCCGGCCATGATGGCCCTGATCACCAGCGCGAACGTGGCCTGCGGGTTCCATGCCGGCGATCCGCTCACGCTGCGCAGGGCGTGCGCGCTGGCGGCTGCCCGCGGGGTGACGATCGGCGCCCAGGTCAGCTACCGGGACCTGGCCGGATTCGGACGGCGCGAGATGGACGTGCCGCCGCCCGAGCTAGCCGCAGAGATCCTCTACCAGATCGCGGCGCTGGACGGGATCGCCAGGACCGAGGGCTCGATGGTGCGCTACGTCAAGCCGCACGGGGCGCTCTATCACCGGGTGATCAGGGATCCACGGCAAGCCGAGGCCCTGGTGAGCGCGCTGCGCGCCTACAACCCGACGCTGACGCTGCTGACCAACCCGGCAGGCCAGGCCGCCGCCATCGCGGGTGCGTCGGGCACGCCCGTAGTCAGCGAGGCCTACGCGGACCGGGCCTACCGGCCGGACGGCTCGCTGGTCCCCAGGGGCGAGGCCGGCGCCGTGCTGACCGACCCCGTGCTGGTGGCGGAGCGGGCAGTGACGATCGTCACCACCGGCACGGTCATCGCGGCCGACGGCACGCCAGTAGCGGTGCAGGCGCATTCGCTCTGCATTCATGGCGACACGGCAGGCGCCGTGACCCTCGCCAGGGCGGTCCGGCAGGCACTCGAGCAAGCTGGCGTCAGGCTCGCCCCGTTCGCATGATCTCCGTGGCCGCCGGGGACGCCGGCCTGCTCGCGGAAGCCGGCCAGGGGCCGGCCAGGCTGGCCGCCGCGATCGGTCGGGCCGGGCTGCCCGGCCTGACCGACATCGTGCCAGGTGCCCGTACAGTGCTGGTCAGGTTCCGGCCAGGGTCCTGGCGGC
>DASWAH010000244.1:0-6040 GCA_036391235.1 Streptosporangiaceae bacterium
ACCGGCGAATGGCACTACTCGGCGATCCGGGCCGGCCTGGCCATCGCGCCCGGGCCGCTGATGGTGCTGCCGTTCGCGCGGCTGGCCGCCCCGCTCGCGGCCCGGCTGGGCGGACCAGGCCGGGTCGCGGTGATCGGGTGCCTGGTCAACGCGGCCGGCATGCTGCTCTGGCTGGCCAGGATCCAGCCCGATCCCGCCTATCTGACCCACCTGCTGCCGTCCCAGCTCATCGGCGGGGCCGGCGTCGGCCTGTCGATACCGTCGCTGCTCGGCGCGGGCAGCGCCGCGCTGCCGCCCGCCAGGTTCGGCACCGGCAGCGGAATCCTGAACATGGGCCGCCAGATCGGCACCGTCCTCGGCGTCGCCGCCCTGATCGCGATCCTGTCCAGGACGAACCCGGCCGACCCGCTGGCTGGCTTCCGGCACGGCGTCCTGCTCACGGTCGCCCTGTTCGCCGGCGCCGCCGCCGTCGCGGCCGCCCTTCTCACGGTCCGCTCACCGGTCCGCGCGGCAGCCGTCGATCCATCCTCGGCGCGCCTCACGGAGCAGCAGCGCCACCCAGCCCGCGAGTAAAATGACCCGCGACCCGCGAAGGAGGACCGGCGATGGCGTTCGGTGGCTGGCCGGAAGCGGCGATCGACTTCTTCGAGGGCCTGGAACGGGATAACTCCAAGACGTACTGGACCGCGCACCGCGCGATCTACGACGAGGCCGTGCTCGGCCCGATGACCGAGCTGACCGAGGACCTGGCCGGCGACTTCGGCCCGGCCAGGATCCTGCGGCCATACCGGGATATCCGCTTCAGCAAGGACAAGACGCTGTACAGGACCGAGATCGGGGCGATGGTCGGGTTCGCCTACATCCGCCTGTCGGCCGACGGCCTGGGCGCCGGGAACGGCCTGTTCCACCTGCTGCCCGACCAGCTTGCCCGGTACCGGCAGGCGGTGGCCGGCCCGCCGGGAGCCGAGCTCGGCCGGATCACCACCGCGATCACCGCCGGAGGCGCCGAGCTGATCGGTCACGACCGGCTCAAGACGGTCCCGCGGGGCTACCCGGCCGATCACCCGCGGGCCGAGTTGCTGCGCTACAAGGGACTGGCCGCGTTCCGGCAGTGGCCGCCCGAGCCCTGGCTGAGCACCCCGGCCGCCAAGGACCACATCACCGGTTTCCTGGCCGCCACCGCCCCGCTGATCGCCTGGCTGGAACGGCAGGTCGGCCCGTCCGCCGAGCCGGCCGGATCCCGCGGCTCGCGCCGCTAGCAGATATGCCCGACACGTCATTCACCCAGCTCACATCGGCCCGCCTGGTGTTGCGCCGGTTCGTTCCGGCGGACACGGACATCTTCGTCGCCTACCGGTCAGACCCCGAGGTCGCCAGGTACCAGGGCTGGGAGGCGCCCTACCCGCACCAAGCCGGCCAGCAGATGATCGGCGGCCTGCAGGCCAGCCACCCGGACACGCCCGGCGAGTGGTTCCAGTTCGCGCTGACGCTGCGGTCCACCGGCGAGCTGATCGGTGACCTGGGCTGTGGTATCGACGGGCCAGACGACCGTCAGGCCGAGATCGGCTTCACGTTGCGGCCCGGGTTCACCGGCCACGGCTACGCCACCGAAGGGGCGGTCCTGCTGCTCGGCTACCTGTTCACCGAGCGCGGCAAGCACCGGGTCAGAGCCGAGTGCGACGCCCGCAACACCGCCTCGGCGGCCGTGCTCGACCGGATCGGGATGCGGCGCGAGGGCTGGCGGCGCGAGAGCACCTGGGCCAAGGGCGAATGGACCGACGACCTGCTCTACGCGATGCTGGACCGGGAGTGGGCGAAGCGCTCGTCTACCTGATCCCCGGTCAGCCCGAAGTCGGCCAGGTCATAGCGGTGCGCCGGCGCCGCGCCGGCCCCGCCGGACGAAGCGCCCTGCACCGACCGCATCGCGTCGGCCGCAGCCCCGGACAGTTCCAGCCCCAACCGGTCGTACACCGCCTCGACCGTGCCGACCGGGTCGGCCACGAAGTCCTCGTACCGCACGTCACAGAACTGCGCCTGGTCGTGCCTGGCCCGCTCGGCGGTGAACAGTTCCAGGCCGCGGGCCCACAGCTCCAGCTGATCGGCCCCGATCACCGGCCCGGTGAACACCGTCGACCAGCCCGGCGTCGCGTGCGCGGCCAGGCTGCAGGCCGACGCGATCGCCGTCCGCGGCTCCCGGTGCGTCTGGATCACCAGCGCGTCCGGGTAGACGGCGAGCAAGGCGTCGAGGGCGAACAGGTGACTGGGGTTTTTCAGCACCCAGCGCCGGCCCGCGTCCGGCAACCCGATCAGCTGCAAGTTCCGCCGGTGCCGGCGGTACGCGCCGGTCCAGTCCTGCCGGGCCAGCCAGGCCGAGTAGGGCGGAACATGGGCCAGGCACTCGAACGACACCGACCGCATCGACTGCTTGAGCAGCTGCCAGCATTCCTCGACCTGATCGGCCGCGATGTAGTGCACGCCGAGAAACTCGGGATGCTCGACGTGATGTTGCGCATAGGCCTGCTGGATGCCGGCGAACACCGGGTCGCTATCCCAGGTCTCGCGGGGCGGCCGCGGCTGCGGCGCCATCGTCAGCCACAGCTCGAGGCCCTGATGGTCCGGGTCGGCGGTGAGCAGCCGGTGCAGCGCGGTCGTCCCGGTCCTCGGCAGCCCGGTCACGAAGATCGGGCGCCGCACCGGCACCGCGTCGTGCTCGGGAAACCGCTGCCAGGCCGCCTCGCTGAGCAGCCGGGCGACCAGCGCGTCGCGCAGGAACACCCGGCTCATCTTGCTGCCCAGCGGGGTCAGCCCGGCCTGCGCCGCGTAGGACTCGAGCAGGACGTCCAGGCCGTCCCGGTACTCGTCAGAGCCGAAGTCGTCCAGCCCGGTCAGCCTGGTCGCCGACGCGTGCAGGTCCTCGACCGTCCCGACGCCGGTCCGCCCGGCCCCGGAGCTGCCCGGCCCGTCGCTCAATGGTGGTACTCGCCGCAGTTGACGTCCAGGCACTGCCCGGTGATGGCCCGGGCCAGCGGCGAGGCCAGGAACACGATCGCGTCGGCGACCTCGTCGGGCTCCGGCAGCCGCCGCAGGTCGATGGTCGCCGCGGTCTCGTCGTAGACCTCCTGCGGGTCGATCCCCCGTTTCTTGGCCAGGTAGGAGAAGTACCACTGCAGGTTGTCGCCCCATATGTGACCAGGCGCGACGCTGTTCACCCGGATCCCGCGCGGACCGAGCTCGCTGGCCAGCGACTGGGCCACGGCCAGCAAGGCGGCCTTGGTCGCCTTGTAAGGACCCATGCCGCGCTGCGAGAACCGCACCACCATCGAGTTGACCATCACCACCGACCCGCCGGCTTCTTCCAGCGCCGGCGCGAACGCCCTGGTCATGCGGAGCGCGCCGAGCACGTTCACGTCGAACGCGGCCCTGACCGCGTCCAGGTCGACCACCGACAGGTCCTTGCTCGGCGGCATCGCCAGCGCGTTGTGCACGAGCGCGTCGGCCCGGCCGAACTCCGCCAGCGTCGCCTCCGCCAGCCGCTGGCCGGCGTCCGGGTCGCCGATGTCGGCCGGGACGGCCAGCGCCCGCCGGCCCAGTGCGGTGACCTCCTTGCCGACCTCCGCGAGCCGGGACGCGGTCCTGGCCGCGAGCACGACGTCGGCGCCCTGTTCCGCGCTGCGCAGCGCGATCGACCGGCCGAGACCTGGCCCGATCCCGCAGATGACGACGACCTTCCCGTCCAGCAGCATGTGCAAGCTCCTCGTTCTAGCCCAGCATCCGGTCAGCCCAGCATCCGGTCACCCCAGCATCCGGTCAGCGACCGCGGCCTGCCGCGCGGCGATCCGGGCCCGGTACTCGTCCGCGCTGATCCTCGCGTGTTCGCAGAACGGCAGCCGGTCCGTCAGCCGGTCGAACGGCACGACCTCCGCGACCGGACCGTCGGCCGGCTCCAGCGCCCTGGTCAGCCGCTGCCAGCGCAACTGGACGTAACCGCGGCGGTGCCCGCAGCACTCGAGCCAGTTGGCCAGGCTGGGGTTCCGCTCGCTGATCACGAAGCGGAGCATGCCGTCAGGGTCGGGCCGGGCCTGAGCCGAAGTGAGGCTGGTCTGGTGGTTGATGTAGTCGAGCGAGACGTACCATCGGCTGCCGAGCTGGATGCCCTGGTACGGCGCGACGCCGGCCGCCGCGGCGGGCACGGTGACGATCATCGCCTCGTCCTCGCCCAGCTCGTAATGCCCGACCGAGGAGAATTGCGTGGTCAGCCCGCCGGGGGTGGAACGCGGCTCGGTCAGCGTGTTCACCGGCAGGTTCAGGTAAAACCACTCGGGAAAGGCCAGGAACGTCTGCAGCCGCGAGATCAGGATCTTCCCGGCCACCCCGTACCGCTTGGCCAGCGCCGACGTGTCGGCCGCCGGGGGTGCGGTGCCGGCCGTGTCGGCCCGCCGGATCGCGATCGTCCCGCGCCGCTCGCCCGCCCAGTCGCTGTAGACCTCCCGGACGATCAGCATGGCCGATCCCGGCCCGAGGGTGAAGTAGTTGGGCGGCGGATCCGGCCTGGAAGGGCCAAACCTCAGCTCGAACTCCCCGCCATCGCCGATGTCGAAGGCCCGGTCATCGAACGCGGTCAGGCTGTCAGGAACCTGGACCGGGGAGTAGTCGCCGCCGAGGACCTGGAAGCTCAGGTCGGCGGTGCTGCCCCGGCGCCCGGTCACCACGTACTCAGCGTTGTCCCGCAGGTAGGCGTGGAAGTACAAGGTGTCCGGGTTGTCCAGCCCGAGCTTGGTGTACGGACCGGTCGAGGCGACGAAGAACGGATGGTCGCGCTGATAGGCCCAGGCCATCGTGAGCGAGGCCCTGATCGAGCCGGCCAGGTAGTCGTAGCCCTCGGCCAGATCCTGCTCGGTTTCGATGTGCGGGGCGCTCGTGATGATCTTCTCGGCTTCGAGCACGGCGTCCGCGAAGGACTGGGTCAGCGCCACCTCAGGCCGACCACCGGTTCGCGGTCAGCCGCCAGCTCGGCAGGTCGTCCAGCGACATCGAGGCTTCGTAGATCCGCTGGTAACCGGTGTGCGAGATCCGCCAGGCGCCGTCGCTGCAGCGCCGGTAGGTATCCTCGTAGAACGCGGCCCCGGTGATCACGACCTTGTACGCGGTGGCGATCACGGTGTCCTCGAACCGCCAGGTCCCGGTCGCGGTGTCGCCGTCCACGTCGATCTCGGGCTGGCCCGCGGAGTGCAGGGTGATGATGTCGTTGCCCAGGCTGTCCCGCAGAAAGTGGACGATCTCGTCCCGGCTGGCCAGGTTCAGCGGCCGCCCGGCCGACGGGGTGCCATAGTCGGCGGTCGCGTCCTCGGTGAAGACGTCGCCGATCTCGTCCCAGCGCTTCAGGTCGACGCAGCGCAGGTAGCGGTACTTCAGCTGGCGGATCCGCTCGATCTCGACGAGGTCCATCTGCCGTGCCTCCGCGGGTCCGCCGGGCCAGATACTAGAACATGTTCTACCTTTGCCAGCGCGCCGCTGGCAAGCGGTGCCCGCCCACGGCCAACACCAGGAGGCCGGCCATGCCAGAACCGTCGTTCTCCCTCACCGATGCCGATGACGGCCTCGCCGAGCGGCTGCACGAGGAGATCAACGCGTACAACGCGGACGTCACCGGGTACCGGGACGGTCGTCTGCTGCACATCGCGGTCCGTTCCGCCGACGACGACCTGCTGGCCGGCCTGGCCGGCTGGACCTGGGGCGGCTGCGGCTACATCGACGTGTTCTGGATCCGCGCCGACCAGCGTGGCGCCGGCCTGGGTTCCCGCATGCTGGCCGCGGCCGAGGCCGAGATGCGCCGCCGCGGCTGTAGCCGGGTCGCGCTGAGCACGCACTCGTTCCAGGCGCCCGGGTTCTACGCGAGAGCCGGCTACACCGAGTGCGGCCGGTCACCGGATTACCCGAACGGCCACAGCGAGATCCACCTGACCAAGCGCCTGGCCTAGCGCGGTCGCCCCGGGCGCCCCACCGCGCCCAGCGCCCCGCCCCCCACCGCGCCCAGCGTCCC
>DASWAH010000245.1:0-6795 GCA_036391235.1 Streptosporangiaceae bacterium
CGGGCGCTGGGCCAGGTTCAGCGGCGTGGTCTGCCTGGCGATCCAGGCCGCCCGTGGCGCACCGTACCGGCTGACCAGCCCGCGCCAGGGCGCCAGCGCGGCATCCGGATCCGGGGGAGGATCGCCGGCCAGCCAGAGCGCGAGCCAGTAGGCGTTACCCGCCGTCAGCTCGGCGTCGGACAGCACCGGATGGTGGCCGTTGACCATGATCTGATCCGGGTACACCCGGACCCACAGCTCGCTGCCGCCGGGCGAGTCGGCGAACCGGGTCTCGATCCGCACCGGCATCAGCAGCAGCGGGCCAGATGCACCGGCCACGCCCGCACCGAAGGCGCTCACCGCGGGGCTCCCGGCGGCGCCCCCTGGCTGGCGGGCGGCAGCAGCGAATCGGCGTGCACCATGATCCGGAACGGCATCCGGAGCGTGATCGCCGCGGTCTGGGCTGCGTTCACGCCCCAGTCCAGGGCCGCGTCCTCGGGGTTGGCGCCGCTCAGGGCCACGCCGGCCGGCGCGAGGGACGCCGACAGGAAGTCCGGCAGGGACGTGCGCGCGAGGACGCCGGCGAAGACGGTCGAGGCGACCCGGTAGGTGGCGATCTCGGTCGGCGCGAGCTCGGGGAAGACGCTGCTGACCGCGGTGGCCGGAAGCGTCCCGGTCAGAGCTGCGGGGCCGGCCGCGCGCACGCCGCCGTGGCTTTCCAGCTGGCCGCCGCCGAAGTTCGTCCAGGCCAGGTCCTCCCACTGGGTGACCGGATCCGAGGACTGCGGCTCGAGGCCGAACCTGGGCTCGGTCGGCTGCTCCTGGAAGACGAAGAAGTAGCCGAGCGGCGCGGCGGCGGTGCCGCCGTGCGCGTCGTCGACGGACAGGTTGAAGCCGAAGAAGGTGATGTCCGGGTCGAGCGTGCCCCGGAAGATCGGGAACCGCTCGTCGGTCTCGTCGATGACCCGGCCGTGGTCACCGCCCTGGCCCGCCATCGCCTTGGCCGCGAAGATCACCGTGTTCGGGTAGCGGCGGAGCAGTTCGCCACGGACGAGCAGCACCACGCTGGCGGCCGGCACGTCGGTCCGGTTCTCGTTCTGGCCCAGCGGGCGGGTCAGCGGCCAGGTATCGATCGGCGGGATGTCCTTGAGCAGTTCGGTCAGCTGAGCCGGGTCGGCCGGATCGCCCGGCTGGGGCAGGTAGCCGGCGACGTCCCAGAACTGCCGGAAATAGCTGCCACGCTGGTCGGTCGGGTAGCCGGTCCAGAGCAGCTGCCGGGCCATCTCGTGGTTCAGGCCGGTCAGGTATGCCTCGATAAAGCCGTGGTCGGCGACGACCGCTCCGAGCGTGTCCGGCGGTATCAGGCTGGCCCCGGGCAGCAGGTAGTCCTGGCTGAGATCGCGCAGCGGCGCGTACATGGGCTGCGGGAACGAGGGCGCGGCCATGATCGGCTCGAGCGGGTCGGCCGCGAACCACGGCGCGCCGCCCGGCATGGCGATCAGGCCGCCGATCCGCTGCGCCACCGTCGTGGCCGGATCCAGCCGGCTGAGCACGGTCGCCGACAAGCCGGCCAGATCCAGCGCCGGCCCGATGGCCGGGTCGGCCGGCACCGCGTGCACAGCCCCGAGCACGGCCGAGGCCGCCCCGCGGACCAGTTGGACGGCGGTCGAGCCGGTGGCGGCCGGTCCGGCGGACGCCGCCGGGGCGGTCGGCGCGGCCGGGGCGCGGGCCGCGGTCCGGACCGATCCGTGGCCGCCCAGGCCGGTCGGCGGCGCCGTGATCGTGAACGTAGGCGCGGGCCGGGCCGACCGGATGGCCGCCCGATCCAGGTGGCTCATCCGCAGCGCCGTCCCGGTCGCCTGGACGGCCTGCAGACGGCCGAGGCCGAGCAGGGCGGCCAGCGAGCTCAGATCGCCAGTCAGGTGCGCGGCGAGCCAGTCGAGCACGGCCCGCAGCCAGCCCGGCAGCCAGGACGGCAGCGCGCCGGCCTCCACGGCCGTGCTCACCTGGTCCAGGGAGGTCATCGAGCCCGGCGGCGGCGGGGGCGGCGCGACGCGCAGTCCGCCCGTGTTGATCCGGTGCAGCAGCGGCATCCGCCCCGCCGCCGGGCCGGTCACGCCGCTCAGCGCGGCCGCCCGCTGAGCGAGCGGGCCGAGCGGCCTGGTCGCGCGGCGGAACGCAGCGGAGACCAGCCGGTGCGGTACCCGGCTGCCGGCGATCGTCGCGTACACGGTCTGCGGGCTGGCCAGGATCCTGGCCTGCACCGGAGCGGTCACCGAGAGCACGGTGGCGGGCAGGGCCCGGCCCAGCTGGCCGGCCCAGATGAACGACAGCGCGGCCCGGGACAGCTGAGCGGCCCGCAGTAGCTGGTTGGCGGCCTGCACTCCGGCTACCTGGGTCCAGGCCGACGCCATCAGGGCGGTGCGCTGAGACTGCACGACCTGGGTGCCCATCCCGGCCGCCGCCCGGTTACGCGGATCCAGGTTGAGGTCGCCGGGCCAGCCGGGCTGCCCGGGGGTCACTGCGGATGCGGCGGCCTGCCATTTGCCGTAGAACGGCGGCACGATCCGGGGATCCTGCGGCGCGGGGTTGTCGGGGTCGTCGGGCCCGGCCGCGGCGGTGAGGTTGACCAGGCTCGCTACCGCGGCCTGGAACGCGTCGTGGTCGGCGCCGCTCCAGGGCGTCGGCGCCGAGGCCACGCTGCGCAGGGCGCCCCCGAGGCCGAGCGGGCCGCCGGCACTGGGAATGCCGGTGCCCGGGCTGCTCACGTCCATCGGGGCCGAGCCGACATCGGCCGGCAGGACGGTCGGGGTGAGCTTGCGTACGAGCGACTCGAAGTCTCCGGCGTCGCTGGTGCGGAACGAGAACCGGTAGTAGACCGGCAGCCGCAGCGGCGCGCTGGTTTGCGTGGTCCAGGCCGGGTCGGACGTGTGCAGGCCGCTCACGTCCAGGCCCAGGCCAGCCTGCCGGCCGATCTCGAAGGCCGGGACGAGGAACGCGGTGTAGGCGGTCTCCGGGTCGAGCCGGCGCGGGCAGAGCACGCGGGAGATAGCGGCCGCCGGATCGGACGTGACCGTCGCGGTGGCGTCTCCGTCGCCGCTGATCTGCGCGTGCGCCCAGTTCCAGGCGTCGTCCAGCGGCTGGAGCGCGGCGACGGACTGCACGTCGATCACCGGCAGCGGGTCCGGCGGCACGGCCGGCGTGCTGTACTCGCCGTCGGCCAGCACGATCAGCGCGACGAACGGCCTGAGCCGGTCGCCGGCCGGCTGGGCCGGGGTGAACAGCCACGGGAAGTCGGGGTAGTCGAACTCGATCCCGGCCAGGTAGTTCGGCTCGAAGTTGACGGTCAGGTCACGCGGCTCGGTCCTGATCACGTGCCGCGGATCGATGCCGATCACGTCGCCGGGGCCGTAGAGCCTGACCGTCATCTGCGGCGCGGGCGCGTCGGGTACCTCGGCGCCCCCGGCCAGGGCGGTGACGTTCAGCGTGACCGCGAGGGCGGCGCGGTCGGGCAGGCCGGGGCCGTCCGGCGAGCCGGCCGCCGCCGCGACGCCGCGGCGCAGCCAGGGCCGGAAGCCGAACCGCGCACCCGGGGCGTCGGCCGCTCGCGGGCCGGTCATGCCGCGACCTCGTAGGCCGGGAGCACCTGCAGGGCGCCTGCGTGCTCGGGGTGCGCGGCGAGGTACCCGGCCAGCGCGGCCGCGGCCTGGTACCTGGTCGTTCCCCCGGCCGGGCTGATATCGGCGCGCACCGACAGGTCCTGGGTGCTGGCCACGACGTAGCCGGCCGTCCCGACGCTGATCTGGCTGGCCAGGCCGGGCTCGGTGTACCTGGCCAGCCCCGTGTTCGCGACCGCGGAGCGGGCGCCCGCCCCGGACCGGGCGGCCGCGGCCAGCACGCTCACGGGCAGCCCGGCGAACCGGTCGAGCACCGATGCCTTGGTCGGGTCCGGGATGTAGCGCCACTGCATCCTGACCGTGCGCGGCGCGTCGGTGCCCGCTGCGACCCCGGGGTCGCCGATCTGAACGCCGCTGTGGAATTCCTCGAAGGCCGGAGCGGAGATCTTGTCGCTGTCGGAGAGCTGCTGGTACTGGCCGGGCGCGAAACTGTCCGTGACCGGGGTGATGGTCGCGGTATCGGGGCCGAGCAGCACGCTGGAGATCGAGAACTGGCTGCCGTCGGACGGCGCGGTGTTCCCGAACTTGGTGACCGGTGCGTCGAGCGGGACGACCTTCTCCCTGACCGTCAGCGACCCCATCGGGTGCACGACGATGCTGGTGTCGCCGGGCGGCGGGGCGCGCAGCGTGACCGCCTGAGCGGCGGCACCGTCGGGAAGCTGCGCCGACCAGCTTCCCTGCGCCGTCAGCGCGGCGTTGAGCTGCGGCAGCACGGCCACCGCAGCCAGGCTCACCGCGTTGTCGTCGCCCCACGTCAGGTCGATGCCGACGCCGACGGAGAAGAACAGGAAGTCTAGGGAGGCGGTGCCGTGCACATGCCAGGGCGCCGGGCCGGACAGCTCGGCGTCGAGTTCGATGCCGAGCAGCGTGGCGCCTTCGTACTGGATGTCGACGCCCGCGGTGAAGTCGACGTCGAAGCGGAACGGGTCGAACAGGAACAGGGCATCGAATCCGACGTGCCCGCGGACGGTGAAGCCGCCGGCCGACGCGTAGAGCTGGACGGCCGCCCCGAACTGGACGCTGTTCGTGGTCACGGCTAGATAGGACGTGCAGCTCAGCTGCACATCGCTGCCGTCTCCGATCGCTACCGTCAGCCGCTTCAGGGCCGGGAACCCGGCAGGCGGGGTATAGCCGGGAAAGAAACCGCCCATCGACACTGCGAAGTCGGGGTTCGGTCCCCAGTTCAGGCGCAGGGCCATGTCGCCGGACAGCCCGAACGCGGCGATGTAGGAGTCGTACATCGTGCCGTCGATGGCGAGCTGGTCGGTGCCGAAGTCCAGCGTCCCGGCGATGTCGATGTGGATGACGACGAGCCCGGCCGCATCGTCCGGCAGCGCCATGTGCAGGCTGCCGAGCAAGGCGATCCGCACCGGGTCGGGAACCTCGAGGATCACCCCGATCTGGAGGGTGATCAGCGCCGGCGTGCCCCAGCCGATTTCGAGCATCGGCCCGAACACGTAGCGGCCGTCCGCGGGCGGGAAGATCGCCTGGATGTCGCTGATGATCTGCGGCGCGTCCGCGACCGGGTCGGGCGGGAACAGCACCGAGTCGAGGTGGCGGGCGCGCAGGCCGGCCTGCAGGGCGTCGGGCACCAGCGTCCGGTTGATGCCGCACAGGCCGCCGAGGCCGGTCAGCGTGAAGCCGAACCCGAGCTGCACCGGCGGCAGGTCGAAGGTCAGGATGATCAGGAAGGAGAACCCGGGCGAGCCGTCGGGCAGCCTGGTGTCCAGCACGCCGATCGCCTTGACCGACAGGCCGAGCAGTGACAGTTCCAGGGCACCGGAGTACTCGCCCTTGGCCGGGTCGAATGAGATGTAGCCGCCGCCGGTGACCGCGCCCGCGTCGATCACGATGCCGAGGCCGGACGGCGGCTTGAAGGCGAGGTCGAGCTCGGCCGGCCCGAGGTTCCCTGGCGCGAACCCGAGCGTGGCGGTGGCTCCGATCCGGTCGACCGAGGCCGACACCGGGCCGAGCGTGCCGCTGCCGGTCACGCTGGCTTCCAGGGCCAGCCCCGTCCCGGCGGCCGACAGCGCCAGGTGCACGCTATCGATCGTCACCGGGCCGGCCGTCGTGTGCACGCCGACCGTCGTCGCGAGGCCGGCGTTGCCGCCGAGGTAGAACCCGCGGTCCCCGGCCCAGCCGAGCTGCAGGTCGAAGTCGACCTCGATGTCCAGGCCAGACAGCAGGCTGGCCACGAAACTGTCCGCGCCGGCCGCGCCGACCGTGAGCTTGCCGCCGGTGACCGAGGCGCCGATCACGAAGGCGCCCCGGGCCGCGCCGGAGCTGGCGTCCCAGTGGAACTGCGAGCCGGCCGACATCCCGATCGAGGTGGCACTCAGTGCCGCGGCACCGGCGATCCCGATGATGGTGAGCCGCTGGCCGCCCTGCGCCGACCGCGTGATCACGACCTGCAGGGAACCGTCCACACTGGCGCTGGCCTGGAGTTCTAGCTGACCAGGGGGAAGGAACTCCAGCTCGACTCCGGCGCCGAGCGACCCGCCCGCCACCAGCTGCGTGGTCCAGCCGGCCGGGAACAGCGAGGGCAGGGTGAGCGTCAGGCCGTCGGCGAGCGCGATGCCCAGCGTTGCGGTCAGCCCGGGCGGGGACGCCCCGGTCGTCGGGCCGAACACGAACGGGCCTGCCGTCAGCGTGGCCGCCGCCGGGTCGAAGAACGCCGCCGCGCCGAATTCGGTCAGCAGGTTCCTGATCCGCGCCAACAGGCCGGCTGCGTCGAAGGCGGGACCGTTCCAGCCGTAGCTGGCGAGCAGGTAGCCCGCCGGATCGGAGACGAGGTGGCCGGCGTTGGCCAGGTTCAGGTCACGGCGCTGGTACCCGACCTTGGCCGGGTCGGCCGGATCGGGCGGGACGAGGTCGACGTCGGCGATGCCGAGCACGGCCAGCACCCGCAGCAGCACCGGCCGGTAACCGGCCAGGTAATCGACGACCGCGTGCTCGAGCAGCTTCTCGGCGAACGTGGCCGCGAACCCGGTCACGTCGCCCGGACTGACCCCGGTCAGGCTCCCGGCCAGCGAGTTCAGGGCGCCCGAGAGGTTCTGCAAGGCCGTGATGACGGTGCCGACGGCCTGCAGCAGGGTCGTTGTCGCGGCGACGATAGCGCCGGGGTCACCGCCTTCGACCG
>DASWAH010000246.1:0-11987 GCA_036391235.1 Streptosporangiaceae bacterium
GTGTGGTCCAGGCGCAACGCCGCCGAACTGCTCGCCGCCCGCGGTTACAGCGCGGCGAAGGCGGACCTGGTCAGGCGCTGGTTCAACGGCGAGTTCCCGCCCCGCCAGATGCCGCTGATCCTGATGCGGATCGGCAGCGCCTACTACTCGCACCCGAGCCTGCCGCTCGTCGCCAGGGAGCTGGCCAGCGGCGGATGGCGCACCAAGATGCGGCCCGAGGCGATGATCTTCGCCGGACGTCACCTGCTCGACGGCTGGTCCGTCATGGACAAGCTCGGCCAGATCACGGCGCCGACCTTGATCCTGGCCGGCCAGGACGACTTCATCTTCCCGCCCGAGCACCAGCGCGAGCTGGCCGCCGCGATACCTAAGGCGCGGCTGCGGCTGATCGAGAACGCCGGCCACAACCCGCATGCGGAACAGCCGGCCGTGGTCATGCAGGCGATCACGAACTTCCTGTCAGCGGACGGTGCGGGGCCGGATCAGGCGGACCGAGCACCGAGGGCCGCCCCCGGCGGCGGGCCCGCACCTCCAGGACGATCAGTACGACACCCTGGATCATGATCAGCGTGCTCACCACCGCGGCAAGCAGGCCGGTCGCGGCCTGAGTGGCGCCCACGAGGTTGTACAGCGCATGCCAGACCGCCACCAGCAGGATGCTGCCCCCCGACCGGTTATAGAGCCAGGTCAGCACCACCGCACCGCAAGCTAGCCCCAGAAACATGCCGACGTACTGAACGGGAGCGAACTCCCGGTACGTGGCAATCACCCAGAACTGGGGAATATGCCAGCCGAACCACAAGACAGCCAGGATCGCCGTGCTGGCGAGCGGGCTCAGCCGGCGCTGCAGTTGAGGGAGCGCGTATCCGCGCCAGCCGGTCTCCTCGCCCAGTGCGCCAGCGAAAATCACCACCAGCACCCCGGCCAGGCCGATCGCCGGCGTGCCGCTGAACCGCGCGAAGTCTCCGGCCTGCGGCAGCGGCCGGCCGAACGCGATCATCGCGATCAGCGCCAGGCCGAGGAACACGACCGGGCTCAGCGCCACCAGCCACCAGCGGGCTGGCACCCGCCACCGGAACATCCGCGCGCCGATGTCGCGCAGGCCCGGCCGCCCCGTCGTCCAGGCAACCACGATGACCGCCGCGATGGCGGGCCCGAGCAACGCGGGCAAGTGGGTGGGCCAGCCAGTGCCGCGCCGGACGATGAGATGATCGACCGCTAGCGGAATGGCCCACGACCAGCTCAGGACGTAGGCCAGCGCGAAAAAGGCCACCAGCGCCCTGACGTCCGGCTGCGAACCATCTCGCACCGGCCGCCGTCGCGCCGAAGTGACTGTCACGACTCCTCCCCGTGCACTGCCTCGCTGTCATCGTCGCGCTGATGGCGGACCGGACACCCGGGCCCAACGTCATCGGGACCAGGACTAACGGCACCCGGCCTTCCCGGGCTTGGCCGACACGGCCCAGGCGGCCAGCAGGCCGCCGGCGTTCGCGGTGAGGTGCAGCAGGGCCGGCGCGGCCAGGCCGCCCGAGCTTTCGCGCAGCCAGGACAGCAGGCCGCCGGCCGCCGCCATCGCAGCGCTGCCCGCGACTCCGCGGGTGATGGCCTGGCCGGGACCGGCCGCGAGGCCGTTGGCCCGCAGGGCCGCGATGGTCGGCCGGATGTGCCAAGCGCCGAACACGGCGGCGGTCACCGCGATCGCCGGCCGCGGCGGGAGCACCCGGCGGAGCGAGGCCTGGAGCACTCCGCGGAAGGCGATCTCTTCCCACAGCACGGTTCCGGCCGGGATGCGGACGGCGGCCTGGAAGGCCAGCGTGCGCGGTTCGAAGCTGGTGATCCGCTGGTCGGCCAGCACCGGGCGGGTGGCCGGGATCGCCGCGATCGCCGCCCAGCTCGCGCCGAGGCCAGCGGCCAGGCCGGCCGCGAGCCGGCCTGGCCGCCACCAGCCATCGCCGAGTCCCAGGTCGGCGGGTGTCAGGCCGCTGGCCAGCGCGGCCGCCGCGGTGACGCCGGCCGCGCTCAGGTTCAGGGTGACGTACCGGCGCTGATGCCACCGATGACGGCTGATGACGTTGTTGTAGGCGGCCAGGACGACGCCCGTGGCGACCGCGAAGGCCGTGTCCCGGTGCCGCACGGTCAGCCTCAGCCGCCCGGCCGCACGAGGCCGGTTTCGTAGGCGAGCACGACCGCCTGGGTGCGGTCCCGCAGCCCCAGCTTCATCAGGATCCGGCTGACGTGAGTCTTTACGGTCTGCTCGGCGACGACCAGTTGGGCCGCGATCTCGCTGTTCGACATTCCCCTGGCCACCAGGGCCAGCACCTCGGACTCGCGTTCGGTCAGGCCGTCCATCTGCTTGCGGCTCGGGCTGCGGGGGCCGCCCATCCTGGCGAACTCCGCGATCAGGCGCCGGGTGATGCCCGGCGCGAGCAGCGCATCGCCCGCCGCGATCAGCCGCACGGCGTCGGCCAGCTCGCGGGCCGACGCGTCCTTGAGCAGGAATCCGCTGGCTCCGGCCCGCAGCGCCTCGTACACGTAGTCATCGAGGTCGAAGGTGGTCAGCACGAGAATCTTGGGCGGGTCCGGCATCGCCGTGACCTGCCTGGTCGCCTGCAGGCCGTCGAGCACGGGCATGCGCACGTCCATCAGGATCACGTCGGGCCGCAGGGCGGCCGCCTGCGCGACGGCCTCCCGCCCGTTCACGGCCTCGCCGACGACCTCGATGTCGGGCTGCGCGTTCAGCAGGACGGTGAATCCCGACCTGACCATGCCCTGGTCGTCGGCGATCACGACGCGGATGGTCATGGCACGTCCGCCAGGTCCCGCTCGCCGAGCGGGAACGCCGCGGTCACCAGGAACTCGCCGTCGCCGGCCGGCCCGGCCTGCAGGTGCCCGCCCAGCATGGCGGCCCGCTCGCGCATGCCGACGATCCCGTGCCCGCTGCCGTCGGCGGGCCCTGGCCGGCCGACCTCGTCCAGACTGGCCCTGGCGCCAGGGGCCGGGCAGCCGTCGTTGCGCACCTCGATCACGAGGGCGGCCTCGCCGTAGTACAGCTCGACCTGAACCGAGCTTCCCGGCGCGTGCCGCATTGCATTGCTGAGCGCCTCCTGCACGACCCGGTACGCCGAGAGGTCTACCCCGGCGGGGAGTTCTCGCTGATGGCCGGTGATCCGGCTGGAGACGGTCACACCTCCGCCCCTGGCCGACTCGAGCAAGCCGTCCAGGTCGCGAAGGCCCGGCTGCGGTGCCGTGTCCGGCCGGTCGCTGCGCAGCACGCCGAGCACGCGCCGGAGCTCCGACAGCCCGCTCAGGGCGCTGGCCCGGATCTCGGCGAAGCTTTCCACCAGCTCAGGCGGCGGATCGGCGGTCTTGTACGGGGCAGCCTCGGCCTGGATCGCGATCACCGACATGTGGTGCGCGACCACGTCGTGAAGTTCCCTGGCAATCCGCTGCCGCTCCTCGAGCAGGGTGCGCTCGCCTTCGTGCCGGCGTTCCTGCACCCGGAACTGCTCGCGGTTCGCGCGCCGGGACCTGATGATCACCCCGGCGAACACCGGGGCCGCCGTCAGCACGACCGCCGGCCCGATAGCCGGCCGGCTGATCGCGCCCGCGCCGAGCATGGTCACGACGCTCACGGCCACGACCGCCCAGGTCCGGCAGCGCACCGCGACCGCGTACAGGCACAGGAGGTAGACGATCACCCCGGCCGCCAGGAACGGGACCTTTGCGTGCATGTTCGGCAGGACGATCCAGCTCGTCCACGCCATGGCGAGGGCCGAGCCGGCCCAGGCGGTCAGCGGCGCGAAGCTGCGGGCCGCTACCGGCGCGCTCACCACGAACGCGGCCAGCGTCAGGACGGCCGATCCGTACGGCAGGCCGTGCCGCGAATTCAGGTTGCCGATCGCGCTGGCCGTCGTTCCCCAGCAGATGAAGGCGATCAGCGCGTCGGCCAGCACGACCAGGTCGACCCGGCCGATTCGCAGCCGGCGCTGGCGCGGCCAGGGCGGCCCGGTGACGCCGGCCGCGATCAGCCTCGCGGGCCGGCCTGGCAAACCGGATCTCATGAACCCAGGTTAGGCGGCCCGGGCCAGCCGATCGTGACCCGTGAGTCGCATCCCGGCCGTCATACCCGGGTAGGGGGCGGCGCCGGGCCGGCGGCCGGCTCCGCCGCCGCTTGGCCCGCCCCGTACCCGGGCCTCAGGCCGGCAGTGAGCCCCGCAGCGTGACGCCGGCTACTGGCCCTGATTCCTAGCGTCCTGGCCCAGCACTTGCGATCCGCTGGACAGAAAGGGCGCTCCCATGAAGCTCCGCCGCACGGCGCTGATCGCGGCGGCCGCCACGGCCATGCTCGCGACCACCGCTGCTATGTTCCCGGCCAGCCCGGCCGTCCGGTCCCAGCCGCTCCCGGCACTGACCCCCCGCGGCCTGGCGACCCGCTATGCGGCCGACGGCCGCCAGCTCGCCGCCGCGGCCAGGTCGGCCGGGCGGACCGGCGACGCGGTCCTGGCCCGCGCACTGGCCGCGATGCGCGGCCGTCACTTTCTCGACTTCAACCCGCACGGCCAGGGACTGGCCGTCGAGGTCGTCGGCGACCTGGCCACGGCGACGAGGGTCGCCATCCTGGTGCCGGGCTCCGACACCACGCTGGCCAGCTTCGACTCCCGAGGTACGGCCTCGCCCCAGGGCGGCGCCCTCGCTCTGGCCGCCGAGGCCCGCCGGCTCGATCCCGGCGATCACCTCGCCGTCATTGCCTGGCTCGGCTACGCGGCGCCGCGCACGCTCAGCCCGGCCGTGCTGACCTCCGGCGACGCCCAGCGCGGGGCCAGGGCGCTGCGGCCGCTGGTGCGCGACCTGGCCAGGCGCGGGCAGCAGGTCGCGCTGATCTGCCACAGCTACGGCAGCGTGGTGTGCGGCCTGGCCGCCGCTCGCCTGCCGGTGACCGACATCGCCTTCATCGGCAGCCCGGGCACGGATGCTTCTTCGGCCGCGGCCTTGCACACGCGGGCCCGGGTCTGGGCCGGGCGCGGGGCCGATGACTGGATCGGCCGGGTCCCGCACGTCCGCCTGCTCGGCCTGGGCTTCGGTCAGGACCCGACGGCGCCCGCCTACGGCGCCCGGATCTTCGCCTGCGGCGGCGGCGGGCACAGCGGATACTTCCGGCCAGCCAGCGTCGCTTTGCGCAACCTGGCCTACATCGCACTCGGCGACGCCCAGGACGTGACCAGGTGACCGGCCGGGTTCTGGCCAGGATCAGGACCGCCTCCGGGCGCCTGACCGCTGCCGCTGACCGCCTGGACGCAGCCACCCCCGCGCACCGGGACCGGACCGTGGACGCCTTGCGCGCCCTGGCCATCACCGGCGTCATCCTCGGCCACTGGCTGGTGACCGCGCTCGTACTGACCCGCGGGCCGGGTGGCGCCACGCTGACCGACCACAGCCCGCTGGCCGCGCTGCCCGATCTCGCTCCGATGTCGTGGATCTTCCAGACGCTGGCCGTGTTCTTCCTGGTCGGCGGCTACGCGGCGGCGCGCGGCTACCGCGGGGCGTACCGGCCCTGGCTGCGAGAACGCCTGGCCAGGCTGTCCCGCCCGGTCGCCGCGCTGCTCGCGTTCTGGGCGATGCTGGGCACCGGGCTGGTCGCGGCCGGCCTGCCCGCGGGAACGGAGCGCACCGTGCTGACGCTCGTGCTCGACCCGCTCTGGTTCCTCGGCGTGTTCGCGGCACTGACCGCGCTGACCCCGGCGGCCCTGGCGCTGGTCCGGCGGGCGGGAGCCTGGGCGGCGCTGCTCCCGCTGGCCGTGGTCGCGGCCGCCGACCTGGTCAGGTTCGGCCTCGGCGGCCCGGCCTGGGCGGGCTGGGGCAACGTGCTGGCCGGGTGGCTGGTCCCCTACCTGCTCGGCCTGGCCTGGGCGAACGGCGCGCTCCGCGGCCGTGCGGCGCCACTGCTGCTGCTGGCCGGCGGGGCCGCAGCAACCGCGGCGCTCGTGCTGTGGGCGGGCTACCCGGCCAGCATGGTCGGCGTGAACGGCGCGCCGGTCTCGAACCTGAACCCGCCGACTCTCGCCGCCGTGACGTTCGGCCTGGCCCAGACCGGCCTGGCCTTGCTGGCCCGGGACCGGCTGACCCGGTGGATGCGGCGCCCGCTGGCCTGGGCGGCCGTCGCGGCGGCCAACCTGTCGGCGATGACCCTGTTCCTGTGGCACCAGACGGCGATGCTCGCCGTGACGCTGGCCGGCGCGTTCGCCGCTGGCCGCCTGTCCGGCCTGACGACGGCACCGGCCAGCGGCTGGTGGATCGCCGAGCGGCTAACCTGGCTCCCCGCCTTCGCCGCGATGCTCGCCGTCGCCTGGCTGGCGTTCCGCCGGGCCGAGCGCCCCCGGCGGCTGGCTCGCCGAGCACGCCAGCTACACGAAGACGTGGCGGGTGTGGGTGAACGGCTCCTTGCCGAAGGCGAGGACCTTGGCCGGGGCGACCGCGAAGACCAGGGCCTCGCCGCCACCGTCGTGGTGGAAGGCGCCGTCCCTGGCCTCGAACCGCCACCGGCCATCCCACTTCGTGGTCCACGCCTCCGCCAGCCGCCGCAGCGTCGCGTCGTCGGTGACCCTGACCGCCCGGCCCTCCACCACGACGTCCAGCCCGGCATTCCAGAACGAGGACCCGGTGGTCAGCGCGACTTGCGGATTAGCGCTGAGGTTGACGCCCTTCTGCTCGGCGGCTCCGGTGGAGAAGTACAGCACCCCGTCCAGCCAGACCGCGACCAGCGGCGAGACGTGCGGCCGGCCGTCGGCGCGGACGGTGGAGATCCAGAACATCTGCGCGTCCCTGAGCACCTCTTCGGTGCGGTCCCAGCTCACCGGCTCCGCGGCCGGATCACTGAAACGGGGGTCGAGCGCGGTCACTGGGCGGCTCATCGGATCACTCTAGTGGCCGACTTCCTCTGGGGTCTGGTACCAGCGCACCCGTTCGCCGATCCGGCTGCGCATCCGCCACCCTCGGGTCTTCGGTGCCTCTTCGATGGCCTGGCCGATCCGGTCAATGGACACCGGCACGTCGCAGGCCGCGTCCAGCACCGGCTGGCCGGCCCACTGGTCGGCGAGCTTGCCGAGGTTCCGCTCGGTGGTATGGCAAAACCCCCAGTCGGCACCGAGCACGGCCGCGAGCCTGGGCAGGCTGATCGCATCCGGGTCGGCATCGTCGCCGAGGGGGTGGTCGGCCAGCAGGCAGAGCGCGTCGCCCAGGTCCTTGCTGTTGATCTCCCAGACCTGCAGCTTGCTCAGCAGCAGGTCGGCGAGCGGGACGGTGAGCCCGGGGCCGGCCAGGCGGCCGCGCAGGTCGAGCCGGTGCGACATGGTTAGCTCGTCGATCACTACGTCGATCGACCACCGCCCGTCCGGGGCGGCGAAGTACAGCCTGGTCTCCCCGTGCAAACCGTTGAAGAACTTGTCGGGCCGGTAACCCTGGCCGGTCAGCAGGTCCCTGAGCCGGGTGGCCGCGCGCGACTCGACCGCGAAGTCCATGTCGTCGTACCCGCGGGCATAGGGACCGGAGCGGACGCTCGGGCAGCGCACCCAGAACGCCAGTCCGCCGAGCAGCCTGGCCGGCAGGCCGGCCTGGGCCGCCAGGGCGGCCAGCCTGGCCGCCTCGTCGCCGATCTCCGGCAAGATGCCGCCCGCGGAATCCGCGGGCGGCATCACGTCCTCAGCCACCGGTGGTTCTCACTCGGGCGGTAGCTCCTTATAGACGAAGCTGACATTGATGCCGCGCCGGGCCCTCAGGTAGCGGGGCACGTAGTACAGGGCCGATCCGGCCACGATCAGGCCCGCGAACCAGGCCGGGATCCACCAGAAGTTCTTGCTGTTCCCGCTCATGACCAGGGCCGGGTACTGGGTGGAGATCACGGCGAAGGCCACGAAGATCGCGATCGACAGCGGGGCGACGATGTACAGCACCGGAATGCCGAGGAACTTCACGTTGGCCGGCGAGGCCCGGTACAGGTCGGGCCGGCGGGTCGGCAGGGCGATCGCAGCGGCGCCGACGATGACCACGGCCAGGCAGCCGGCCAGCACGATCAGGCCGAGCACGAGCTGGAACACGCCCGAGAACACGCTCCAGATCACCAGGGCCGCGATGATCGCGTTAACGAGCAGGATCGCGTTGACCGGCGAGTGGGTGCGCTCGTTGACGTCGGCCAGCTTCTCCGGCATCAGCCGGTCGAACGACCAGGCGAACAGGGACCGGATCGGCATGAAGGTGTTCGCGATCATCGACGGCAGCGCCCAGAACAGGAAGCAGCCGAGGATCACGATCGTGATGAGGGGCACGTTGACCGACAGCGCGGCCAGGAACGGGTAGAACGCGAACGACGGGACCGCATAGGCCTTGTTCGGCACGACGTTCACCGCGTACATGAAGTTGTAGCCGGTCACGCGGAACAGCAGCAGCGCGCCGATGATGAGCAGGACAACATCGAACACGAGGGCGCCGAACATGACGGTCAGCTGCCGGGTGCGGTTCGACGCGCTCTTCAGCTCGCCCGACATGTAGACCGACCAGAAGTTCCACATCATGAACCCCTGGATCGAGAACAGGGTCGGCAGCGTCGCGCTCATGTTGCCCAGGTCGGGCGCCGCGTGGGTCGCGCCCGCCGTGCTGATGACCTTGCCCGCAGTCCCCCCGCCGAAGTGCTCGTTCAGGGTGTTGAAGTTGTGGGTGAAGCCGCCCTTGCTCGCGAAGGCCAGCACGACGAACGCGACGATCATGCCCAGCATGCCGATGGCGAACGCGCCGTTCTGCCAGCGGAACGTCGCCTTGGTCCCGCGGATCAGGATCACGGTCTGCAGCGCGACCATGACCAGCGCGCCCGCCAGGATGAAGCCCTTGCTGGTCTCGAAGTCCGTGCCCCAGTTGATCAGGGTCTGGTTGTGGGCCAGGCTGCCCCCGGCGACCAGCGCCGGGCCGAGCGCGAAGACCGAGAAGAACTTCGCGAAGTAGGCCGCGCCGAGCAGCCCGCCCATGATCATGCAGAGGTTCGAGATCAGGGCGAGCGGCGGCGACAGGGTCCTGCTCACCCAGACGTAGTCACCGCCGACCCTCGGCATGCTCGCTCCGAGCAGGGCGAACATGATCAGCACGGGGATGTTGATCAGCAGTGTCAGCAGCAGGACCCCGACCGGATCGGCGCCGGGAAAGGCGACCAGCGCGAAGAAGATCGACCAGGCAAGGGTCGAACCAATGGGCGCCGAGATCACCGCATTGAAGATCGTCGCGTCGACCGCCGAGGCGGAGCGCACCAACCCGGTGCTGTTACGAACGAACAGCCGGCCTTCCGATCGGTCCACAGTGGCCATGAGCCCCTCCTGACCTGCCCATTGCCGCGGCTGCCGCCGTTGACGGTGCCGGCCAGCGTGGCTAAAGTCGAACATAAACAGCTATAACTGTCAATGTTTTGGACATGAACGAGCAGCCTGCGGACCAGAACCGCACATAGGGGGAATGGGTGCTGGCGGTCGAGCGGCGGATCAAGGTGCTGGAACGCATCGCGGCGGACCAGGCGGTCGAGGTGAGCAGCCTGGCCCGCGAGTTCGGGGTCTCGGAGATGACGATCCGCCGCGACCTGCGACGGCTGGACCGTGACGGGTTCGTGCGCCGGACCTACGGCGGCGCGACCACCAGGGTCGTGCGGGCGGCCGGGGCACTCGAGGTCACCCAGAACGCGCGCATGCTGCACCACGCCCAGGAGAAGGGCAAGATCGCGCTGCGCGCGGCCGAGCTGACGGCCGGAGCGCGGGTCATGTTCATCGGGGTGGGCTCGACGGCGGAGCAATTCGCGCGGCTGGCCGCGCCGCGGCCGGGGCTGCTGGTGATCACCCCTTCCCTGGTCGTCGCCAGCCTGCTGGGTACGCGGAAGGTCGGCGTGATCATGGCCGGCGGCCTGGTCAGGCAGGACGAGCTGAGCTGCGTCGGGCCCGCGGCGGTCGAGTGCGTGCAGCGCTACAACACCGATATCGCGGTGATCGGGGCGGCCGGGGTGTCGGCCCGGCGCGGCATCACCGACCTGGACGACGCCGAGGCCGGCGTGATCAGGGCCGCGCTCGAGCGGACCGAGCGGATCGTCGTGCTGGCCGACGGTTCCAAGTTCGGCGACGTCGCGCTGAGCACGGTCGTGCCGATCGAGCGGGTCTCAGCGATCGTCACCGACTCCAGCGCCGATCCGGTCGAGGTCGACCGGATCGCGCGGGAAGGGGTCGAGGTGATCATGGCGGACACCGACACCGGCGCGCCGCCTGAGAGCGCGCTGCCTGAGCTGGACGGCTCCCTGGCCAGTGCGGCATCGCTATGACGCTGCTGCAGAAGCTGTTCGGCGTGTCCAAGCCGGTGATCGCGATGGTGCACCTGCGGGCACTGCCCGGCCGGCCAGGTCATGACAAGACGGCCGGGATCGGGCCGATCGCCGAGGCAGCCGCCGCCGACGTGACCGCGCTGCAGGCGGCCGGGGCCGACGGGCTGCTGTTCTGCAACGAGGCGGACCTGCCCTACCAGCTCGGCGTCGGCCAGGAGGCGGCGGCCGCCATGGCCGCCGTCATCGGCCAGCTCAGGCCGGAGATCACGACGCCGTTCGGCGTGAACCTGGTCTGGGATCCGGTCGCCAGCCTGGCCGTCGCCCGGGCGACCGGGGCCTGCTTCGTCCGCGAGGTGTTCACCGGGGTCTACGAGAGCGACCTCGGCGTGATGCGGCCCGACTTCGGCGCCATCGGCGGCTACCGGGCCCAGATCAACGCCGGCCAGGTCGCCTTGTTCGCCAACATCACGCCCGAGTTCGCCAGCCCGCTGACACCACGGTCACTGGCGGCCCGGGCCCGCAGCGCGGCCTACCTCGGGGTTGACGCGCTGCTGATCAGCGGGCCGATCACCGGCGCTCCGACCGACACCGGCCAGCTCGCCGAGGCCAAGGCGGCCGTCCCGGCGGTCCCGGTACTGGCCAACACCGGGGCCACGGCGGCGACCGTGGGCGCCATCCTGGCCCGCGCCGACGGCGTGATCTTCGGCACGGCGCTGAAGGCCGGGGGCATCACCTGGAACCCGGTCGACCCGGCCAGGGCCGCCAGGTTCATGACCGCCGCCAGGCAGGCCCGCGAACGAGAGGTGACCGGGAGTGGCTAAGCGCACGCTCGTCTACTTCGTCAGCGACCTGCACGGCTCGAGCCTGTGCTTCCGCAAGTTCGTCAACGCCGCACAGGTGTACAAGCCAACCGTGCTCGTGCTCGGCGGCGACGTGGCCGGCAAGGCCATCCAGTCGATCGTCGCTGCCCCCGGCGGCAAGTGGACCTGCACCTTCGTCGGCAGCCGGTACGCACTGGCCGACGGAACCGAGCTCGCCGAGCTGGAGAAGCTGATCGCCGATCACGGCTACTACCCGTACCGGGCCGAGCCGGGCGAGCTCGAGGCGATGGAGGCCGACGGCTCGCTTGACCAGCTGTTCCTGCGGCTGATGCGGGAACGCCTGGCCGAGTGGCTGGACATCGCGGACACCCGGCTGCGCCCGCAGGGGATACCGCTGTACCTGATGCTCGGCAACGACGACCCGGTCGAGCTGGGCGAGATGCTGGACCAGGCACCCTGGGGCACCCACGCCGAGGGCAAGATCGTCCATCTGGACGACGAGCACGAGATGATCAGCTGGGGTTACGCCAACCCGACCCCGTGGCACACCTATCGCGAGCAGGACGAGCAGCACCTGGCCGCCGCCTACGCGACCATGGCCGGCCGGCTCGAGCGGCCCGAGCGCGCGGTGTTCAATCTGCACCCGCCGCCCTACGGCACCCAGCTCGACGAGGCGCCCGCGCTGGACGAGGGAATGCGGGTCAAGGCCGTGCTCGGTCAGGTCCAGATGGTGCCCGTGGGCAGTACCGCGGTCCGCGATATTGAGCTAGAACTCCAGCCCTTGGCCGGTCTGCACGGGCACATCCACGAGGCCTCGGGCATTCGCCGGC
>DASWAH010000247.1:0-9203 GCA_036391235.1 Streptosporangiaceae bacterium
CACCTCGGGCGGCGTCTCCCAGGTGGTGGCCACGCTGCTGGACAACGCGCTGGCCCACGGGGACGGCACGGTCAGCATCCGGACCTCGCAGACCCCGCGATCGGTCGTGATCGAGGTCAAGGACGAGGGCAAGGGCGTTCCGGCCGACCTGGTGCACCGCATCTTCGAGCGGAGCGTGAGCGGGGCCGGTGGCACCGGGCTCGGGCTCGCGCTGGCGAAGTCCGTCGCCTCCTCCGACGGAGGCCAGCTCGTGCTGGTCAGGCCGCGGCCGGCGACCTTCGCGGTGATCTTCCCGCAGCCGGTCATCGAGCAGCTGGACGAACCCGTGGTGGCCGGGCCCGCCTGACGACGCCCGGCCCGCCCAGCTTGGTGGCCCGGCCCGGTCGGCGGCTCGGCCGGTCCGGGTCAGATCCGGCCTCGCCTTCCGGACCTCGTAGGCTACGGCGGTGGGCGTTGCGCGGGAGGTCAGGGCGGCCGGGCACGACGAGCTGGCTAGCCCGCCGGTGGTCGGGATGGTCGGCGGCGGACAGCTGGCCAGGATGACCGCCCAGGCGGCCGTGAGCCTCGGCATCGAGTTCCGCGTACTTGCTGACACCCCGGCCGACAGCGCGGCCCAGGTCTGCGCCCTGACCAGCATCGGGGACTTCCGCTCGGCGGATGACGTGCTGACCTTCGGCGCGGGTTGCGATGTGGTCACCTTCGACCACGAGCATGTTCCGGCCGCCCACCTGACCGCCCTCGAGGACCTCGCCGCGGTCCGCCCGGGCGGCCCGGCCCTGCGGTTCGCCCAGGACAAGCGGGCTATGCGGGACCGGCTCAGCGCGAGCGAAGCGGTCAGGGCGCTGGGCGTGCGGTGCCCGCGCTACCAGCCGGTGTCCTCTCCCGCCGAGGTCGCGGCGTTCGCCCGGCCGGGCCGGGACGGCTGCACCGGGGAGGGCTGGCCGGTCGTGCTGAAGGCGACGTCGGGCGGCTATGACGGCCGGGGAGTGTGGGTCTGCGCGGACGAGGCCGCGGCGGCCGAGGTAATCGGGCACGGTGTCGGCCTGATCGCCGAGGAGTTCGTGCCGTTCGAGCGCGAGCTGGCAGTGCTGGTGGCCAGGTCACCGAAGGGGCAGGGAGCGGCCTACCCGGTCGTGCAGACCGTGCAGGCCGACGGCATCTGCCGGGAAGTCATCGCCCCTGCGCCCGGGCTGGACCCAGATCTGGCGGTTACCGCCCAGCGGCTCGGGCTGACCATAGCGGCCGAGCTCGGCGTGACCGGCCTGCTGGCGGTCGAGCTGTTCGAGTGCGGCGGCGCGCTGCTGATCAACGAGCTGGCGATGCGGCCGCACAACTGTGGGCACTGGACCATCGACGGCGCCGGAACCTCGCAGTTCGAGCAGCATCTGCGGGCCGTTCTCGACCTGCCGCTCGGCGACCCGACCGCGATGCGCCCGGCCGCGGTGATGGTAAACGTGCTCGGCGGCGAGCATCCCGACCTGTACGGCCGGCTCGTGCACGTGATGGCGGCTGATCCCGGGGTAAATGTGCACCTGTACGGCAAGGCGGTTCGCCCGGGGCGCAAGGTCGGGCACGTGACCGTCACCGGCGACGACGTGCCAGCCTTGCGCGACCGGGCCTGGCGGGCGGCGAACTACCTCAGCCACGGCACGGAGGATGAGGGCGGCAGCCCGCTCGGAGGGAGACCGGAGGGCCAACAGCAAAGAATGGGTGGAGTAAGCGCGCTATAGCACCTAAAAGTCCACCCATAAATTGCAGGTGGGCGCGCGGGACGGCCGGCCGGCCGGAAGCCGGGTTCGGGCGGCGGTCGGGGGATCGGGTTCGGGCGGCGGTCGGGCGGCCGGGAGCCGCGTTCGGGCGGTGGTCCGGGGATCGGGCGCTGCCGGGCGGCCGGGAGCCGGGTTCGGGCGGTGGTCCGGGGATCGGGTTCGGGCGGCTGCCGGGCGGCCGGGGATCGGGTTCGGGGCGGCTGCCGGGCGGTCGGGGAGCGGCGGGCGGAGTGCGGAGGGCGGGTGCGGGTGGCTCGGGTGAGTGACCAGAGGAGCGGGCGATGAACGGGCAGCCGGTGGTCGGCGTGGTGATGGGCAGCGACTCGGACTGGCCGGTCATGCAGGCCGCCGCGGCGGCGCTGGAGGAGTTCGGGGTTCCTTACGAGGCGGACGTCGTGTCCGCGCACCGGATGCCGCACGAGATGATCGGCTATGGCGGTGCGGCGGCCGCTCGCGGCCTGAAGGTCATCGTCGCCGGGGCCGGCGGGGCGGCCCACCTGCCCGGGATGCTGGCCTCGGTGACGCCGCTGCCGGTGATCGGCGTTCCCGTGCCGCTCGCGCACCTGGACGGGCTCGACTCGCTGCTGTCGATGGTGCAGATGCCGGCCGGCATCCCGGTCGCGACCGTGGCCGTCGGCGGCGCCCGGAACGCCGGGCTGCTGGCAGTGCGGATCCTGGCCGCATCCGATCCGGCGCTGCAGCAGAAGCTGGCCGACTTCGCCGACCAGCTCAGGGTGACCGCGCAGGCGAAGGGCGCCGCGCTGCGGGCGAAGCGGCAAGGCTGAGGCTCGGCGGCGAAGCCCGGGTCGTCGGCCGGGTCAGCCAGCCGGCTTATCACGCAGGTGCCCCGGCCCGGTCGCCGTACCATTGCCTGGCATTCACCTTGCTGCTCATACTGACATTTATGCTGACCCGTCGAACCTTTCTCCAGATCATGGCCGCGTCCGGCGGAATCGCCGTGACCGGCCCGGAATACCTTTCCCAGGTGGCGGCCAGAGCCGCCACGGCCCGGTCCCCGCATGGTTCCGCCGGGGTCGAGCACGTCGTGATCCTGATGATGGAGAACCGGTCGTTCGATCATTTCCTGAGCTGGCTGCCTGGTGCGGACGGCCGGCACGACATGACCTACTTGTCGGCCGACGGGAATGTCTACCCGAATTACCCGCTGGCCCCCGACTTCCAGGGCTGCGGCTACAGCGATCCCGACCACAGCTGGGAAGGGTTCCTGATCCAGCACAACTTCGGGAAGATGGACGGCTTCCTGCAGCGGCCGACCGCGCCAGCGGGCAACCCGGGGGTGACGCTGGCCGCCGCAAACACGTTCCCGGTCGGCTACTACACGAATTTCCATCACGACGGCCGTCGCAAGCAGGCGCCTGACCTGCCGGTGATCGGCGCGCTGGCCGAGAACTACGCCGTGCTCGACCGCTACTTCTGCTCGTTCGCCGGGGAGACGTTCCCGAATCGCTTCTACCAGCATGCGGCCCGCACCGACCGGGACCACAACACCTCGGTGATCTCGGCCCTGCCGACTATCTGGGATCACCTGTCGCCCGTGCCCAATACGCAGGGCATACCGACCGGCGGCTATTTCTTCCGTGACCTGCCGTTCCTCGCCCTGTGGGGACTGAAGTACTTCCCGTTCTGGCACCCGTTCGCCCCAGGAGACACCGACGCGCTCGGCATCCCGGTCACCACGCCGTCGTTCCTTGACACCGTGGCCCAGGGCAACCTGCCCAACGTGAGCTTCATCGACCCGGCGTTCGACACCGAGGGCAACGGGACCTCGGCCGACGACCATCCGCTGGCCGACATCCGGCTGGGGGAGCGGTTCATCGCCGATGCCTATCACGCGCTGGCCGACGCCGGTTACCTGGACAACACGGTGCTGATGGTCACGTTCGACGAGTGGGGCGGGTTCTTCGATCACGTGCCGCCGCCGCAGGTCATCGACGACACCAACCCGGCCGACGTGGACCACACCGGCGACGGCCCGAACCCGGTGGACGGCCAGCTCATTCCCGACTACACCCAGCTCGGCTTCCGCGTGCCCGCCATCATCGTGTCGAACCTGGTGCGGCCGGGCGTGGTCCACCACGGCCCGTTCGAGCACACGTCGACGCTCAGGCTGATCGAGTCGGTATTCGGCCTGCCCGCGCTGACCGCCAGGGACGCCAACGCCGAGAACCTCGCCGACGTGCTGACCGGCGAGCGCCGCCGGCCGGTCAGGCCGGGAACGATCCCGCTCGCCAGCCAAGTTCCCGGCCCGGCTAACGACGCGGCCGCCGTCTGCAGCGCGGCCAGCGTCCAGTCGGTGTCGCCGCCGCCGGTCAAGGCCGGCCGTGACCTGAAGTACGCGCCGGTGCTGCACAGGTCCGGGTACCCGAGCGGGTCGGGCATGGCCGGCTTCGGCAAGGACTTCAGGAAGGGGAAGACGGGTTAGCCGCCCCGGCCGCCGGCGGGCCGGGCGGATCGGCCAGGGGCTGGCAGATCAGCCCCCATGGCCGGTCGTTCATCCTGGTCATGACGACCGTCGCGGCGCCCGGGCCGCGCAGGCCGAGGCGGCGATGGATCTGCGCGACGTCGCCAGCCAGGCCGCGGCGCCGGATGTCGGCGGCGCCGATCCCGAGTTCGCGCAGCCGCCGCGCGAACCGCTTCTCGTGCCACGGCGCCGACTCGACGACTCGCAGCGTGCGGCCGAACGGCGTCACGGCCGGCTCGTCCCCTGACAAGAACGCGATCATCGGGTCGATCTGCCACGTCCCGGTCCGCCCGGCCAGCTCGGCGACCAGCCCGGCCCGGGTGACGGCCGGGTTCGGGTCGATCAGGTAGCCGCCCGGCGGCCGGACCGTCACCCCGCGAGCCGGCCCGTGATCGGCCGTGACCAGCGTGTGCGTCACCGGCCCGGCCGGGCCTGGGACGATCACGGTCGCCCGGCTGGCGACACCGCGGCCGGGCAGGGCCGGCGACCAGAGCAGCGCCTCCTTGAGCTCCCGGCCCACCGCGACGAACTCGGTCTCCCAGCCCGGCGGGACGAGGTCGCGCCGCAGGCCGGGGGCGGCCTTGATGCCGACCGCGGGCACGGCGGCGGCCAGCGCCAGGCACCACTCCAGCGGCGGCCGGTACTGTCCGGCCCGCAGCCGCCCGCCCGCGTCGCGTCTCGCCGGATCGATAAAGATGCCATCGAACACCCCGACACCGAACTGTGTGACGTCGGCGCGGACGAAACCGGCGCGACCGCAGGGCGCGCAGACGGCGGCGTTGTGCCGCGCGAACTCCAGGCTCTCGCCGTCCAGGTCCACCCCGGCCACAGCCCGCGTCCGGTCCCGGCCGCCGGCTACGTCGGCCGCCGCGGCTGGCCCCGCCGCCCCGGCCGCCCGGCCCGCCCGGCCCGCCGCGAGGGCAATAAGGTTCCCGCCGATGCCGCAGCAGAGATCGGCGATGCGGCCGGTTCCGGCGAACCGCGCGGCCGCGTGGGCGGCGGTGAGCTCGGAGGACGCCTGTTCGAGCCCGGCCCTGGTGAACAGCATCTGCCCGGCCAGGCTGAACTTGGCGCGGGCCGCCATCCGCAGGGCCTGCTGGGTCAGCGCCGCCGCGACCAGCTCGGCCGGGAACTCCCGGCGCAGCTCGGCCGAGAGCCGCAGGGCGCGCTCGCCGCTCACGTCCTGCCCGGCCAGCCGGCCGAGCAGCTCGCGGCCGGGGGCCGACAGCAGCGAGCTGGTCACGTCGGTCACCCCCGGCTTGATCGGTCAGGATCCACCGTAGGGGAACCGCGTGGCCCGCAGCCCGGGCACGGGACGTTCGCCCTGATGACGCCGCCCGGCGCCCGGATACGATCGGACCATGAGTTCAGACTTCACCGCCTTTTCCCTGTCCGAGGAGCACCAGGCGCTCCGCGAAGCGGTCCGCCAGCTGGCCGACGACAAGATCGCGCCGTACGCGGCTGAGGTCGACGAGCAGGCCAGGTACCCGCAGGAGGCGCACGACGCGCTGGTCAAAGCGGACCTGCAGGCGGTGCACATCCCTGAGGCCTACGGCGGCGCGGGGGCCGACGCGATCGCCACCGTGATCGTGATCGAGGAAGTCGCCAGGGCCTGCGCGTCGAGCTCGCTGATCCCGGCGGTCAACAAGCTCGGCACTGTGCCACTGCTGCTGTCGGCTTCTGAGGATCTCAATCAGCGGTACCTGGCCCCGGTCGCGCGGGGCGAGGCGATGTTCTCGTACGCGCTGTCCGAGCCGGAGGCCGGCTCGGACGCCGCCGCGATGCGGACCAGGGCCGTCCGCGACGGCGACTCCTACGTGCTCAACGGCACCAAGCGGTGGATCACCAATGCCGGCGTCTCGCAGTTCTACACGGTCATGGCAGTGACCGACCCGGAGGCCGGCCCGCGTGGCATTTCCGCCTTCGTGGTGGAAAAAGACGACCCGGGATTCAGCTTCGGCGCTCCCGAGCGCAAGCTCGGCATCAAGGGCTCACCGACCAGGGAGCTGTACTTCGACAACACGCGGATCCCGGCCGACCGGATGATCGGCGAGGAAGGCACCGGCTTCCGGACCGCGCTGGCGACCCTGGACCACACCAGGATCACGATCGCGGCCCAGGCTCTCGGCATCGCCCAGGGCGCGCTGGACTACGCGGCCGGGTACGTGCGCGAGCGCAAGCAGTTCGGCAAGGCGATCGCGGAGTTCCAGGGCATCCAGTTCATGCTGGCCGACATGGCGATGAAGGTCGAGGCGGCCAGGCAGCTGACCTACGCGGCCGCGGCCAGGTCCGAGCGGGCGATGGCCGGGGCGAAAGTGCCCGACCTGACCTTCGTGTCCTCGGCCTGCAAGTGCTTCGCCTCCGACACGGCCATGGAGGTGACCACCGACGCCGTGCAGTTGCTCGGCGGCTACGGCTACGTGCACGACTACCCGGTCGAGCGGATGATGCGGGACGCCAAGATCACCCAGATCTACGAGGGCACCAACCAGATCCAGCGGGTTGTCATGGCCCGGCAGCTGCTGAAGTAAGCAGCGGCCGGCGTAACCGCACGAGAACAACCGGGTCCGGGAAACCGGACCGGCCAGGCCGCCCGGGGGGGAGAGGCGACCTGGCCGGCCGGAGGGGAAGGCCTAGCAGGGTTAGCGGGGGTAGTCCTCTTCGTAGGTGACCTCGTCGCGCGAGTAGCTACCAGGAACGCGCCCGGCCGACGGCGGCGGGTACGGCTGGTTGTCCATGACTGCCCGCTGGCGATACGTCGTGGTGCGGCGGCCCTGAGACCAGGGCGCCCACATGATGAGCCACAAGATCAGTCCCAGCAGGCCGACCCCCATCAGGATGTCGCCGATGGTTTGCAGGTACAGGCCGTGGGTGACCGTAATCGCGATGGCGAATCTGAGTATTGCGCCAACTGCGATCAGGGCGAGCGCAGCGCCGATCCTCATGGGTTCGCTCCTCTGGGAGTGCAGGGTCTCGTTCCGGCCGGGCAGCTTCCCTGGCCCCTGGGCCCTAAACACGGCCTCCTGGCCCGGACCAGAAAACCGGCATGATGGGCCGCATGACTCAGGCCCCCGCCGGGCAGACGGCGATCGCCGGCTTCGCCGACCATCACGCGCACCTGCTGAAGCAGTACGGCGGGGTGCCGTTCGCCTGGCAGGGCGGCACCGTGCGCGAGTTTCACGAGCGGGTCAGCCGGTCGGGCAGCACCCCGATGGATGTGGCCGAGCCGCCGCCCGGCGACCCGGCGGGCGAACTCACGACCCGGCTGGTCCGGGGCCTGGCCGCGGCGGCGGCGGCCGGGCTGACCGAGATCACCGAGATGGGGATGCGCCGCTGGTGGTATCTCACCGCGCTCCAGCGCGCCGCCTCGGCCGGTCCGCTGCCGGCTCGGGTCCGCATCTACCTGGCCAGCGGTCTCGCCGAAACCACCAGTAAGTCAGAACTCCAGGACCGGCGGGCTGCCTGCGGAGGGTACCTGCGGCTCGAGGGCATCAAGTACTACGCCGACGGCTGGCTGGTGCCGCGCACTTGTGCGATGTGCGCGGACTTCGCCGACCGGCCCGGCGGCGGGGTCCTTTTCCAGGACGCCGGCACCCTGGCCAGGCGGATCGAGCCATTCATCGCGACGGGCTGGCGGATCGCGACGCATGCGATCGGCGACCGGGCGGTCGAGTCGGTGCTGGACGCCTACGAGCGGGCCTGGGGTGGTGACCGGACGGCGATCGCGGCGGCCCGGCCCCGGATCGAGCATGGCAGCGTGATCCCGGCCGGGCTGGCCGACCGGATCGCCGACCTGGGCGTGACGGTCTGCATCCAGCCGTCGTTTCCGGTCACCGACGCGGGCGAGGTCCGCGCCGCGCTGGGACCAGGACGGGCCGCCACCGCCTACCCGTACCGGGAGCTGGCGGCCCGCGGGGTCGCCCTGCTCTCCGGCACGGACTACCCGATCGAGGCGCTGGAACCGCTGGCCGGGCTGGCCCGCCTGGTCTGCGGGCGTTCGGCCCGGACGGGCTTCGAGACCAGCCAGTCCGCTCCCGAGCACTCCAGGCTGCCGCTGGAGCGGGCCCTGGCCATCAGCACCGACCCGACGGCCGGGCACACGCTACTCTCGGCCGATCCGCTCGCCGCCGGACCGGCCGGGCTCGACACCTTGCAGGTGGTCGGAACCAGGCCGGCCCCGTTCGGCTAGCCGGCCGTCAGCGGGCACCGCGGGGTGATGCGGTCGGCCGGTCAGAGGCCGAGGTCGTCGAGTTCCTTGTACAGGTCGGCTCGCGGGTTCGATGGATCGATGACCAGGTCCTTGCCCGACGGGGTGGTGGTCGCGATCTGGCCGGCTGCCGTGGTCTGGCCGGCTGCCTTGGCCTTGCCGACCGCCTTGCCCGGGCCGGCCGCGGTCGCCGGCGCGGCGCCCGCCCTGACCGCGCGGGCCTTCCTGGCCGCCTTGGCCCGCCGGTCCCGCAGCAGCCAGCCGGCCACGATGCCGCCCGCCAGCCCGCCGACGTGGGCCTGCCAGCCGATGCCCTGGTGCGGCAGCAGAACGGTGAACTGGTAGGCGAAGCACAGTGCCATCACCGCGCCGATCAGCACATCGATCAGGTGCCGGTCGAACAGGCCGCGGACCATGATGTAGCCGAAGTAGCCGAAGACCACGCCGCTGGCTCCGGCGCCGATGCTGTGCGCCGCCTCAAAGAACCAGGCCGCGAAACCGCTGGTGAGGACGACGATGAGGGTGACCGCGGCGAACTTGGCCAGGCCACGGTAGGCGGCCAGGAAGCCGAAGATGAACAGCGGCCCTGAGTTGCCCTCGATGTGACTCCAGCTGAAGTGCAGGAACGGCGCGGTCAGGATGTAGGGCAGGGTCGCGACGTCGCGGCCCTGGATCCCGTAGCTCATGGTCAGGTTGTAGTGGCTGAGCGCGTTCACGATCTGGATGACCCAGATCAGGATCAGGA
>DASWAH010000248.1:0-3775 GCA_036391235.1 Streptosporangiaceae bacterium
GTCGAGCAGCAGCTCCATCCGGTCGGCGAGCAGCGGCGCGAAGGCCTCCATCCCCTCGACCGTGATGCCATCGGCCATCTTGCCGAGGACTTCGCCCAGGCCCGGGTACTCGCTGGCGAGCTGCCTGGCCCGGTGCCGCACCGTCTCGGTGAGCAGCAGCTCTCGGCACGGCGGGGCCCATACAGAGTCGGTCGTCTCGCCGAGCGAGCGCTGGTCGGCCGCGCGGAACGGGCGGATCTCCTCGACCTCGCTGCCGAAGAACTCCACCCGCAGCGGGTGCTCCTCGATCGGCGGGAATACGTCGAGAATGCCGCCCCTGACCGCGATCTCGCCGCGGTTCTGCACCAGCTCGACCCGGGCGTAGCCGATCTCGACCAGCCGGGTCACCACGTCGGGGAGTTCGGCATCTTTGCCTTGGTCCAGCCGGACCGGCTCGAGCTGGCCGAGCCCGCCGACCAGCGGCTGCAGCAGGCTGCGGACCGGGGTGGCGACGACCTGCAACGGCCCGGAACGCGAGTCACCGGGCTCCGGGCTGACCAGCCGGCGCAGCACGGCCAGGCGGCGGCCCGAGGTGTCCGAGCGCGGCGACAGCCGCTCATGCGGGAGTGTCTCCCAGGCCGGGAAGTAGTCGGCGCCGTGCGGGTCGGGCAGCAGCGAGGTCAGCGCGCTGGTCAGGTCCTCGGCCTCCCTGGCGGTGGCGGTTACCGCGAGCACGAACCGGCCGGGGCCGGACCCGCCGTTTCCCTGGCCTGAGCTCTCGTCACCGCCGGCCGCGGCGAGCGCCGCGACGAGCACGGGCCGCAGCGCCGGCGGCGCGACCAGTTCCGCGCCGTCGGCACCGGGCAGGGCGGCATACCGCAGCGCCCGCTGCAACTGCGGGTCCTCGGCGACGGTGGCGAGCAGGCCGGTCAGGCTCATGACTTCCTCTGGATAGCCCCGGATCCCAGCGCGTGCAGCCCGTGCGGGCAACACGACTGGCCCGCGTTCAGGTTCGAACGCGGGTTAGATCACCAGTCTACGTCCGGGCGGTGACACTTCGCGGCCTGCCGGACGCGGGTACCCTCAGGCATGCCGCGACGCAGGCGGCGGACGGAGGAAGCAAGTGCCCGGGCAAGCCCACAACGAGCAGGACCAGCCGGATCGTGCGGATCAGACGCCGGCCGCGGAGGCGGGCGCCGGCCATGAGTCGCTGCCGTCGCTCACGCTCAGCCCGGCCCAGCTCGGCGACCTCGAGCTCATCCTGTCTGGCGCCTTCGCGCCGCTGAACGGCTTCATGACCAGGGCCGACGCCGCCAGCGTGGCCGAACATGCCACCCTCGCCGACGGCACCGCGTGGCCTGTACCGGTCACCCTGGAGACCGACGCCGAGGTGGCCAGGGACGCGAGCAGGCTGCTGCTCGCCGATCCCGAGGGCACGCCGCTGGCCGTACTCACGATCACCGAGCGGGCCGAACTGGAGCCCGGCGGCCGCGTCACCCTGGCCGGCCCGGTGACCGCGAACCGCGCGGTCGAGCACGGCTCGTTCAGGCGGCTCATGATCACCCCGGCGGAGGCCAGGGCCGAGCTCGGCGACGGGCCGGTGCTGGCCTTCGCGACCAGGGCGCCGATCGGCGGCCGCCAGATCGGCCAGCTTAAGCACCTGGCCGGCCAGCTCAAGGCCAGGCTGCTGCTGCTGCCGATGGTGGCCGGCCAGGCCGAGGTAGTCGGCCAGCCTGAGTCCTTGATCAGGGCCGTGCTGGCCGCGTCCGCAAGCCTGCCGGCCGGGACCCTGGTCGTCCCGGTACCGCTCGCCGAGCGCGGCGGCACCGGCGGGGACGACCAGCTGCGCAACCTGGCCGCGGCAGCCATCGTCGCCGCCGCCCACGGGGCAACGCACCTGATGGCCGACGGCCTGGCCGACCCGGGAGCCGGCGTTCCCGACGGCCCGCGTTCGCTCGAGGTGACCGCCGCGCCGATCCCGGTCCTGCCGGCCGGGGACTGGGCCTACGACCAGCGGGCCGACGTATGGCGGCCACTCGCGCTGATCGAAGCCGGGACCGAGATCGAGGACCTGTCCGCCGACCAGCTCGGCGACATGCTCGACACCGGAGCGGCGATCCCGCCGTGGTTTGCTCCGGACGCGGTCGCGGCCGAGTTGCGGCACGCCAGGCCACCGCGGTCGGAGCGCGGTTTCGTGCTGTTCCTGACCGGGCTGTCCGGCTCCGGCAAGTCCACGATCGCTCGCGACCTGCGTGATCTGCTGGCCGAACGGGGTGACCGCCGGGTCTCGCTGCTCGACGGCGATCTGGTCCGCTCGCTGCTGTCGGCCGGCCTGACGTTCTCGCGAGCCGACCGCGACCTGAACATCGCCAGGATCGGCTATGTCGCGGCCGAGATCGCCAAGCACGGCGGTATCGCGATCTGCGCGCCGATCGCGCCGTTCGCCGCGGCCAGGGAACAGGTCAGGCAGATGGTCTCCCAGGTCGGGGACTTCTTGCTGATCCACGTCGCGACCCCGGTCGAGGTCTGCGAGCGGCGCGACCGCAAGGGGTTGTACGCCAAGGCCAGGGCCGGCCTGATCAAGCAGTTCACCGGGGTTTCCGACCCGTACGAAGAGCCGGACGACGCCATCTTGACCATCGACACGTCGGTAACCGGCCGGGACGAGGCGACCGAGGCGATCATCAAGATGCTGACCGCGGGCGGCTGGCTAGCTGGCTAGTCCTGGTCTTCGGCTCTGGTGCCGGCATCGAGACCCTGCCGGAAGCCCGTCACCTTCCGCGCGATTCCTTCTGACATCGCGATCCGCTGACGGCTCAGCACGAAATAGCTGATCACGCCGCTGATCAGGATCGCGCCGCCGAGCAGCAGCAGGCTCCGCGCACCGGCCATGTACAAGACGAGGAAGGCCACGGCGAACAGGCCAAGCCGCAGTACCGAATAGAACAACGTCGCGCGCATAACGCCTCCAGCCTAGCCGCTGACCGCGGTCAGGGAGCCCGCCGAGTCCTGGCCTGGCCTGGCCTGGCCGGCGGCTCAGCCGGAGCCGTCCGGCGCCGCCAGCACCTCGGCGAGCAGCCCGGGATCGACGTTGCCGCCGGACAAGATGGCCACCCGCTTCCTGGCGGGCGGCAGTTCGGCTGCCCTGAACAGGCACGCCGCGACCGCGACGGCACCGCCCGGCTCCGCCACCAGGCGGGCCCGGGTCGCCAGCAGCCGCATGGCCGCCCTGATCTCGGTGTCGGAGACGGTCACGATGTCGTGCACCTGGCTGGACAGGTGCAGCCAGGCCAGCTCACCGACCTGGTCAACCCGCAGCGCGTCGGCGATCGTCCTGGCCGTCTGCTCCGCGGGCCAGGCTACTCTCCGGCCCTGCCGGAGCGAGTCCCTGGCGTCGGCGGCGAACTCGGGTTCTACCCCCACGACCTTGGCCGCCGGGTTCGCGGCGGTGACCGCGGCCGCTACTCCGGAGATCAGGCCGCCACCGCCCACCGGGCAGACGATCAGGTCGGCGTCCGGGCAGTCGGCGGCAATCTCCAGCCCGACCGTGCCCTGGCCGGCGATCACGTCGCGGTGCTCGAACGGCGGGATCGGGGTGTATCCGTGCTCGGCGATCAGCTCGTCCACGGCGGCCGTCCTCGCTGCGAGCCCGGGGGCGGAGACGACGATCCTGGCCCCGCGCGATCTGGCCGCCTCGACCTTGACCGCGGGTGCGTTGGAGGGGACGACGACGGTGGCCGACACACCGAGCAGGGCTGCCGCGAATGCGACAGCGTGTGCATGATTACCACTAGAG
>DASWAH010000249.1:0-5300 GCA_036391235.1 Streptosporangiaceae bacterium
GGCCGGCCTGGCCGTGGCCGGCGCCACGCTACTGCTGGCCGCATGCGGCAGCAGCGGCGGCGGCACCAGCACCGGCGGCGGCGGTACTCCGAGCGGGGGCGTGTCCACCGCGCACCTGCCGGTGCTGAAGAAGATCGGCAAGGGCGAGGGGAAGCTGAACCTGATCGCCTGGGCCGGCTACCTGCAGCCGCAGTGGGTAAAGCCGTTCGAGCAGCAGACCGGCTGCCAGGTCAACGCCAAGTACGCGAACACCTCGGACGAGATGGTCGCGCTGATGCAGAACGGCGGCGGCGGCCAGTACGACATGGTCTCGTCCTCGGGTGACGCCGACCTGCGCATCATCTACGGCGGCGACGCGCATCCGGTCAACATGAGCCTGATCCCGAGCTGGAAGGACTTCTTCCCGCAGTTCCAGTCACCGGCCTTCAACACGGTCAACGGCGTGCACTACGGCGTCTCCTTGCAGTGGGGCCCGAACGTGCTGATGTATTCCAAGAAGACGTTCAAGGCCGCGCCGACGTCGTGGGATGTCATCTACGGCAAGCAGTACAAGGGCCAGATCACGGTGCCCGACAACCCGATCCAGATCGCGGACGCCGCGCTGTACCTGAAGACGCACAACAAGAGCCTGGGCATCACCGATCCTTACGAGCTGACCCAGCCGCAGTTCAACGCCTCGGTCAAGCTGCTGGCCAGCCAGCGGCCGCTGCTGAAGTCCTACTGGCCGCTGGCCAGTCAGGAGATCTCGGCGTTCAAGAACGGCGACGTGGTCGTCGGGGCGGGCTGGCCGTACCAGGTCAGCGCGCTGAAGGCGGCCAAGTTCCCGATCGGCTCGACGATCCCGAGCGAGGGCGCCACCGGCTGGGCCGATACCTGGATGCTGGCGGCCAAGGCGCCCCACCCGAACTGCGCCTACATGTGGATGCGCTACATCAGCACCCCGAAGGTGCAGGCCGAGCAGGCGGTCAGCTACGGCGAAACGCCGGACAACAAGCTGGCCTGCTCCTACATGGACAAGCTGCAGCCCGGGTCGTGCGCGCTGTACCACGCCAACGCGCCCGCGAGTTACCTGAACTCGATCGCGCTGTGGAAGACCCCGGTGGCCACATGCGACAACGGCAAGGCCGACTGCGTGCCGTACTCCCAGTGGGTGACCGCGTGGAATACCCAGGTCAAGTAGGGACCGAACCAGGCCCGTGGGCGCGGGTCAGCGCAGTCCTGTGGCGGCGTCCGTGGGCCCGGGCCACGCTGCTGCTGACCCCGCCGCTGGCCTGGTTCCTGGTGATCTACCTGGCATCCCTGGTGGTGCTGCTGATCACCGCGTTCTGGCAGACCAACGCGTTCACCGGCAGCCTGGAGCGGGTCTGGAACACCGGTAACTTCAGCACGCTGTTCAGCGACCCGGCCTACCGGTCCGTGATCCTGCGGACCGTGGGCATGGCCGCGGGCGTGACCGTAGTGGACGGGATCATCGCATTCCCGTTCGCCTATTTCATGGCCAGGGTCGCGTCCGGGCGGGCCAAGACCTTCCTGTACGTGGCGATCCTGCTGCCGCTCTGGGCGAGCTACCTGGCCAAGGTGTACGCCTGGCAGCTGGTGTTCACCAGGGACGGGGTACTGAACTGGAGCCTAGGCAAGATCGCGCTCGGCCCGCTGAACCTGATCAACACGAACTGGGCGGTCTTCATCGCGTTCTGCTATATCTGGCTGCCCTACATGGTGATCCCGGTCTACGCCGCCCTGGACCGGATCCCCGGGTCCATGATCGAGGCCTCCCAGGACCTGGGCGGCCGGAGCTGGCGGACGACCCGCTCGGTGATCTTGCCGCTGGCCCTGCCCGGCATCGTGGCCGGCTCGATCTTCACGTTCTCGCTGACGCTCGGTGACTACATCACGCCGGAACTCCTCGGCGGCACCAACTCGGTCTTCATCGGGTCGGTCGCCTACACCAGCTTCCTGTCCAACAACGTCCCGCTCGGCGCCGCGATGGCTATCGTGCCGATCGCGATCATGATCTGCTACCTGCTCGGGGCGCGAGCCCTCGGCGCGTTCCGGGAGCTGTGATGGAGCCGACGGGCGTGCGGATCGCGCTGCGGCTGTGGGTCGCGCTGGTGCTGCTGTTCCTGTTCCTGCCGATCCTGCTGATCATCCTGTACGCGTTCGACCCGGCCACGGTGGAGAGCTGGCCGATCCAGGGATTTACCGTCCACTGGTTCTCCGTCGCCTGGCATGACCCGCAGGTCAGGTCCGCGCTGCTGCTGTCGGTCAAGGTCGGGTTGCTGGCGACCGCGATCGCGCTGGTGCTCGGCTCGGCCGTGGCCTACGCACTGCGCCAGTTCAGCTTCTTCGGCAAGGACGCGATCTCGTTCCTGCTGGTGCTGCCGATCGCGCTGCCGGGCATCGTCACCGGGCTCGCGCTGAACTCCTTCTTCGCGTTTACCAGCATCCAGCTGTCGCTGTGGACGATCGTGGTCGGGCACGCGACGTTCTGCATCGTGATGGTGTTCAACAACCTGATCGCGCGGCTGCGCCGGATGCCGGGCTCGCTTGCCGAGGCCTCGATGGACCTGGGCGCAAGGGGCTGGCAAACCCAGCTCTACGTGACCCTGCCGCAGGTGGTCACCGCGCTGATCTCGGGCGCGCTGCTGGCTTTCGCGCTGTCGTTCGACGAGGTCGTGGTGACCGTCTTCACCTCGGGGGCGCAGAACACCCTGCCGATCTGGATCTTCGGGCAACTGCGGCTTGGCCAGCAACTGCCCGAGGTCAACGCTGTGGTGACGTTCGTGATCGTGCTGACCATCATCCCGGTGCTGCTCGCGGCGAGGATCGCGGGCGCTGGCTCGGTGTCGCGGACGGCCAGGACCGCGGCCGTCACCGAGACCGGCCGGATCTAAGCTGAAGCCGCGGCGCCCGCCCGCGCGATGGTGGTGATCGGTCATCTCAAGCCCCGCCCGGCCGCCGTCGCCGTATGACCTGCCCGCGTCCTGGCTGCGGGCCAACTGCCAGTGCAGCTCGTGCCTGGATCCGGTCTCCGGCCAGCGGCTGGTCGCCATTGCCGATCTGCCGGAGCGCAGCGAGGTCACCGCGGTCGAGCCGGACGGCGATGCGGTCGCCGTGACGTTCGGCCCTGACGGCCACCGGGGCACTTTCGACGGCGCCTGGCTGGCCCGGGCGGCGCAGGCGAACCGGCCGGCCCCGCGGACCGAGGCGGCCAAGCGGCTGTGGGCCGCGGCCGATTTCCCCGACGGCCCGCCCGAGGCCCGCTGGCCGCGCTACCTGGCCGACGACGGCTACCGGGCCGCCTGCCTGAGCCGGGTGCTGACCGATGGGTTCGTGCTGCTGCGGGAGGTGCCGGCCGCGCCCGGCAGCGTGCTCGCGGTCGCTCAGAGCATGGGGTTCGTCAGGGAGACCAACTACGGCCGCCTGTTCGACGTCCGGGTAGTGGTGGACCCGGCCAACCTGGCCTTCTCCGCGCTGGCCATCGGCCCGCACACCGACAACCCGTACCGGGACCCGGTGCCGACCGTGCAGTTGCTGCACTGCCTGACCAGCGCGGCCCAGGGCGGCGACTCCGGCCTGGTGGACGGCTTCGCCGCGGCGAGCCTGCTGCGGGCCGAGCAGCCCGCCGCCTTCGGCCTGCTCACCGCGACACCGGTCACGTTCCGCTACGCCGACGCGACCGCCGAGCTCACCGCGACCGCGCCGATGATCAGCCTCGACCCACGTGGCCAGGTCACCCAGATCAGGTATAACCACCGGTCGATGCAACCGCTGTCCTTGGGTGACGGGGCCGGCCCGGCCGACGCGAACCGGTTCTATCAGGCCTACCGTGCCTTCGCCGCGATCCTGGCCAGGCCTGAGCTGATGCTGACCTTCAGGCTCGGGCCAGGGGACTGCGTGGTATTCGACAACACCAGGATCCTGCACGCTCGCACGGCGTTCACCGCCGGGTCAGATGCTGGTCACCGGCACCTGCAAGGCTGCTATGCGGACCTGGACGGCATCGAGTCGACCGCCGCGGTGCTGCACCGCCGGGGCCGCGGGGCCGGATCGGAGCAGACCGCATGAGCAGTTCGGGAGGCGCGGACCCGGTCGCCGCGATCGAGGCCCTGTTCGAGGCCGAGGGAGGCAGCGAGTACCTGGGCGAGGCGGTCACCCAGGCGTCGCACATGCTGCAGGCCGCGTGGCTGGCCGAGCAGGCGGGTGCGGGCGATGCGCTGATCGCGGCCGCGCTGCTGCACGACGTGGGTCACTTCACGGGAACGGTGAGCGGGCACCAGCTGATGGCCGGGACCGACAACCGGCACGGCGATTCCGGGGCCGGCTGGCTGGCCCAGTGGTTCGGGCCCGAGGTGACCGAGCCGGTGCGGCTGCACGTGGCGGCCAAGCGTTACCTGTGTGCCACCGAGCCCGGTTACGCGGATACGCTGTCCCCGGCGTCGGTCTACACCCTCGGCGTCCAGGGCGGCCCGATGAGCGAGCCGGAGTGCGCGGAGTTTGCGGCCAGCCCGTATGCCGCCGATGCCTGCCAGCTGCGGCGCTGGGATGACGGGGCCAAGGACCCGCAGGCCTGCGCGCCGGAGCTCGCGCACTTCCGGCCGCTGCTGGCCCGGCTGGCGGGCCGCTAGGGCGCGGTCGTACCGCTCCGGCCGTAAGAGTCCTCCAGGCGCACCACGTCTTCGCGCCAGCCGACGTGCGCGGTCGAGGACTCGGCGAAGACAAGGTCGCTGATCGCGGTAACCCGGTGCACGGTCATGGCCGGGAGGTGGATCACCTCGCCTGGAGCGAACCGGCGGGTGGTCAGCTCGCCGTGCACCGGCCCGAACTGGATCTCCGCTTCACCGGAGATCATGAACATGGTCTCGTCCTTGCGCTCGTGGTACTGCAGGCTCAGCGAGTGCCCGGCGGTGACATGAATGATCTTGCCGACGTACTTGCCCTCGGCGGCCGCGAAGATCTGTTCACGACCCCACGGCTTGTCCTGCTCCTGGGCCCGGTAGACGGTGGCCGGCGAGCCGGCCTGCCCCGGCGCGTGCGAGTTGGTCACGAGTCGTCCTCCTGTCGATCGCCTGAACCTACCCGAACAGCGGGAAGCGGCTGGCCGCCGGGCCCAGGGCTGCCCGGTCGTCCTCGGTCAGCGCGACCCGGCCGGTGCCCTTCAGCGCATACGTCTCATCGTCGGCGTCCAGCGGCAAGCCCTGGCCGAGCAGGCCGTCCAGGACCCGGCGCACCAGGGTGAGCGGGATCGGGTCAGACGGCGGCGGGTCGGCCAGCCCGGCCGCGAGGTCGAGGTAGTGCAC
>DASWAH010000250.1:0-7645 GCA_036391235.1 Streptosporangiaceae bacterium
TCGCGGCGCCGGGGCGGGCTCCTTCCTGGTCACGACGGCGGTCGGGCACCCCGAGGTCGCCGGGGTCAGGCAGCTGCTGATGGCCACGCCTGGCCGCAGCCTGTACCGCCGCCACGGCTACGGCGACCTGCTCGCACCCGACCGCTGGATGGAACGCCCGGCCCCCTGACGGCCAGCAGCCACGCTCACCGGCCCGCAGCCACGCTCACCGGCCCGCCCCATGAGGTCGGCCGGCCTCGCCGCGCCCACCGGACCCGGCCGCGCCCAACCGAACCCAACCGGCCTCGGCCGCGCCCACCGGACCCGACCGCGCCCAACCGGACCCGACCGCGCCTAACCGCGCCCTACCGGAATCGCTGGGTGGAGTTACTGGCGCTATAACGCGATAACCCTACCCGTAAAGTCCGGTAAGGCCGCTGTCCTAGCTAGGGGTGCCCGGATGCTGGTTCGTGCCGTCCTGGCCGGCCGGGTGATCGAAGATCGCCCGTACCCGGTCCTGTTCCTGGACGGACAGGTCGGAGCGGATCAGCTCCATCTGCTCGCCGGCGAACTCCTGCGCCACCGTGTCGACGATGGCGCCCGAGCTGCGCAGCACCAGCGCCGAACTGCCTGGACTGAGGTCCCCCTTTACCGACTCGATCATCGACCGGTCGATGGCCCCCTTGGTCAGCTTGTTCATCATCGAGGTGACCTTGCTGCCCTCGGCGGTCAGGTGCTCCTGGGCGGTTGGCGCCGACGCGTACTCGGGCCAGCGGACCACTGCGACGTCCTGGACGTCGATGAGTTCCTGCGAGTGCAGGCGCTTCAGGCGCAACACCGCCTGGTCCGCGCCTTCGGTGCCGGCAAAACGCCATGCCGTAACTGTCATGCGGATCACTCCCCCCTGGCGATGTCCGTTCCCTCAGCGCCGGCCGCGCACACCAGCGCCGGCCGCCGCCTCGGCGCGCCGCGGTTGCCGGAGCCGGGCCGAGGCCACATCACGGCCGGCCGTCGCGGACCGAATTTGCGCGGCCCGGGGAGAATAGGTCCATGGACGCCAACACCCTCGCCTCCGCGCTGACCGCCGGGGGAACCCTCGTCCTGGCCGTCGCCACCTTCGCCTCGACCCGCTCGGCCAACCGGGCATCGCGGGTGGCCGAGAAGTCGCTGCTCGCCAACCTCCGGCCGGTCCTGGTAAACGCGCAGATCGGCGATCCCATGCAGAAAATCGGCTTCGCCGACCAGCACTGGGTGCGCCTGGAAGGCCCGCAGGCGGCGTTCGACGTCTCCGATCCTGACGACGACAACCCGGCGATCTACCTCGCTTTCAGCGTCCGGAATGTCGGGAGTGGCATCGCGATCCTGCAAGGGTGGTATCCGACGCCCCAGCGCGTTACCGGCGTCGACGGGCACCCGCCGGTCGAGGAGTTCAGGGGCCTGACCAGGTCCCTGTACGTGCCGCCAGGCGGCGTGGGCTTCTGGCAGGGGGCGCTCAGAGATCCGGACGAGACGGTGTTCACCGAGTTCGCCAAGGCGGCCGCCAACCGCAATCCGGTGACCATCGACCTGCTGTACACCGACATGAACGGCGGTCAGCACACCATTACCCGGATGTCCGTGGCCCCGGTCGCGCAGGACCCGCAGACCGGGCAGGACCGCTGGTTCGCATCCATCGGCAAGCACTGGCTGCTGTCAGAAGAAGCCTGACGTTGCCGGCCGCGTCCGCTCCAGGGCACGGACAGGGGGTCACCCTGGCCGAGGTTCGCGGGTGGGCATTGGCCCTGCCGCGCACGAGCGAGCACCTCATCCGCGACTACGTCAAGTTCCGCGTCGGCCGCATCGTGTTCGCGACCGTCTCCCCCGACGAGACGATCCTCGGGTTCGGATTTCCGCGGGAGGAGCGGGCGGCGCTGATCCAGGCCCAGCCTGACCGGTTCCTGCTCGAACACCCGGGCGATCAGCGGTACCAGTGGATCGACGCGCGGATGACGACGCTGAGCCCGGACGAGGCCCGCGAGTTCATCATCGACGCGTGGCGCATGGTCGTGCCCAAGCGCGTGGCCGCCGAGTTCGGCGCCCAGGCCTGACGGGAGAAGTCCTGCCCGGCGCCGATCCGCCGCCCGCGTTCAGCCGCGCGGCACCCAGAGCACCTGGCCCGCCCTCACCGATGTGCCGCTCAGCGCATTGTCGTCGACGATTTGCTGGATGACGAGGCGCGGATCGGCCAAGGGGTCCGCCTTCTCGGCGATGGCCCACAGCGTCTGGCCGGGGCGAACGACGACCTTGACCATGCCCTGACCGCCGGCCGGAACACGGGCCGCCTTGCTGGCGGCCTGCGCCTGTCCGGTGACCGCCAGCCAGATCAGCGCCGCGGCACTGACAACAGCCAACCCGGCCAGCACGCTGACGACGATCCGGCCACGCCTGGTCAGCCGGACCGGCGCCGGGACCCGGGCCTGACGGCTCAGGCCGTCGCCGCCGCGGCTGGCCTGGCCGGCCGGGCGAGCCGTGCGGCCGGCCGCACCGCCGCCGGTGACCGGCCAGGCCGGCCTGATCACCCTGGTCTGGCTGACCGCGCCTCGGCCCCGCGCCTGGCCGGCCGCCGGACGGGCCTGCGCGCGGAACCCGGCCGACGACGCGGTGCGGATCGTCCTGGCCGCGGCGAAGGAGGCCGAGGAGCGGACGATCCTGGCCGTTCCCGTGCCCGGCCAGGCACCCTGATCCTGTGCGCCCGAGCCGTCAGCACCCGGGCCAGGCATGTCGAGAGGAACTCCCGCCCGGCCGGCTCGCGGCGCGCCGGCCGCCTCGTCCTCTGCAGGCCGGGCTGCGCCGCCGGGCAACGCCGTCAGCACCGGCCGATGCCGGCGGGGGTAGGACGTGCGAGCGCGCATGACGCTGATTTCAGGCCTGAGAGCCGCCTCGAGCTTGGCCTCGGCCGCGCTGCTGTCACCCATGTTCCCATCCCCTCATTACGAACGGCAGTTCGATAGTATCCCTGTTCGATCAAAGTAACGTTCGATCGAACGAAGATACGATCGTGTTATACCGCAGGGGTCCGACACTTTTCAGATCGGTCGAACAGATGTTTGATCTGATCGGCCAGAACCACTACCGTCGGGCTTGACATCAGCTATCGGCCAGGAGGTCCGCATGAGTGATGACACCGAGGAAGGCGGAGCCAGACCGCGCACCGCTGGTATTGCCGGCGACCCGCCTGGAGACGGCTCAGTTACCTCCGCTGCCACCGGCAAGCCGCGCGGCAAGCCGGGCCGCAAACCCAAGGGCAGCGTGCCGGTTCCGGTCCCTGACCTGCCTGACCAGCCAGATCCTGATCACGTCCTGACGTGGCGGCAGCGCAAGGTATTGCAGGTCATCCGCGATTCCGTGCAGCGCCGCGGCTATCCGCCCTCGATGCGCGAGATCGGCGAGGCGGTCGGGCTGACCAGCACGTCGAGCGTCTCGTACCAGCTGTCCACGTTGCAGAACAAGGGTTACTTGCGCCGCGATGCGGGCCGCCCGCGAACCGTTGAGGTCAGGCTGCCGGGCCATCCGGCCGTGCGACCCGAACCTGGTTTCGAAGACGACACGCCGATGGACATCACGTCTCAGGAAGCCGCCTACGTTCCGGTCGTCGGCCGGATTGCGGCTGGCGGGCCCATTCTCGCGGAGCAAGCCATCGAGGACATCTTCCCGCTGCCGCGCCAGCTGGTCGGCGAGGGAACGCTGTTCCTGCTCAAGGTGGTCGGCGATTCGATGGTGAACGCGGGGATCGTCGACGGCGACTGGGTTGTGGTGCGTCAGCAGCCGGTCGCCGAGAACGGCGACATCATCGCGGCGATGATCGACGGCGAGGCGACCGTCAAGACCTTCAAGCGATCAGGCGACCACGTCTGGCTGATGCCGCACAACCCCGCCTACACCCCGATTCCCGGGGACGAGGCCGAGATCCTGGGCCGCGTCGTCGCGGTGCTCCGCCGCGTCTGACCGCGGCACCGCCAAAGACGCAGCGGTGGCCGGCCGTACTGCCCTCGCCGGCCGGCCACCGCTCGCCACGCGCTAGCCCGCCGGGACGATGTTCACCAGCTTCGGCGCCCGCACGATGACCTTGGCGACGCCGCGCCCGTCCAGGGCCCTGACGATGCCCGGTGCGGCCAGGGCCAGGTCGCGCAGGTCGTCCTCCGCGATGCCGGGCGCGACCTCCAGCCGGTCCCGCACCTTGCCGTTGACCTGGACCACGCAGGTCACCTGGTCTTCAACCAGCAGCGCCGGGTCGGCCGCGGGCCAGCCCGCCTTGGCTACGGAGGGCGCGTGCCCCAGCAGCTCCCAGCACTCCTCGGCGGTGTACGGGGCAAACAGCGACAGCAGCACGGTCAGCGTCTCGGCGGCCTCGCGCACCGCCGGGTCGCCGGGTCCTGGCCCGGCGTCGATCGCCCGCCTGGTCGCGGTGGCCAGCTCCATCAGCCGCGCGACCGCCACGTTCAGCCTGGCCGCCTCGATCAGCCTGGTGACTTCCTCGATGGTCTTGTGCGTTACCCGGCGCAGCGCACCGTCGCCCGCGGCCACCGCATCAGCAGAAGCCGGGGCACTCGCCGCGCTGGCCGAGCCCGCCTCGGTGGCGATCCGCACGACCCGGCCCAGGAACTTCACCGACGCCTCGGGCCGCACGTCGGCCCAGTCGATGTCGTCCTCCGGCGGGCTCGCGAACAGCATCGTCAGCCGGATCGCGTCGACCCCGTGCGCGGCCAGCTGAACGCCCAGGTCGACCCCGTTGCCCAGCGACTTCGACATCGCCTTGCCCTGGTTGATCACCTGGCCCTGGTTGATCAGGCTGGTGAACGGCTCGGTGAAGTCGACCATGCCCATGTCGTACAGCACCTTGGTGAAGAACCGGCTGTACAGCAGGTGCAGGATGGCGTGCTCGACGCCGCCGACGTACAGGTTGACCGGGCACCACCGGCGCACCGAGTCCACCTCGAACGGACCGCCGGTGTAGCCAGGCGAGCAGTACCGCAGGAAATACCAGGACGAGTCGACGAAGGTGTCCATCGTGTCGGTGTCCCGGCGGGCCGGGCCTGAGCACTTCGGGCACTGGGTGTTCACCCAGTCGGTCGCGGCGGCCAGCGGTGAGGTGCCCTTCGGGGCCAGGTCCTGGCCGCGCAGGTCAGGCAGCAGGACCGGCAGCTGGTCGTCCGGCACCGGGACCTCGCCGCACGACTCGCAGTACACGATCGGGATCGGCGCCCCCCAGAACCGCTGCCTGGACACCAGCCAGTCGCGCAGCCGGTAGCTCACCGCGGCCCGGCCCAGGCCCTTTCCGGCCAGGATCCCGGTGATCGCCGCGATGGCCTCGGCCTTGTTCATCCCGTCCAGCGGACCCGAGTTGACCAGCATCCCGTCGCCCGGCGTGGCCTGCCCGGTGACCCCGGGGTCGGGCAAATCGGTCTGCACGACGACACGGACCGGCAGGCCGAACTCCCGCGCGAAGTCCAGGTCACGCTGGTCGTGCGCGGGCACCGCCATGATCGCGCCGGTACCGTAGTCCGGCAGCACGTAGTCGGCGGCCCAGACCGGAATGCGCTCGCCGTTGACCGGGTTGATCGCGTGCCGCCCCAGGAACACGCCGGTCTTGGGCCGGTCAGCCGACTGCCGCTCGATGTCGGTCAGCTTGCGCACATCGGTCAGGTAGGCGGCCAGCTCGGGCCGCCGCTCTTCCAGGCACAGCTCCTCGGCCAGCGGCGAGTCGGCCGCGACCACGAAGAACGTCGCTCCGTACAGCGTGTCCGGCCTGGTCGTGAACACGGTCACGGGCTGCTCGGAGCCCTCGATCGCGAACTGCACCTCGGCGCCTTCGCTGCGGCCGATCCAGTTCCGCTGCATCAGCAGCACCCGGTCGGGCCAGCTGTCTTCCAGCGGCTCCATGTCGGCCAGCAACCGGTCAGCGTACTCGGTGATCTTGAAGTACCACTGGGTCAGCGTCCGGCGGACCACCTCGGTGCCGCACCGCTCGCAGTGGCCGTCGACGACTTGCTCGTTGGCCAGCACGGTCTGGTCCTTGGGGCACCAATTCACGTACCCGTCACCGCGGTAGGCCAGGCCCCGCTCGTACAGCCGCAGGAACAGCCACTGAGTCCACCGGTAGTACTCGGGGTCGCAGGTGTGCAGCCGCCTGGTCCAGTCGAACGACAGCGCGTAGCGGCGGAACGAGGCGGCCTGGGTCTCGATGTTCTTGTACGTCCAGTCCGCCGGGTGCGAGTCGCCCCTGATCGCGGCGTTCTCGGCGGGCAGGCCGAACGCGTCCCAGCCGATCGGGTGCAGCACGTTGTGCCCGCGCTGGAAGTAATACCGCGCGATCGTGTCGGCCACGGCGTAGGCCTCCGCGTGGCCCATGTGCAGGTCACCCGACGGGTAGGGGAACATGTCGAGCACGTAGGTACGAGGGCGGGCGTCACCCGGGTCGTCGCTGGCGTCGAACAGGGCCAGCTTGTCCCACACGGCCAGCCATTTGTCCTGGACCGACCGTGGATCCCATCTGTCTTGCTGCGGGTCGGCCTGCGCCGACTGCGGGCGGCCCGTGGCCGCCGCCTCCGCGTTCTGCACGGCTGTCATTGGTTCCTCGCGATTGGCGCTGTCACTGATGGGCGCTGTCCTTGATGCACTGCTGAGCGGACCGATGGCTCCTAAACAAAAGGCCCCTCGATCACGAGGGGCAGCCGCGCCAACGAGCCAGTACGGTCGGCGCGGCTAACTAAGGAGCAGCATGGTGCAACGCACGGGCACAGGATATCCCACCGCGTGCGGGGGCGTCATCACAGTTAGCTCAGGATGGCCCTCTGTCCCGGCCGGGCCGGCTGTCCCTTCGCTCGTTTCCCGGCGTGCCCGCATTACCGCGCAATTGCCGTGCTCGATGTTTTCCGGGCAACGTGTTAATCGGCGTTGACCATGGCCGTGCGCGCGCCGATAATGGCCTGCTGTAGTCGGTTGCGGTGGCAGCGGGCCAGCACGCGAACAGACCGCTTACCGTCCTGTTCGGCGTTCGCTATGACCGGCTGAGCTGGGCATACGGGGGTTGCTCCGGGCTCGTCAGGACTCGGGGATACGGTCCGCATTCGGGGGAATGATGGATATTCGGCATTTCGTTCTGCCGAGGCTGCGAGCCTTTGAGAAAGGAATTGCACCGGACACGGCACATTGTCGTCCCGGTAATGTCGCGAACGTTCGCCCGGCCATCCGGCGGTCCAGGTGACACACGACGAGGCGGCCATCGCGCCGCCGGGGCGACCGGCGATCGCCGTGGTCGGACTCGCCTGCCGCTACCCCGATGCCGACGACCCGGCGGCCCTGCTCGACGCGGTCGTGCACGGCCGCCGGGCGTTCCGCCGGATTCCGCCCGAGCGGGTCGATCTCACCGATTACTACAGCCAGGACCGGGACGCCGCCGATGCCACGTACAGCACGCGCGCCGCGCTGATCGAGGGCTGGCGCTTCGACCGACTCGCGTTCGGCGTATCGAAGTCCGACTTCGCCAGCACCGACCCGGCCCACTGGCTCGCGCTGGAGACCGCCGCCCGCGCCCTGGCCGGCGCGGGCTTCGCTGGCGGCGCCGGCCTGCCGGGCGAGCGGGCCGGCGTCTTCTTCGGTACCGCCGCAGCCGGCGCAGCGCCCGGCG
>DASWAH010000251.1:0-12977 GCA_036391235.1 Streptosporangiaceae bacterium
GAGGAGGGAAGGCGCCGCCTTGAAGCGCCCGCATCGGGGGTTCCAGGGGGTCGTCCCCCTGGGTATCAGAGCCCGATCTGGCTGGCGGCGTGCCGCCAGTCAACCGTCGGCACCATCGCCTCGGGCCTGACCCGGTGGGCGTACCGCTTGGTGATCTCGAACAGCGACTCGATCAGCGTGTCCGACAGCAGGTGCGGGTCGAGACCGAGCTCGACCAGGCCGGAGTGCACCACGTTGTAGTGGTGGCCCTCCTCCTCCACCCGCGGGTTGTCCAGGTGTTCGATGCGGACCTTGTCCGGGCTGACCCGGCCGATCGTCTCGGCCATCGCCGAGATCGACAGCGACTGCGTCATCTGGTTGAACACCCGGAACTCACCCTTGTCGGCGGGCTTCTCGCAGGCCAGCTGCAGGCAGCGGACCGTGTCCCTGATCTCGATGATGCCGCGGACCTGACTGCCGCTGCCGTAGACGGTCAGCGGCAGGCCGAGCACCGACTGGATCACGAACCGGTTCAGCACCGTGCCGAACACGGCGTCGTAGTCGTACCTGGTCGCCAGCCGGTCGTCCCTGGCCGTCTCCGGGGTCTGCTGGCCGTAGACAATGCCCTGGTTCAGGTCGGTTGCCCTGATGCCCCAGATCCGGCAGGCGAACTCGATGTTGTGGCTGTCGTGCACTTTGGACAGGTGGTAAAACGACCCCGGCCGCTTGGGGAACAGCACCCGGTCCTTGCGGCCCTTGTGCTCGATCTCCAGCCAGCCCTCCTCGATGTCGATGTTGGGCTCGCCGTAGGCGCCCATCGTGCCTAGCTTGACCAGGTGGATGTCCGGGTTGATCTCGGCGATCGCGTACAGCACGTTCATCGTGCCGACGACGTTGTTGACCTGCGTGTACACCGCGTGCTTGCGGTCCACCATCGAGTAAGGGGCGGCCCGCTGCTCGGCAAAGTGGACGATCGTGTCCGGCCCGAAGTCGCGCACGACGTGATTGGTGAAGTCGGCATCGGTCAGGTCGCCGACATAGCAGCCGATCTCGCGGCCGGTCAGGTTCCGCCAGACCCGGATCCTGGCCTGCAGGGTCTCGATCGGCACCAGGGAATCGACGCCCATCTCGAAGTCGTAGCCGCGGCGGGCGAAATTGTCCAGCACGGCCACCTCGTGGCCGACCTCGGACAGATGCAGGGCGGTCGGCCAGCCGAGGTAGCCGTCGCCGCCGAGAATCAAGATCTTCACTGTCTGGACTCCTGACATCCGCGGGCCTGCATCAACGATCGCACACGGGGTAGTAACGCTGCCGGGTTGCCAGTCGGGAAGGCCGGCCAGGGGACGGGCGCGCTCATTTCGCGGGCGTTGCCGTCTGCGGCACCACCGGTTCCCGTACTGTATACGTGTCCATGATCAGCATGTCTTCGTGCAGCAAGGACGTCTATGCGCAGCGTCATCGACAAGCTACCCGCCGGGCTGGGCAACCGCCTGCGTACCAGGCTCGGCACTCAGTTCGTCAGGTTCGTGGTGGTGGCCATCGCCTCGCTGGGCGCGAGCGAGATGGCGCTCTTCCTGTTCACCGAGGTGCTGCACTGGACCGGCGGGGTCTCCGGCGTCACCGCCGCCGCCGTCGGCGCGCTGGTCAGCTATGTGCTGAGCCGGTGGGCCTGGCGCCGCAAGGGCCGCCCCGACGTGCTGCGCGAGACCATACCGTTCTGGATCGTCTCGGCCGGAGCCTGGCTGATCCTCGGCCTGGCGACCAAGCTCGGCCTGTACATCGCGCGCGTCACCGGCGCCCACGGGCCCAGGCACTTTCTCGTGGTCGGCGGCGTGTATTTCCTGGCGAACTGCCTGACCTTCGTGACCAGGTTCCTGATCTTCCACTACGTACTGTTCGCTGACCGCGGCGCCAAGGACGTCGCGATCGAGGCCGAGTCGCTGTCGCCGGTCGCGGTGGCGCAGGGCAGTGACGAGGACGACGTCTCGCGTTAGCGCGCCTGGCGGGTGCGGCGGCGCTCGCGCCACCAGGTCCCGCCGATCACCTGGGCGAAGTACAGCCCGTAGAGGGCGTTGTGGCCCTTCTTGCTCTGCCCGACCTTGCGCTTGTGGATCGTGGCCGGCCGCTCGGTCACCCGGTATCCGTGCGCGAGTACCCCGATGAGGAGTTCCGCGGCTTGATACTGCGGCTGCTCGAGCAGCACCGCTCCGGTGACCTCAGCCCGCATGGCGCGCAGCCCGAACGAGGGGTCGGTGACCCGCTGGCCGGTCAGCGCGCTGATCGTCAGCGCGAACACCCGCACGCCGAGCTTGCGCACCGGGTCCTTGGTCTCCTCGCTGCCCTGGGTGCGCGAGCCGGAGACGAAGTCGGCCTCGCCGGCCAGGATCGGGGCCAGCAGGTCGGGGATCTCGGCCGGGTTGTACTGCCCGTCGGCGTCGGTGGTGACGATGTACTGGGCCCCGCCCTCGCGCGCCAGCCGGTAGCCGAGCCGCAGGGCCGCCCCCTGACCGCGGTTCACCGGCACATCGCAGACCAGCGCGCCCGCGGCGTCGGCTTCCTTGACGGTGCCGTCGGAGGAACCGTCGGACACCACGATGGTGGCGAGCTGCTGGCCCGCGATTTCGGGCGGCAGGTGCTCCACCACCGCGCCGATGGCGCCTTCCTCGTTGTAGGCCGCGATCACGATCGCCAGCGGGGGCAGCGCGGTCGCGCGGGCGCCGTACTGGCTGGTGAACGCCTCGACGGCGGCGGCATCGATCGCGTCGTTGTCGATCGCCTCGCGGCCGGCGCGGCTCTGACGGGAAGTCACTTGGCTGTCTCCGAGAGTTCTGGCCACCCACGTGGCGGATGTGCCCCGAGTAGGTTGAACGAACTTACCCGGCCCAACGTGCCCGTACCGTGGCTGCCGCGGTGCGGCGATCGCGCTGCGGCGGCCGGGCGGCATCCGTGCCGGTCCCTCAAACCCGCCGGGCGCGCGCAGATGCCACGCCAGTGTACCGGCCGGCCGGTGATCCGGGGCCGGGCTGGCCGGCTCGGCTCAGCGTGCGGCGATGCCCGGGCGGGCGGCCGGCCGCTGTGCCATCCTGAAACGGTGAGCTGGCGGGACGGTGACCACGAGACGGACCGGTCAGCAGACGGCGAGGCCCTCGATCCGGAACTCCAGGCTCTGCGCTCACGCGTCGACCTCACCGGGCTGCCCGGCCTGACCAGGACGCTGACCGAGCGGGTCATCCTGGCCAGCGCCGACCCCGGGTACGCGCGGGACCTGGTCTGCTCGGAGCCGTGGCTGGAAGCAGCGTGCGGGGTACTGGCCCGGGGCGCTCCGGTCGTCGCGGACACTCCGATGACCACGGCCGGGATCAGCGGCGAGGCGGTGATCTGCAAGGCCGGCCAGTCCCTGACCGAGCGGCTGGCCAGGACGGCGGCCATCTCGCGGGCGGCCGCCGCGGTGCGGCTGGCGCACGGCGAGGCCGGGCCCGGGGCCGTCTGGGTGGTCGGCAGCGAGCCGCTGGCCATCTACGAGATCTTGTCCAGGAACGTTCAGCCTGCCCTGGTAATCGCGTTGCCGGCCGGGTTCATCGCCGCCGTCGAGGCGAAGAAGGTGCTGCGGGACAGCGGCCTGCCGGCGCTGATCAACGTGTCGGAGAAGGGCGGTCCCGCGGTCGCCGCGGCGGCCTGCCAGGCCTTGCTGGCCGCGGCCGGAGTCGAATCGGGCAAAAGTACCGTATCGCCCAAGGTATCGATTTAGTCATTCTCGGCGGTAGCCTGCGATGACGGCGCACAATTACGTCATGGCGCCTTCTGCGACGCCGTGCAGGCGGGCAAGAAAGAGAGACAGCAAGTGGCTCCCGCATCGTCGCCTTGGGGCGGGGGGATGAGCCCCGCGAGCGCTTCTGCGCGCCCGCCCGCGGCTGCGGGGCAGGCCGGGCCGCCGGGTCCCGGGAGTTCCGAGGGCGCCGCCGAGCCGCATGTCAGGGTGGACGCCAGGAGGCTGGAGTCCGCCCTGCTGACGGTGCGCGACGCGGTCGGCCGGATGCAGCTGCTGCTGGACTATCCCGGCATCGAGGCGGTCAGGGCCGAACGGCAGCAGGTGATCAGCCAGGTCGACGACTACCTGCTGCCCCGGCTGCGCCAGTCGGGAGCGCCGATCCTGATCGCCATGGTCGGCTCGACCGGTGCGGGTAAGTCCACGCTGCTGAACAGCATTGCCGGGAGCCAGGTGAGCGCGACCGGCATCCGCCGGCCGACCACGAACAGCCCGGTACTGGCCTGCCACCCGGAAGACGCCGGCTGGTTCGCCGAGAACGTCTTCCTGCCGACGCTGCCCAGGGTGCGGCAGGAGGGCCTGGCCCGGCCGGGCCGGGACGGCTTGCTGGTCCTGGCCACCAGCGAAGGCATCCCGCGCGGGGTCGCGCTGCTGGACACCCCGGACATCGACTCGGTGGTGGCCGCGCACCGCCAGTTCGCCCGGCAGTTCCTGGACGCCTCCGACCTGTGGATGTTCGTGACCACCGCCCGCCGGTATGCCGACGCGGCGGTCTGGGAGCTGCTGAAGGACGCCAGGGACCGCGGCGCCTCGCTCGGCATCGTCCTGTCCAGAGTCCCGCCGGCGGGCGGCGCGCAGCTCGCTGACCACTTCGGCGCGATGCTCGACGCCAACGGGCTCGGCACGGTGGCCAGGTTCGTCATACCGGAGACCGTGGTGACCGACGCTCAGCTCCCGGCCGAGGTATCGGCCCCGGTCCGGGCGTTCCTGGAGGACACCGCGCGGCAGGACGAGCGGCGGATCGCGATCTTGACCCAGACCATGTCTGGCGTGCTCGACTCGTTCGAGCAGCGGCTGCCCGCTCTGGCTCAGCAGGCCGAGACCCAGCTCGCGCTGGGCGCCGAGCTTCGTGGCGCGGCCGACGCCGCGTACGCGGCGGCACTGGCCGAGCACGACGAGGCGGTCAGGAACGGCTCGCTGCTGCGCGGCGAGGTGCTGGCCAGGTGGCAGGACTTCGTCGGCACCGGCGACCTGGTGCGCACGCTCGAGCCGCGCAAGAGCCGCCGCGGGCCGGCCCGTTCGAAGCGGACCGTCGCGATGTCAGCCAGAGCCCAGGCGCTGAAGGCCTCGCTGCGGCAGGCGCTGGAGGCGCTGACGCTCTCGGTGGCGGATCGCGCGGCCGAGGACGCGATGGAGCGCTGGCAGGCCAGCCCGGCCGGGGCAGGCCTGCTGAAGGAGGCGGCCCAGGCGGCGGCGGCTCCGGCCGCGGGCGAGTCGGCCTACGCGAGCCTGCGCAAGTGGGAAGGCGAGCTGCAGTGGGGCTTCCCCGGCGCGCAGAGCGACCTGGCCGCCAGCCTGCCACCCGGCGGCGTCGACGCCCTGGCCCGGTCCTCGGATGACCTGCCCAGGCGGGTCTCCATCGCCGTCGCGGCCTGGCAGGACTACTTGCTCAACCTGGTCCAGACCGAGAACGTGACCAAACGGTCGATCGCCAGGATCGGCTCGTTCGACGCCGAATCGCTGGCCCTGGTGCTGACGATCGGCGTGCTTGGCTTCGACGCCGACGAGTCCCTCGGCGAGGGAGCGGTGGTCGTGCCGCGCGAAGTGCTCACCGGCCTGTTCGGCGCCGGGCTGATGCGCGACATCGGCGCCCAGGCCCGCCAGGATCTGCACGAGCGGATGGACCTGCTGTTCGCCGAGGAGGCGCTGCGGCTCACCGCGCTGATCGATGCCGTGGGTGCTCCCGGCGAGGCCGGGCCGAGCGACCTATACCAGGCAAGTTACTCGCTGGAGTCGGCACGATGAGCGCGCGGCGGCAGGCAACGGCGGACCGGGGCTGGTTCCGCCTCAGGACGGGGACGGCGACCGAGGAGCCACCCGGGCCTGACGAGACCGCCGCGCCGGGCGGGAACGAGGTCGCGGCCCGGCCGGTGCCGCTGGCGGCGCCGACGCCGGCCGCGGCCGGCCCCGGCACGTCGTCCGATGTGACGACCGGACCTGGCAGCGCCGGAGGGAAAGAGGACGGCGCGGCCGGCTTGGCCGGAGACGCCGACGGGTCGGCGGCGGGGGCCGGCGGCGCCGGCCGCTCCGAGGACGCGGAGGCGGAGCAGCCGCCGGACGCGCCGACGATGACCAGGCCGGCCCCGTGGGTGCACTTCGGCGGTCCCCGGCGCGGCACGGCGCGCACTCGCGCCGCCCAGGCCGACCTGGCCGCCAGGAGTTCGGCCATCGCCCCGCCGCCTCCGCCCCCGCCACCGTTTCCGGTTGCCGAGCCGCCGCAGCCAGGCCCGCCAGGCCCGCCAGGCCAGCCAGAGCCGCCAGGCCCGCCAGAGCCGCCGGCCTCGGCCGGGCCAGCCGAGGCCGAGGCCCGGCCTGAGGCCGAGGCCGGCCCTGAGCTGCCCCAGCCCCGCACGGTCAGCCTGTCGGCCCGCTTGATGGCGCTGGCCAGGATGATCCAGATCGGCTCGGCCCGCAGCAGCCGGGACGGGTTCGGCCGGCCGTTGCTGGCCGACGCCGAGGACGTGCTGGCCAGGGCCGGGGAGCGGATGCGGCTCTCGTCCGGGCACACCGTCGTGGTGCTGGCCGGGGGCACCGGCAGCGGAAAGTCCTCGCTGTTCAACCGGCTGGCCGGGGCCGACCTGTCGACGGTGGGCGTGACCAGGCCGGTCACCAAGGACGCGCACGCCTGCGTCTGGGGTGAACAGGGCTCCGGCCCGATCCTTGAGTGGCTGAAGGTACCCCGCCGGTACCGGTACTCCCGGGCCAGCGCGCTCGACAGCGGCGAGCAAGACCTGGCCGGCCTGGTGCTGCTCGACCTGCCCGACCACGACTCGGTGATGAGTCACGCCGGAGAGCTGGTCGACCAGCTGGTCGGCATGGCCGACGTGATGGTCTGGGTGCTCGACCCGCAGAAGTACGCCGATGCCGCCGTGCACCGCCGGTTCCTGGTGCCGCTGGCCGGGCACTCGGCGGTGGTCGCGGTGGTCCTCAACCAGGTCGACCTGCTCGATCCGGCGCAGGTCGACGACTGCGTCGCCGACCTGCGGCGGCTGCTGGACTCGGAGAACCTGCACGACGTGCCGATCGTGGTCACCTCGGCGGCCACCGGAGCCGGCCTGGACGACCTGCGCGAGCTGCTGGGCCGGGGAATTGCCGCCCGGCGGGCGGCCGCCGCGCGGATCTCGGCCGACCTGGACAGCGTGGTCAGCCGGTTCTTGCCGTTCGCCGGGGACGTCGGATCCGGTCAGGAGGCACCGGCCGACGACGACCTCCCGGCCACGGCCTTGGCCGACAACGTGATGACCGGACGGACCACGGCGGGGAGTTCCGCCTCTTCTGGAAAGGAAGGCGCGGCCGGCGCTGGCGTCGCTTCCTCCTCCGCCGGGGCCAGGCTCAGCCAGGACGTGCCATCGGCCGCGAGGCAGCGGCTGGCCGGCCGGTTCGCCGCGGCGGCTGGGGTCGCCGCGATCGGCGAGGCCCTGCGCAGCGCCAGGGAACTGCGCGCGGTGGACTTCGTCGGCTGGCCAGTCGCCTGGTTCTTCCAGCGCCTGACCGGGCGGGACCCGGCCAGGAAGGTGCGGATCGGCGCCTTGTGGAGCGACCTGCGCGCGGTCACGGCAGGCCCGGCCGGCGCGCAGCAGGCCGAGATCGACAACGCCCTGACCGAGTTCGGCAACGAGCTGGCCGGCTCGCTGCCGAAGCCGTGGCCGGCCGCGATCAAGAGCGCCGTGCGGTCGCAGGCGCAGGAAATACCGGCCGCGATCGGAACGGCCATCGGCGAGGCGTTGCCTGCCGAGGACAGCGTGGTCTGGTGGTGGCGGCTGGCCGGACTCGGCCAGGGCTTGCTGCTCGGGGCGGCCGCGGTGGCGATCGCGTGGAGCCTGCTGATCGCGGTCGTCCGTCTCGTGCACGGGCAGGCGAGCATGCCAGGGCTGATGAGCGACCTGGCCGCGGTGCCGTGGCTGGTGCTCGCAGCCATCCTCGCCCTGGCGCTCGGCGCGGCCATGACCTGGCTCTGCATGAAGGCCGTGGTGACGGCGGCCGAGCGGGAGAGCGTCGAGATGACCGCCGAGTTGCGAGAGCGGATCGCGGGCGTGGCCCAGGACATGGTGATCGCGGAGGCCGAGCGTGAGCTGGCGGAGTTCCTCCGCTACCGGGAGGAAGCCAGGATCGCGGCCAGCGGCATGGCGCTCGATCCGATCGGCTAGCGACCGGTGCCCCGCCGGTCGCCGGGCCCGCCCCGTCCGCCAGGATGACACCCCGCGCTGACGGTCTCCATTCGTTGCACACAGGATCCGGTGCTTCCCGGGTAGTTATCCACAGGCGGGTTCTGCCTCGCGCGACCTGCACCCTTGACCGGCCATGGTGAGAACCGGGCATACGCCGGGCCGGCCGCGGGTCGCCCGGCCGGCAGGCCGGCGCCGGGTGCGCGGCCGAGGACAGGTCTGGAGGATCGCGATGGAGGAGTGTCAGGTACACCTGACGGGATACGTGGCAACGCAGCCGGAGGCGAGGTCGTTTCCGTCCGGGGCCACCCGGGTGCGGATGCGGGTGGCGTGGACCGAGCGGCGGCGGGACCGCGTCACCGGCGGCTGGGTGGACGGCGCGACCTCGTACGTGACCGTCTACTGCTGGCGCAAGCTCGCCGCGAACGTCGCAGTGAGCCTGCGGACCGGGGACCCGGTCCTGGTCAAGGGCAGGCTCCTCGTGCGGGTCTACGAAGGCAACGACGGCAAGCGCCGCACCGCCGTGGACGTGGAGGCCAGCTCGATCGGGCACGACATGCACCGCGGCGTATCCAAGTTCATGCGGGTCAGGCCGGACACGGGCATGACGGCGGCGGAGTTCGAGGCGGCCAGGGCGGCCGGGCAGGACGCCGGTGACCCGCTGGCGATCGCGTCGGGGAACGGCCAGGCCGGGCCGGGCGACGGGGACGGCGACGGTCAGGGGCTGCGGTTCGCGGGCGGGCTCGAGCAGGATGTGCGAGACGTACTGGCCGCCGTCCCCGACCTGCCCGATCCGGCCGAGTTGCCCGAATGGTCGCGGGACGCCGACAGAGCCGATCTCGAAGACGAGGAGCCGGCCGGCGCCGTCGCCGAGGCTCAGCAGGACGAGCCGGAGCCGGAGGCGGCGGCCGCGGCAGTCTGACCGGACTGGGCTGGCCGGGTCCTGGCCGGGCGGCTCGCCGTCGTCCGAACTGGGGTCCGGCTGGCCCTACCCTGGATGACATGCCCGAGTTCATCTATCAGATGCAGGCTGTGCGCAAGGCGCACGGCGACAAAGTCATCCTCGACAACGTGACGCTCGCGTTCCTGCCAGGAGCGAAGATCGGCGTCGTCGGGCCGAACGGCACAGGCAAGTCCACGCTGCTGCGGATGATGGCCGGGGTCGAGCAGCCGTCCAACGGCGAAGCGCGGCTGATGCCGGGGTTCTCGGTCGGGATCCTGGAGCAGGAACCGAAGCTCGACGAGAGCAAGACGGTGCTCGGGAACGTCGAGGACGGCGTCGCGGAGACCAAGGCGCTGCTCGACCGGTACAACGAGATCGCCGAGCAGATGGCCACGGACTATTCCGACGAGCTGCTCGAGGAGATGGGCAAGCTGCAGGAGCAGCTCGACCACCGCAACGCCTGGGATCTGGACAGCCAGCTCGAGCAGGCCATGGACGCGCTGCGCTGCCCGGCGCCCGAGTCCGAGGTCAGCGTGTTGTCCGGCGGTGAGAAGCGCCGGGTGGCGCTGTGCCGGCTGCTGCTGTCGCAGCCCGATCTGCTGCTGCTCGACGAGCCCACGAACCACCTGGACGCCGAGAGCGTGCTGTGGCTGGAGCAGCACCTGGAGAAGTACCCCGGCACTGTCGTCGCGGTCACCCACGACCGGTACTTCCTGGACAACGTGGCTGGCTGGATCCTCGAGCTCGACCGCGGGCACGCCTATCCGTACGAGGGGAACTACTCGACCTACCTGGAAACCAAGGCATCCAGGATCAAGGTCGAGGGCCAGAAGGACGTCAAGCGCCGCAAGCGCCTGGAAGAGGAACTGGAGTGGGTTCGGTCCAGCCCGCGGGCGCGCCAGGCCAAGAGCCGGTCCAGGCTGGAGCGCTACGAGCAGATGGCGGCCGAGGCCGATCAGAACCGCAAGCTGGACTTCGAGGAGATCCAGATCCCGCCGGGCCCGCGGCTCGGCAGCCAGGTCGTCGAGGTCGAGAAGCTGTCCAAGGGCTTCGACGACCGGATGCTGATCGAGGATCTCAGCTTCTCGCTGCCGCCGAACGGCATCGTCGGCGTGATCGGCCCGAACGGGGTCGGCAAGACGACGCTGTTCAAGATGATCATCGGTGAGGAGCAGCCGGATTCCGGCTCGATCAAGATCGGCGACACCGTCCGGATCTCCTACGTCGACCAGGCCCGCGGCCGGATCGACCCGGACAAGAACGTCTGGGAAGTGATCTCCGACGGAGAGTCCTACATCCAGGCGGGCAGGACCGAGATCCCCAGCCGGGCCTATGTCGCGGCGTTCGGGTTCAAGGGCGGCGACCAGCAGAAGCTGGCCGGCGTGATGAGCGGCGGCGAGCGCAACCGGGTGAACCTGGCGCTCACCCTCAAGCAGGGCGGCAACCTGCTGCTGCTGGACGAGCCGACCAACGACCTCGACGTCGAGACGCTGTCGTCGCTGGAGAACGCGCTGCTGGAGTTTCCCGGCTGCGCCGTGATCACCAGCCACGACCGGTGGTTCCTGGACCGGATTGCGACGCACATCCTGGCCTGGGAGGGCGGGTCGAGCTGGTTCTGGTTCGAGGGCAACTTCGAGGCCTACGAGAAGAACAAGATCGACCGCCTGGGCGCCGAGGCGGCGCGGCCGCACCGAGTCACCTACCGCAAGCTCACCCGCGGCTAGCGCCGGGTCAGGCCGTCGCGGTCTGCACCAGGTCGGCGATCTTCTTCTCGACCGCGGAGTTCCAGGTCTGGAAGGCGAACGACACCGGCCAGATCGGGCCGTCGTCGAGGCGGGCCGCGTCCTGGAATTCCAGGGTCGAGTACCGGGTGCCGAACTTGCCAGAGTGCTTGAAGGTCACCACGACCTTGCCGTCGGCATCCGCGTAGGCGGGCATGCCGTACCAGGTCCGCGGGGACAACCCGGGGCCGTTCTCGGTGACGGTCATGTGCACGCGCTCGGCCAGTGCCCGGTCCTCCGGTCCCATCTTCGCGATGGCGTCAAGGGTCGCCTGCAGCTCGTCGGCCCGCTTTCCGCCCTTCTTGCCCTCGGCCCGCAGTTCGGCCGCGCGGGCCTGCATCGCGGCTCGTTCGGCGGCGCTGAAGCCGCTGCCGGATTCGGTGGCCGGCGTCTTGTCGGTCATTCCTCGTTCTCCCATCGGACAGCCCGGGCGCTCCCGGGCGCGTGTACAACCCTTGCCCGAAGAAGACTAGGCATGATCACGCCGGCCGCCTTCTCGATTCCTGATCGTTTGAGCAGCCTTCGGGGCGGGGACGGCTGAACGCCAGAGACGGGGCGAAGGAGCGCGTGATGACGGCACCGCCGGGCCGGCCGTGGCCGCGGGGGGCGACCGAGGTTCTGGTCATCGTGCTGACCCTGGGCACCGGCGCGGTCGATGCGACCTGCGTGCTGCACCTCGGGCATGTCTTCGGCAGCGTGATCACCGGGAATCTGGTCCTGATCGGAGCGTCGGCGGCGCAGCCGGGGGTCGCGCTGGCAGCAGCGGCGGTGGCGCTGGGCAGTTACGCGGCCGGCGTGCTGATCGCGGCGCCGATCGCGCGCGAGGCCGACCGGCCGGGCGACGACGACAGCGGCCGCTGGCCGGGACGGGTGATCGTCTGCCTGGGGCTGGAGTTCTGCCTGCTGGCGGCGTTCAGCGCGGGCTGGCTCGTTGTGAACGGGCGGCCGGGACCTGACGCGGCGCTGGCCCTGCTGGTCCCGGCGGCGGCCGGGATGGGTATGCAGAGCGCGGCCGTGCGGCGGCTCGGCCCGTTCTCGACGACCTACCTGACCAGCACGCTGACCGGGATGCTGGCCGGGGCCGCGACCAGGTCGCTGCCGGAGGGCTGGCGGCGGAGCGCGGCGATCCTGGCCGCGCTGCCCGCCGGGGCCGTGATCGGCGCGGTCACCGCGGCGGACGCACCCGGCCTGGTTCCGCTGGTCGTGCTGGCGCCGCTGGCCGTGGCGACCCTGGTCGCACTGGTCCTGCGGCGCCGGGCGGTCGCGGTACGGGCGGCCGCGGGCGCCCAGGCGCGGCCCGGGGTCAGCTGAGCTTGCGGAGGGCGGGGAGCAGTTCGCGCTCGGCCCAGTTGAGGAAGGTCTTCTGGCTGGCCTGCCCGACCTGGACCAGCGCCAGGTGGGTGAACCCGGCATCGACCCACTGCTTCGCCGCCGCCACATGCCGTTCCACGTCGGGCCCGCACGGAACCAGGTCGGTGATCTGCTCCTGGGTCACCGACTGCGACGCCGCCTCGAAGCTGCGCGGCTCCGGCAGCTCCGACATCACGAACCAGCCAGGCGCGGCCCAGCTCCAGAGACGCTGTGAATTGGCGATGGCCCGGCCCTCGTCGGTGTCATAGCAGATCGCCAGCTGGCCGTACTTCGGCTTGTCCTTGCCCCCCGCCTTGCCGAACGCCTTGACCAGGCCGCCGTCGGGCACCGTGGTGATCATCGCGTCACCATGCTCGGCGGCCAGTGCGACCGAGTCAGGGCCGGACAGCGCGATGCCGATCGGCACCTGCCGCTCGGGCAAGTCGAACAGCCTGGCCCGCTCGACCGTGTAGTGCCGGCCAGAGAAGTTCACGTACTCGCCGGTGAACAGCTCCCTGATGATCTGGACCGCCTCGGCCAGGCGCTCGTGCCTGACCCGGGGGACCGGCCAGCCGGCCCCGACCACGTGCTCGTTCAGGTTCTCCCCGGCCCCGAGCCCGAGGGTGAACCGGCCCTGGGACAGCTCGCCCATCGTGGCCGCCTTCTGGGCGACCACGGCCGGGTGGTACCGGAACGTCGGGCAGGTGACGAAG
>DASWAH010000252.1:0-12299 GCA_036391235.1 Streptosporangiaceae bacterium
TTCAGCCAGGTGATCAGGGGCATGTGCGGGGTGCCGGTGGCCCGGCTGGCGTCCGGTGCTGGGCAGTCCGAGATTGCTGCCGTGGTCGGCGGCATCGTCAGGGCCGGGCGGCGTCCGGTGCTGCTGGGTTCGAGCCCGGCCCAGGTCGGCGGCTTCGGCGGCAGTCCCACCATGGTGCTGAACCTGACCACGACGCAGTACCCGCACGTGCTGACCCAGCCGCCCGGTGCGCCGTGGCGGGCCCGCTACCGGATCTGGATGTCGGCCGCGAGCGGCGCAGGTGCCGGAGTGTGACCGCCGCCGGCGTCGATCGGCCCCGGGCCGGCCCTTATGGCCGGCGAGGCGCGCTAATGGCCTGCGATGCGGGCTAAATGGCCGGCGAGGCGGGTTAGGCCGGCCTTACCGCCAGGACACTGGATCCGTAACGGGGAGTCCCGACGCCGTTTTGCCCGGTTCGTTCCCCACTACGGATCCAAAGCTAATTGATCATGGTTAGCCGGGCCGCACGGGACTCGACGGAAGCGCGGGGCCGCCGCAGGCGTGCGATGCCGGCGGGGGCGGCGTGCTCGACCGGGGCGGTCGGGGTGGGAACGGCAGTCGGGTCGGGAGCGGCCGGCGAGGCGGCGTGCTCGACCGGCGCCGGCGAGGCGGAAGCGGTCTGACCAGCGTGTTCCCGGGGCAGGCGGTGGCCAGGGACGTACCGTGGGTGACATGCAGAACCGGCCGCACCTGCTCCGCGCCGCCGTCACGGCCTTGCTGACGTGCGCGGCGGTCACTGCGGCGTGCTCGAGCCAGCCGTCCGGCGGGCCGGCTGGCGCGGGCCAGGGCGGGCGGGCGAGTGCGAGCCCGGCGGCCCGGGTGCGCTCAGGCGGCAGCCAGCGACCCGGCCGCGGGCCGATCACGCTGGCGTTCGCGGGCGATGTGCACTTCACCGGGCGGACGGCCAAGCTGCTCCGCGATCCGGCGACCGCGTTCGGCCCGATCACCCCGCTGCTGAAGTCGGCCGACCTGACCCTGGTCAACCTGGAGACCGCCGTGACCACCCGGGGCAAGCCGCAGCCGAAGTTCTACCACTTCCGAACCAACCCGGCCGCGTTCACCGCGCTCCGTGATGCCGGCATCGACGTGGCCAACATGGCCAACAACCACGTGCTCGACTACGGCCGTACCGGGCTCGCCGACACGATCGCCGCGGCGCGGCGAGCCCGCTTTCCGGTCCTCGGCATCGGCGCCAACGCGGCGGCGGCATGGTCGCCGTACATCGTCATGATCAAAGGCGTGCGGATCGCGTTCCTCGGCGTATCGCAGGTCGCCGAGCTGGCCTCGTCCTGGGTGGCGACGAACAAGCGGTCGGGCGAGGCGAACGCGATCGACCTGGGGCGCACCCTGGCCGCCGTCCGGGCCGCGAAGAAGAAGGCCGACGTGGTCATCGTGATCATGCACTGGGGCACCGAGGGCCAGGCCTGCCCCGATGCGAACCAGCTGGCTCTGGCCCCGAAGCTGGCCAAGGCCGGCGCCGACATCATCGTCGGCTCGCACGCGCACATCCTGCAGGGCGCGGGCTGGCTGGGGCACACCTTCGTGGCCTACGGCATGGCCAATTTCCTGTGGTGGGAGACGTCCTTCAGCACCAGCACCGGCGTGCTATTCCTGACCCTGCACCGGCATGCGCCGCTGACCTGGCGGTTCGTTCCGGCGACGGTATCGGGAACGGGGCAGCCGGTCGTGGACACCGGCCGCGCCGCCCGCCAGGCCAGGGCCGCGTACCGCCGCCTGCGGTCATGTACCGAGCTCGCGGGGAGTCCCGGCCGGTAACGCCCGGGAGCACCCCCACAACGGGATCGCGAACCGCCAGCGGATTTGCCTCACCCGGGCGGGCCACGTACAGTAGAGCCACCGACGCGGGGTGGAGCAGCTCGGTAGCTCGCTGGGCTCATAACCCAGAGGTCGCAGGTTCAAATCCTGCCCCCGCTACTAGGTCAATGGCCGGTTCTCGGACAGAGAGCCGGCCTTTTTATGTGCTCGTAGACGCCTATACGCCCGGCATGGATTGACTAGGCCGGGGTTTTTAGTCATACTTTTGGTCATGACCATGCTTCCGCTCGGCGATGTCAAGTCTCACCTGTCCGAGCTCGTCAGTCGCGTCCACGACCATCACGAGCGGGTGACTGTGACTGTGCACGGGAGACCTTCTGCCGTCCTGATCGCCCTGGAAGACCTGGAGCGGCTAGAGGAAACGCTGGAGATCATGCGCGACGCCGCGACAATGAACCGCCTGGCGGAGTCAGACGCTGAACTGGCCCGCGGCGAGTTCGTTTCCGCCGAAGAACTTGCCGAGGCGATGCGCCAGCGGCGGCGCGGTGAGTGAGGAATCCGAGGATGACGCCTTCGAACTGCGGACGACGTCTTCGGTTCGTCGTGCGTTGAGCGAGATTCTTCCTGAGGCTGTCGCCACAGCCGCCTACGAGTTCATCACCGGCCCTTTGCTGAGGGACCCCCATCGGATTGGCAAGAGGCTGCTTCCCCCCATGGACGACAGGTTCAGCGCCCGCCGCGGCACCTACCGAGTTATCTGCCGGATCGACGACAAGGCCCGCATAGTCACGGTCGTAGATGTAGCGCACCGCCGGGATGTCTACCGCACCTGATCAATCGCCAGGCTCGCCGCGGCTCGCTTCCAGCTCGAGCAGGCGGGTGGCGGCGATCTCGTTCGTGACGAGGACGTCGAGGAAGCCACCGCGCAGGGCGCCGAGTATCGCCTCGGCCTTGTGCGCCCCGCCGGCGACGCCGACCACCTTCGGGATCTTGGTCAGGTCGGCCAGCTCGATGCCGATCCGGCGGTCGTGCAGCGGCAGGTCAGCGACCTGGCCGTTGGCGTCGAAGAACTCACCAAGGATGTCACCGACCACGTGATGCTCGGCCAGGGTCCTGACATCGTCCTCGGTGAAGTACCCCAGCTGGACGATGGTCGCGTCGAGGGTCGGCGTGCCGACTCCGACGACGGCGAGGTCAACCTCGCAGGCATGCTTGAGCACCTGCTGGATGGTGGGCTCCTCGCGCAGCGCCGCCGCGAGCTCGGGTGACGACGCGTGGATCGGCGCGGGGATGACCGCCGCGGTCGTCACCTGATCGCCGTCGGCGGCCTCGGCCTTGGAGGACAGGATTGTCGGCAGGTAGCCGTCGACTCCGCCGGTCAGCGTGACCATGTGCACCGGGCCGACCGCGCCGAAGCTGGTCGCCGCGATGACCCGGGAGACCGTCTCGCCCCAGCCGACACCCAGGCTGGCGCCCGGTCGCAGGTGAGTGCTCAGGAACTGCGCCCCGCCCAGCCCGACCCTGGCGTTCACGGCGTGATGGTCAGCCGGCTCCTTGTCGTGATCCGGTACCACCAGGGCCTCGCTGAGGTGGAAGACCCGCCGGAGCTCGGCGCTCAGCGCGAACGCGTCCAGATGCTCGGCGTTGAGCTGGATCGAGACCAGGCCCACCCGGCGGGCCCGGTCCAGCAGCCGGCCGACCGACGCCCTGGACAGCGACAGCCGCTTGGCGATCTCATCCTGGGTGAGCTCGTCCTTGTAGTAGAACCAGGCGGCCCGAAGCAACAGCTCTTCCGAGCTCCACCGGCCGACCTCGTCGCTCCTGGTGCGTCTCACGCCATCGCCTCGCTCAGGTCGCCGCGGGACAAGAGATTGTTTATGAGCACTCGCTCAGACCCTTGACATATGCCCAGCCCGTTGATGCAAGATCATAGCCATCCGCCGTACCAGGGCCAGATGGAGGTCCGATGCCAGCAGCAACGGCGCACTCACCAGGCGACCTGGGACTGGCCGGCGCGGCGATCATCGTCACCGGGGCGAGCAGCGGCATCGGCGCCGCGACGGCGGCGCAGCTGGGGGCGGCCGGAGCGAGCGTGGTCCTGGTCGGGCGGCGCGAGCACCCGCTGGCCGAGCAGGCCGACGTCGTTGAGGAGGCGGGTGGCCAGGCCCTCGCCGTGCCCGCCGACCTGGCCGATCCCGGCAGCCCCGCTTTGATCGCGGCGGCCTGCCGCGACCGCTTCGGCCGGATCGACGGCGTCGTCAACAACGCGGCCGTGGTCCGGCACATGCCACTGGCCCAGTGGGACATGGCCGGCTTCGACGAGCATCTCGCGACCAACGTCAGGGGGCCGTACTTCCTGATCCAGGCCGCCCTGCCCGACCTGACGGCCTCGCCGGTCAAGTCCGTAGTGAACATCAGCTCGTCCTCGGGGACCATGCACCTGACCGGGCAGTCGGTGTACGGCATGACCAAGGCGGCGCTGAACTACCTGACGATCAGCCTGGCCGGAGAGCTGGCCCCGGCCGGCGTCCGGGTGAACTGCATCGGGCCGGGACCGATCGACACGCCGATCCACGCGACCTGGGCCGACGACCTCGAGGCGGCCTACCGCTGGCTCGCCGGGCAAGTGCCGCTCGGCCGGATCGGCGAGGCCGGCGAGGTCGCCCGGTGGATCACCTTCCTGCTCAGCCCGATCTCGGAGTTCATGACCGGAGCGGTCATCCCGCTGGACGGAGGTCAGGTGATCCATCGTGCGTGAGCTGTCCGCGCAGATGATCAGGACCGGCACGGCCGAGCCGCCGCCCGAGATCCTGACCCTGCGGGCGGGGCCGGTCCAGGTCCTGTTCTGCGATGGCGACCTGCGCAGGATCTGCCACGGCGACACCGAGGTGGCCAGGCGCGTCTACGTGGCGATCAGGGACCTGGACTGGAACACGCTGCCCGGCGAGATCAAGGACCTGACGGTCGGCGACCACGGCGACTCTTTCGCCATCCGGTTCACCCGGCGGCACACGGCCGGTGACCTGGACTACGAGTGGCAGGCCGAGATCGACGGCAGCGCTGACGGCACGATCAGGTACCGCATGCGCGGCCAGGCCCTGTCGCCCTTCCCGTACGCGAAGATCGGGATTTGCGTCCATCATCCGGTCGCTGGCTACGCCGGCCAGCCGTATCAGGGCAGCACGCCGGACGGGCCGGTGGCCGGCCGTCTGCCCGACGCGATCGGCCCGCAGATCCACCTGGCCGACGGAACCGACCTGCCGCTGTTCGAGCCGGTCAGCGATCTGAGAATCAGCCACGCGTCCGGCGGGCAGGTCAGCTTCTCCTTCTCTGGCGACCTGTGGGAGATGGAGGACCAGCGAAACTGGACCGACGCGTCCTACAAATCCGCGTCGACCCCGGCCAGCCTCGGCTATCACCACGAGGCCAGCGCGGGCCAGGTGTTCGACCAGGCCGTCGCGATCAAAGCGTCGGGATTCCCGGTGCCGGCCCGGGCCCCAGCCCAGATCTCAGCCCAGACCCAGACCCCAGGCTCGCACCGGGCAGCGGCGGACCGGCCGTCCGTCACGATCGGCGCCGCCAGCGGCCAGGTCTTCCCGCCGGTCGGGCTGCGCTGCGCTAGGCCGGACGTGCCGCCATCGCCGGCTGGCCTGGCCGTGCTGCGAGCGATCGCGCCGGCGCACCTGCGGGCCGACCTGCGGCTGGACGACGATCAGTCAGCAGCCGCCAGCCTCGCGGCGGCGGCGGAGCGAGCCGCGGAGCTGGACTGCGGGCTCGAGCTCGCGGTGTTCCTGCCCGGCCGCGGGAGCCAAGCCGCGCTCGGGCGGCTGGCCGCCAGCCTGGCCGCGCTGCCGCGGCAGGCGCTGGTCTGGGTGCTGGCCTTCAGCGACGCCGAGGAGTCGAGCTCGGCGGCCACAGTGACAGCGGTACGGGACGCGCTGACGACGGCCGGCCTGGCCGGGGTCCCCGTCATCTCGGGCACGAACATCTACTTCAACGAGCTGAACCGGCATCGGATCCCGCCCGGCCCGGCCGACGGACTGGCCTGGTCGGTCAACCCGCAGATCCACGCGTTCGACGACTTCTCGCTGATGGAGAACCTGCAGGCGCAGCCGGACACGCTCGCGACCGCCCGCTCCTTCGCGCCAGGAACCCGCTATTACGTCACCCCGGTCACGCTGCGTCCCCGGTTCAACGCGGTGGCCGTCACCGACCAGGAGTTCCCCGCGGGCGGGCTGCCGTGGCAGGTCGACGTCCGCCAGCCGTCGCTGTTCGGGGCCGCCTGGACGCTCGGCAGCTTCGCCGCCCTGGCCGGCGGCGGCGCCGACGGCCTGACCTACTACGACACCCAGGGTCCGGCCGGCGTGGTGGAAAGCGCCGCCGGGAGCCCGGACGACGAGGAGTTCTTCTCCCGGGCCGATACCGCGTTCCCGCTCGCGGTCGTGCTCGCCGACGCCTGCGAGCTGGCCGGGAGGCCGGTCCGGCCGCTAGCCGGCCTCGATCCGGCGGCGCTGGCCGGCATCGCCGCGGCCGGCCCCGACGGCCGCGGCGGCCCCGACGATCCTGAGGGCACCGGCGGCCTCGACGGCACCGGCGGCCTCGACGGCACCGGAGGCACCGGCACGACGGTCCTGCTCGCCAACCTCACCCCGCAGGCCCGCGAGGTCCGCGTCGCCGTAGCCGGCGGAGCACGAGCGGTGCGGGCCCGGGTCCTGGACGAGCACAGCGCAGGCGGCGTCGCCGCCGGCTTCGAGCGCTTCCTGGCCGCGCGCACCGAACTTCCCGTCGGCGAAGGAGCCGTGACCGTGATCTTGCATCCGTACGCCACGGCCCGGCTGGACTGGCCGCCGGATGCCGGCCGGCCGGCATCGACCCCGCGGGGTGTCCGGTGACTGACTGGCGGCGGCCCTGGCTGGCGGCCAGGGAACGGGTCGAGGAGCAGTACGGCCGGCACAGGAACGCGCCCCTGGACAGCCTGCAGACGCCGGCGCTGATCGTCGACGTGGACCGGATGAGCAAGAACATCGCGACGATGATGGCCGCGCTCGATGGTCAGGTAGCCAGGCTCCGGCCGCACACCAAGGTGCAGAAGTGCCCGGACATCGCACTGCTGCAGATCGATGCGGGCGCGATCGGGGTGACCGTGGCCACGATCTGGGAGGCCGCCGCGATGGCGGCGGCCGGGGTCGGCAGCGTGCTGGTGGCCAACGAAGTGATCGGCGCGGGCAAGGTCGCGGTAGCGGCCGAGCTCGCCGGGCACGCCGACCTGTCCGTGGTCGTCGATGATCCGCGCAATATCGCCGACCTGTCCGCCGCGGTCAGCGCGGCCGGGACGACGTGCGGTGTCCTGGTCGACCTCGACGTGGGCATGGCCAGATGCGGCGCCCGGTCTCCTGAGCAGGCGCTGGAGCTGGCCCGCGAGATCGACTCGGCTCCCGGGCTTGTGCTGCGCGGGGTCCAGGCCTACGAGGGGCACTGCATGCTCGAGCCGGACCGCGACACCCGCATCCGCCTGGCCGCCGAGGCGATGAGCTACGCCGCATCGGTCAAGGACCTGCTGCGATCGGCCGGTTTCGACGCTCCCGTGCTATCCGCGGGCGGCACCGGGACCTACAACATCACCGGCGTCCACCCCGCGGTCACCGAACTGCAGGCCGGCTCGTACGTCTTCATGGACGCGTTCCACGGCAATCTTGTGCCGGGCTTCGAGGTGTCGCTGACCGTGCTGACGTCGGTGATGGCCAGGCACGGGGACACGGTGATCTTCGACGCGGGCCGTAAGTCGGTCGGCATCGACTTCGTGTCCCCGCCGATCCAGGGCCATGACTACCAGGCCAGGTACTACGCCGAGGAACACGCGCTCTTCGACACCGATCCCGGCTTCGCGGCCGAGCCCGGCGACCAGGCCCGGCTGATCTGCGGCTACGCGCCGACCACGGTGAACCTGCACGACGTCCTGTTCGCCGTGCAGGGCGAGCAGGTGGTGGACGTCTGGCCGGTGTTCCCGCGCGGCCCGCAGCACTGCGGCTTCCTCGGCGCCTTCGGCGGTTCGTGATGGTCTTCCTGTGGGGACGACAGTGGTCCAGGAGCGAGCTGATGGCCCGCGTCGGGCGGCTCGAGCAGGTCGCCGGGGTCCAGCTGACCGAGGCGTCCGACGGCGCCGAGCGCGGCGTCCGGCTGCTGCGCTTCGCGACCGGCGCGGGCTTCGACTTCGAGGTGCTCGTCGACCGCGGCTTCGACGTCGGCCGGGCCTGGTTCGGCGGCCGGCCGCTGGCCTGGTGGTCGCCGGTCGGCCTGATCGGCCCGTGGTACTACGAGCCGGCCGGGATCGGCTGGTTCCGCGGCTTTCCCGGCGGCCTGATTTCGACCTGCGGGCTTGACCAGGTGCAGCTCGGAGGCACGGACGACACGAGCGTCTTTAACTACCCGCACCGGCGGACCGAGACCTACGGCCTGCACGGCCGATACCCGGGGCTGCCGGCCCGGCTGGCCGGCTACGGCGTGACCTGGCAGGGCGACGAGTGCGTGCTGTGGGCGCAGGCCGAGGTCCGGCAGGCCGCGGTGTTCGGCGAGCAACTCGTGCTGACCAGGCGGATCGAGGCCGATCTGGGCGGGACCGCGGTGCGGCTGTCCGACACCGTCACCAACGCCGGCGCCACCGCATGCCCGCACATGCTGCTCTACCACTGCAACATCGGGTTCCCGGTGGTCGACGATCAGGCCGAACTGGCGTATCCCGCGATTACCGGAACATGCGTAAGCGAGAACTCCACGCCGGAGTACCGCCGGCTGGCCGGGCCCGATCCGGCGTTCGTGGAGGAGTGCTACGAGCACGACATGACCCCGGGCCGTGACGGCTACGTCGGCGCCGCCGTGCTGAACCGGGCCGCCGGCCTCGGCGTGTACCAGCGGTACCGGAAGGACCAGCTGCCGCACCACGTGACCTGGCGTCAGCTCGGCTCCGGCACCTACGTGGTCGCGATGGAACCAGGCACCAACCGGGACGCGGGCCGGTTCGACGCTCGCGAGCGCGGCGAGCTGATCCACCTGCACCCGGGCGAGGAGCGCCGGTACGAACTCGAACTCGGAGTGCTCGCCGGCGAGGCCGCGATCACCGCGTTCGCGGCCACTGCGAGTGCGCTGGCGGCCGGAGGCGCGGCATGACCGGCCAGGCGGCCGTGCGGCCCGGGTACCGCGGAGCGGCCGGACCCTGGCTGAGCGCGGGGGTTATCACCGCCGACCTGACCAGGCTCGGCGCCGAGCTGGACGTGATCCGCGGACGGGCCGCCTGGGCCCACGTGGACGTCATGGACGGATCGTTCTGCCCGCAGCTCACGGTGGGCCCGTCGTTCATCAAGGCGGTGGCCTCGACCGGCGTGCCGGTGGACGCCCACCTGATGGTCGCCGACCCGCTGCGCCTGCTGCCCGAGGTGGTCGGAGCCGGCCCGGCGATCGTCACCGTGCACGCCGAGTCCGGTCGTCATCCGCACCGTGTGCTCACCGAGCTCACCAGGCTGTCCGACGAGGTCAGACCGGTGATCCGCGGCTACGCGCTCAACCCGGGCACGCCGGTCCAGGTGATCGAGCCGGTCCTCGACCTGGTCGACCTCGTGCTGGTGCTGGCGGTCAGCCCCGGCTGGCCAGGACAGTCTCCGGCCGCGAACACGGCCGGCCGCATCGCCGCGGTACGCGAGATCACGCTGTCAGCCGGCCGTCCCGTGCTCGTCGGCGTGGACGGTGGCGTCACCCTGGCCAACGCGACCGAGGTGGCCGGCTGGGGCGCGGACATCGTGGTCAGCGGCAGCGCGATCTTCGACGGCCGCGCCGCCCCCGTCAATCTCGCGGCCATGCTCACGAAGCTCGGCGCCGCGCCGCCGTTCAGCACGCAATCCGTCCCCGCAACCCGCCCTGGAGGCACCCCATGACCGAACCCGCCGGTCACATCGTCCAGCCCGCCACGCCGATGGCGATCAGCCAGATCGCCGTGGTCGTCAGGGACATCGAGAAGTCGCTCAAGGTCTACACCGAGAACCTCGGCTGGGGCCCGTGGAGCGTCTTCGACTACAAGCCGCCGCTGCTGCACGACACCTACGTGCGCGGCGAGCCGGTCGAGTTCCGCATGCTCGGAGCCGAGACGCACGTCGGCGACCTCGGCTTCGAGCTCATCCAGCCGGTCAGCGGGCCGAGCATCTACCAGGAGTACCTGGACACCTACGGCGAGGGCGTCCAGCACATCGCGTGCATGAAGCACTCAGACGCCGACAGCAACCTGATGAAGGAGCACTGGGCCGAGCGCGGGGCCGACGTGCTGATGAGCGGCCGGATCGGCGATTCGATCGAGTTCTACTACCTGGACACCGGGCCGCTGCTCAAGTGGGTGCTGGAGTCCGGCAACGGGCACGCCATCGAACTCAAGCCCGTCCGCGTCTACCCGTAACGGCAGGGCCAGCGACCGTGCGCGTTCTTGCCGTCGGCGATCCGTACATGCCGGTGACGTGTTTCACCGAGGCCCTGGCGGGCCTCGGTGACGCCGTGCGCGTCACGGCGATGCAGATTGCCAGGACTGACGCGGAACCACCGAAGACCGACTCGGAGCGCCGGCTGCGGGAGTACGCCGGCGACCCGGCCGACGTGGCGGCCGCCGTGACCGGGCACGACGTGCTGATGGTGCACGGCGCCCCGGTCAGCGCCGAGGTGCTGGACGTGCCGGGACTGCGGCTGGTGTGCTGCGCCCGCGGCGGCCCGGTCAACGTCGACATCGCCGCGGCCACCCGGCGCGGAATACCCGTCGTCACCACGCCGGGCAAGAACGCCGAGGCGGTGGCCGAGCTCACGATCTCGTTCGCGCTGATGCTGATCCGCGGCGTGCCCAGGGCGAGCCGGTACATCACCGGCGGCGGGGCGCTCGCCGAGTCGAACTTCGAGGGCAGCGAGTTCTTCGGGCGGGAGGCCAGCGGCGCGGTGCTCGGCCTGGTCGGACTCGGTCACGTCGGCCGTCAGGTCGCCACCAGGGCTCTGGCGCTCGGCTTCAGCGTGCTCGCGCACGACCCGGTCGTCCCGGCGATCGTGCCCGACGGCGTGCAGCTGGCCGGCTTCGACGACCTGCTCGCGCGAGCTGACGTCGTCTCGGCGCACGCCAGAGCGACGGCCGGCAACCGGCACATGTTCGGTGCGGACCAGTTCGGCCGGATGAAGGCCGGCGCCTGCTTCATCAACACCGCGCGTGAGTCGCTGGTCGACGAGGACGCGCTCGCCGCGGCGGTGCGCTCCGGTCACCTGGCCGGGGCGGCCCTGGACGTGGTGGAGCGGCCGGCCGCTGGCGGCCGGCATCCGCTGGTCGACCTGCCGGCCGTGTTCATCACCCCGCACATCGGCGGGGCGACCCAGGAGACCCTGGACCGCGGTGCCCGCCAGGCGGTGGCCGCGGTGGCGGCGACGCTGGCCGGCCAGCGACCGGCCGCCGTGATCAATCCCGAGGTCTTCGGCCAGGTGCACGCGGCCCAGGCGGACGGTGCGGCATGAGCTACTTGCTGGCGATCGACGCGGGTACGGGAAGCTGCCGGGCCGTCCTGTTCTCTGACACCGGCGAGCAGGTGGCGGCCAGCCTGCGGGAATGGACGCATCGTGAGCCGCCGGACGTGCCCGGCGGGCAGGACTTCGACGTCGCCGCCAACTGGCTGCTGATCGCCGCCTGCGTGCGGGACGCGCTGCGCGGCGCCGGAGCCGACGGCCGGGACGTGCTCGCGGTCGCCGCGACCAGCATGCGCGAGGGCATCGTGCTGTACGACGGGGCCGGCCGGGAGCTGTGGGCCTGCCCGAACGTCGACAGCCGGTCCGCTGCCGAGGCGACCGAGCTGATCGCCGAGGGGGCGGCGGAGGAGATCTACGCGACTGGCGGCGACTGGGTGTCGATCACCACCCCGGCCCGGCTGCGCTGGCTGGCCAGGCACCGCCCCGAGATCCTGGCCGCCGCCGGGGGCATGGGCATGCTCAGCGACTGGATCGCGACCAGGCTGTCCGGGGTACTGGTGACCGAGCCGTCCTGCGGGTCCAGTTCCGGGATGTTCTCCCTTGCCGAGCGGACCTGGTCGGACCGGGTCGCCCGGATGTGCGGCATCGATCCGGCCGTGCTGCCGCCCGTCCGGGACCCGGGCACCGTGATCGGTACCGTGACCCGCCGCGCCGCCGACGAGACCGGCCTGCGCGAGGGCACGCCGGTCGTGGCCGGCGGCGCCGACACGCAACTCGGATTGCTCGGCGCCGGGGCCAGGCCCGGCGAGTACACGGCCGTGGCCGGCACGTTCTGGCAGAACACCATCCTGCTGGACCGGCCGCTGGTCGACCCCCAGACCCGGCTGCGCACCCTCTGCCACGTCATTCCCGGTCAGTGGATGCTCGAAGGCATCGGCTTTTACTGCGGCATGAGCATGCGGTGGTTCAGGGACGCGTTCTGCGAGGCCGAGGTGGCGGTCGCGCGCGACCGC
>DASWAH010000253.1:0-7952 GCA_036391235.1 Streptosporangiaceae bacterium
CGGCGCGAGCTGATCGAGGCCGGGCAGGCGGTGGCCGGCCCGGCGATCGTGCACCAGCTCGACTCGACCACCGTCGTGCTGCCCGGCCAGCGGGCCCGGGTCGACGGGCTGGGCAGCATGTGGCTCGAGGAGTCCCGGTGAGCCGCGATCGCCGGCCCGGGCGGCCCGGGCGGCCCGGCCGGCTCGACCCGATCACCTTCGAGCTGGCCAGCGCGGCGTTGCAGGCCGCCGCGGTGGAGATGGGCACCGTGCTCAAGCACTCCAGCTACAGCCCGATCATCCGGGAGATGGACGATTTCAGCTGCGCGGTGTTCAGGGCCGACGGCGACCTGGTCGCCCAGGCGGACTTCATCCCGGCCCAGCTCGGGGCGATGTCCCTGGTCGTGAAGTCGATCATCGCCCGCTGGGGGGACGCGGTCGGGCCCGGCGACGCGTACCTGGCCAACCATCCGTACCTGGGCGCGATGCACACGCCCGACCTGAACGTGATCATGCCGGTGTTCCTGAACGGCCGGCTGGCCGGCTGGACCGGCACCGCCGCCCATCACATCGACGTCGGCGGAGTGCGTCCCGGGACCGAGGGACCCGACCTGCGCGAGGTCTACGCGGAGGGGCTGCTGCTGCCGCCGGTCCGGCTGTACCGGGCGGGCGAGCCGAACCCCGACGTGTTCGAGATCGTCAGCGCCGCGGTCCGCGATCCGGTCTCCACGCTGTCCGACCTGCGGGCCCAGCGCGCCGCCTGCCTGCTCGGCGAGCGGCGGGTCGCCGAGCTGGCCCGGCGGCACTCCCCCGCCGTGCTTGCGGACGTGTTCGACCGGATGCTGGACTCGGTCGAGCGGGCCGTCCGGCTCGACCTGGCCGACCTGCCCGACGGCGAGGCCGAGGCCGAGGGGTTCCTGGACGACGACGGCGCCGGCGGCCCGCCGGTCCTGATCCACGCCAGGCTGGTGAAGAACGGCGACTCGCTCACCGCCGACCTGAGCGGCTCGGCCGGCCAGGTGCGCGGCGCGATGAACGTGCCGTGGGCCAGCACCAGGGCCAGCGTCGTCTACGCGGTCCGGGCGATGACGAATCCGGCCAGGGCCACCAACGACGGCATCCTGCGGGCGGTCAGCATCATCTGCCCGCGCGGCACCGTGCTGAACCCGGACCCGCCGGGTGCCGTGTCGGTCAGGCACAACACCTGCCAGCGGCTGGCCGACACCCTGATCAGGGCGGCGTCCCAGATCTGGCCGGACCGGGCGGTGGCCAGCAGCACGGTCGCGTTCTTCGGCATGAACCTGGAGAGCTGGTCGCCCCGGACCGGCGTCCCGACCGTGATGGCCGAGGTGGCCGGCGGCGGCACCGGGGCACACCGCGGCGGTGACGGCCTGGACGGCGTGGACACTTACATGGCCAACGTCGGCCTGATGCCGGTCGAGGTGGCCGAGACCAGCTACAGCGTGCGGATCGTGCGCACCGAGCTGATCGGCGGGTCCCAGGGTGACGGGCAGTACCGGGGTGGGCTCGGGCTGCGCCGCGACTATGAGGTGCTGGACCGCGAGGCGACGGTCACGCTGTACTCCGAGCAGACCGACCCGCGGTTCGCGCCGCGCGGCGCGGCCGGGGGCACCGACGGGCAGCCGTCCAGGATCACCGTGTTCGGCCCGGACGGCGTGCCGGTGCCGACCGGCTCGAAGGCGTCGCTGGTCGTGCCGCCCGGGTCGGTGATCAGAATCGAGACCAGCGGCGGCGGCGGATATGGTGACCCCGCCCGGCGGGATCAGGACCTGCGGACGGCCGACGAGGAGGACGAGCGCGGATGAACGAGCAGCCAGCCGACCTGGTGCTGCGAGGCGGCGCCGTGTACACGGTGGACACGGCCAGGTCGTGGGCCCAGGCCGTCGCCATGCGGGACGGGCGGATCACCGCCGTCGGCACCGACGAGGACCTCAGCCGGGCCGCGGGACCCGGCACCGAGGTCATCGACCTGGGCGGGCGGATGGTGCTGCCCGGGTTCATCGACGCGCACGTGCACGCTTCCGCGGCCGGTCTCGAGCGGCTGCGCTGCGACCTGTCCGAGGTCCACGGCCTCGACGAGTACCTCGCGATCGTGGCCGGCTACGCCCAGGCGAACCCGGCCGCCGAGTGGATCACCGGCGGCGGCTGGTCCATGGACGTGTTTCCCGGCGGGGTGGCGTCCCGGCACGACCTCGACAAGGTCGTCCCCGACCGGCCGGTGTTCTTGTCGAACCGGGATCACCACGCGGCCTGGGTGAACAGCCGGGCGCTGGAGCTGGCCGGGCTGACCGCGGGGACCGCCGACCCGGCCGACGGCCGGATCGAGCGCGAGCCAGATGGCAATCCCTCCGGGACGCTGCAGGAAGGTGCGATGGGCCTGGTCGAGCGGGTCGTGCCGCGGCCGAGCCTGGACGAGCAGGTCGCCGGGATCGCCGAGGGCCAGCGGTACTTGCACGCGCTCGGCATCACCGGCTGGCAGGAGGCCATCGTCGGCGACTACGCGGTCGTGCCTGACTGCTTCGAGGCGTACCTGGAAGCGGACCGGCGCGGGCTGCTGACGGCCCGCGTCACCGGGGCGCTGTGGTGGCAGCGCGGCCTCGGCACCGGCCAGCTGGACGGGCTGACCGGCCGCCGGGAGCGGGCCAGCTCAGCCGGCCGGTTCAGCGCCGGCAGCGTCAAGATCATGCAAGACGGCGTGTGCGAGAACTTCACCGCGGCCATGCTAACTCCGTACCTGGACGGTCACGGTCACGCCGGCCACGGCAGCGGCGCCAGCTTCTTCGGCGCGGACGAGCTGAAGGAGGCCGTGACCGCGATCGACGCGCGCGGCTTCCAGGTGCATTTCCACGCGATCGGCGACCGGGCGATCAGGGAGACGCTCGACGCGGTGGCGGCGGCCAGAACGGCCAACGGACCGGGCGACGGGCGGCACCACATCTCCCACATCCAGGTCGTGCACCCGCACGACCTGCCCAGGTTCCGCGCCCTCGGCGTGCTGGCGAACTGCCAGCCGCTCTGGGCCTGCGAGGAACCGCAGATGACCGAGCTGACCGTGCCCTTCCTCGGCCCGGAACGCTCCTCCTGGCAGTACCCGTTCGGCAGCCTGCTGCGGTCCGGCGCCCAGCTCTGCTTCGGCAGCGACTGGCCGGTTTCCAGCCCGAACCCGCTCTGGGAGCTGCACACCGCGGTGAACCGGACGGTGCCGCCCGGGTACCCGTACGCCGGGCCCGGCGCGGGCGAGCCGTTCCTGCCGCACGAGCGGATCGGCCTGCACGACGCGATCGCGGCGTTCACGATCGGATCGGCCTACGTCAACCACGCAGATCACCGGGCCGGATCGGTCGAGGCCGGCAAGGACGCGGACCTGGTCGTGCTCGACCGCGACCTGTTCGCCCGCCCGGTCAGCGAGATCGCCCTGGCTCAGGTGGATCTGACCATCGCGGGCGGCCGGCTGGTCTACCAGCGCGCCGCGGGCTGAGCGTCGGCCAGGCCGTCAGGGGCGCGCATCCGCCAGGCGTCGGTGATCAGCTCGGCCAGCCGCTCCGCACTGACCTCGGGCAGCCGCAGCATCACCAGCGGCCAGTCGCCGTATCCGGGAGCGGTGAAGAACAGCTCAGGCTCGCCGAGCAGCAGCGCCTGCTTCTCCGCTTCGTCGCCGACGTACAGCACCGCGATGTCGGTCCTGATCCGGCGCGGCTCGCCGGGCCGCCGCTCGGGGTAGGACCACACGAAGCCACGACCGCCGACCCGGAAATCGAAGCCGTCGCAGTCGACCTCCTCGACCTGCGGCAACGCCAGCGCAAGCCGCCGCACGTCCCGTTCGTCGGCCATCCCGCCATCCTTCCGCTGCGCGCCGCTATCCCCCGGGTGCGCACTAGGCTAGCCCGGCCGTCCGACAGCCCGCCGCTCACAACAGCCCTCCGCTCGCAACAGCCCGCCTGCCGCTGATCCAGCGCTGCCCGGACGCCGCATTATTAGTTGACACCTAATAGTCAGATCTGAATAATCAGAGACGATCACACCGGGACGACGGAAGAGCCGCCCGGGCCGACCGACGGCGAGGTGCGTGATGGCCAGCAAGCGGCCGGTCAGTAACCTGCTCGGGCTCGCGGTGCTCTGCTACCTGAGCGAGCAGCCGCTGCATCCGTACGCGCTCGGCCGGATGCTGCGCCAGCACGGTGACGCGCGCAGCATCAAGTTCAATCACGGCTCGCTGTACATGGTCGTGCAGCAGCTGGCCAGGGCCGGGTTCGTGGCCGAGCACGAGACCGGCCGCGAGGGCGCCAGGCCCGAGCACACCGTGTACGCGCTGACCGACGCCGGCCGCCTGGAGCTGACCGACTGGCTGCACGAGCTGCTCGGCCAGCCCCGGCACGAGTACCCGGCCTTCGTGGCCGCGCTGTCGCTGATGGCCGCGCTGCCGCCGGCCGAGGTGGCCGGCCTGCTGCGGAACCGCCTGACTGCCCTGGCCGGCCAGCGGGCCGAGATCACCGGGCTGATCGAGACCTCGGCCGCGAACGGCGTCCCCGGGCTCTTCCTGATCGAGGAGGAGTACCGGCTGGCCCAGCTCGACACCGAGGTCGCCTTCACCGAGCGGCTGATCGCCAGCATCACCGATCCCGGCACCGACTGGGCCCTCTTCTGGGCCGGCCAGCACGGCGTGCCCTTCCCTGCAGTTGCCCCCGCCGAATAAGAGGAGAAAGAGAAGGATGACCAGTACCAGCACCGCGGACGCCCCCATGACCACGGGCTCGGTTGTCTCGGCCGACGGCACGACGATCGCCTATCTGCGCACCGGCACCGGTCCCGGCCTGATCCTGCTGCACGGCAGCATGCAGTCGGCCGCCAGCCACGCCCAGCTTGCAGCGGCGCTGGCCGCCGACTTCACCGTCTACCTGCCCGACCGCCGTGGCCGGGGCCGGTCAGGCCCGTATCCGGCCGGCTACTCGATCCGGCATGAGGTGCAGGACGTCGAGGCGTTGATGGCCGCCACCGGTGCCACCCTGCTGTTCGGGGTCAGCGCCAGCGGCCTGGTCGTGCTCGAGGCCGCCCGCACCTTGCCCGGCGTGACCAAGGTGGCCGCCTACGAACCCGCGCTGCTGCCGGCCGGCACGACCCGCACCGCCTGGCTGCCCAGGTACGACCGGGAGATGGCGGACGGCAAGGTGGCCGCGGCTATGGTCACCTCCATGTTCGGCCTGGATCTCGCGCCCGCCCCGATGCGCCTGATCCCGCGGCCCGTGCTGGCCCGGCTGACCGCGATCATGTTGCGCGGCGAGGACAAGAAGGCCGGGCCGGGCGACGTGACCACGCGGGCGCTGGCGCCGACCTTGCACTACGAGGGTGCGCTGCTGGCCGAGATGGCGGGCTCGCTCGGATCGTTCGCCTCGGTCGGGGCGCAGGTGCTGCTGCTCGGTGGCAGCAAGGGGCTGGCCTTCCTGCGACCAGCCCTGGACGACCTGGCCCGCACCCTGCCGCACGTCCGCCGGGTGGAACTGGACGGCCTCGACCACGGCGCCAGCGCCGACGTCTCGCCGGCCAACCGCGGCGGCAAGCCGGCCGTCGTCGCGGCCGAACTGCGCCAGTTCTTCGCCAGCTAGCGACCGGATCCATGATCAGGTGGACAAACCCTGCTATAGCTAGGGCAAGTCCACCTGATCATGGAACCAGGCTGGCGAGGCTACCCGCCGGGCGCTCCGGCCGCGGCCGGGCGCGCGGCGATAAGATCCGCCCGGGCGCGAGTGCGCATCTTTAGCTGATCAGGGCGAGTTACAGGAACGCACAGCCAGGGAAAGCTGCGTCAAGCGGACGAAAGGCGGAAAACATGCACGACACTGCCTTCCGGCCAGGACTGCCGTCGTGATGACCACAGCGCCGGTCTTCACCTCCCGGCTGACCGGACGCCAGTTCCTGGACGGCGACGGGCTGGCCATCGGCCGCATCCGCGACGTGGTCATCCTGCCCTCGGCGGGCGGTGACCCGCCCTGGGTGCTCGGCCTGGTCGTTACCCTGCAGCGGCGGCACATCTTCGTCAACCTCGGCCGGATCGCCGAGATCTCGATCGACGGCGTCCACCTCCGCGGCGGCACCATCGACCTGCGCCGGTTCAGCCGCCGGACCGGCGAGATCCTGGCCTCCGAGCTGTACGGCAAGCCGGCCGGTCCGGCCGGCCACGGCACCGTCGTCGACGTGGGCATCCTGCCGTCCGAAAACCGGCGCGGCGGCTGGGACGTCGCCGTGATCGCGATCAGCCAGGGCCGCGGCCTGGGGCTGCGGCACAGCTCCGTGGTCGAATCGTGGGATAAGCACCAGGAGCTGTTCCAGGCGGGTGCCCTGGCCGAGCAGCTCATTCAGCTCCGTGAGCTGCATCCGACCGACCTGGCCCACGCGGTCGAGGTGATGCCGGCCGCACGGCGCCGGCAGCTGGCCGAGGCGCTGCAGGACGAGGAACTCGCCGACCTGCTCGAGGAGATGCCGGAGCAGGATCAGGTCAGGCTGCTGGCCGGGCTCGGCCTGGAGCGCACGGCCGACATCGTCGAGGAGATGGAACCGGACGACGCGGCCGACCTGCTCGCGGAGATGCCGCCAGAACAGCGGGAACGGCTGCTCGCGGCGATGGAGACGGTGCAGGCGGCCGACCTGCGCCGGCTGCTCAGGTACGACGCGACCACAGCGGGCGGCCTGATGACCTCCCATCCGCTGATCGTGCCGCCGGACGCCCCGGTCGCCCAGGTGCTGGCCCAGATCCGGGAGCCAGAGACGCTCGCCACCGTGGCCGCCCAGGTGTACGTGTGCGAGCCGCCGTCGACCACCCCGACCGGCCGGTACCTGGGCACGGTCGGGTTCCAGCGACTGCTACGCCAGCCGCCCTCCTCGCTGGTCGGGGAGTGCGTGCAGGAGAGCGCGTTCGTCCGGCCCGATCTGCCGGAGACCGAGGTCGCACGGCGGATGGCAGCCTACAACCTGATCGGCGTGGCCGTCTGCGACGAAGCAGGCCGCCTGCTCGGCGCAGTCACGGTCGACGACGTGCTGGACCGGATCCTGCCCGCAGGCTGGCGGACGAAGGAGGCCTCATGAGAATGACTGCCTTGTCGCCACGCCGTCTCGGCGACGGCGGCGACCTCAGCGCTCCGCGCGGGACGCCCAGGATGGGGGCCCGCTACGACGCCGACGCATTCGGCCGGATGTCGGAGCGGGCCGCCCGGTTCCTCGGCACCGGACGGTACCTGGCCGGCCAGACGATCTTCGTCGTGGTCTGGCTCGGGCTGAACACGGCCGGCTTCATCCGGCACTGGGACCCGTACCCGTTCATCTTGCTGAACCTCGCCTTCTCCACCCAGGCCGCCTATGCCGCCCCGCTGATCCTGCTGGCCCAGAACCGCCAGGACGACCGCGACCGGGCCAGCATCGAACGAGACCGCGAGGTCGCGCAGCGGATCCAGGACGATACAGAATTCCTGGCCAGGGAACTCGCCGCGGTCAGGCTGGCGCTAGCCGACATGGTGACCACCGAGGACCTGGGCGAGCGGATGGACCAGCTCGAGAAACTCCTGGCCAACGGATCGGCGCCCGCCGCGGCTACGCCGCGCGGATGAGCCTGATGACCGGAATGCCGCGGTCGGTCTTGCGCTCGTAACCGGCGTACCGCGGCTGGCTGGCCGTGATCCGCTGCCAGGCCGCGGCCCGTTCCTCGCCCTCCAGCTGAACCGGCGTCACCTTGATCCGCTGGCCGCCGAACTCGACCCAGACCTGGTCCGGATGGGCGGCGATGTTGTGGTACCAGGCCGGGTGGTGGGCCGACCCGCCGGCCGAGGCCACGACCAGCCAGGCATCGTCCCCGTCGGCGAACCTGCTCACGGTGGACTGCCGCTGCTGGCCGCTCTTGGCCCCGACCGTGGTCAGGTACAGCAGATCCTGGCCCTGGAACTTGTCCCCGGACCGCCGGTGCCAGC
>DASWAH010000254.1:0-14392 GCA_036391235.1 Streptosporangiaceae bacterium
CTGGCCGCGCCGGCCTCGGCGGCGGGCGGATCGGCGCCCAACGCGCAAGCCCTGAGCTGGGGTTCGAACTCTAATGGCCAGCTCGGAATCGGCGCGATCTGTGATCAGGGGACCGGCGCCAACTGCCTGGCCCTGAGCCCGGTACTGGTCGGGGGGACCGGAACGACGCCGGTACTGCGGCCGGTCACCCAGGTCGCCGGGGGATCGGCGCACAGCCTGGCCCTGATGGCCGGCGGGCAGGTGCGGGCCTGGGGCGACGGTGAGCATGGCCAGCTCGGCAACGGCACGCACGTGTTCGAGGAGAACCGGCCGGTCGCCGTGACCGGGCCGGGCGGGACCGGGCAGCTCAGCGGAATCACCGCGATCGCGGCCGGCAACACCACCAGCGCGGCGCTGGCCAGGACCGGCATCGGGCCGGGCGGCCAGGTCTGGACCTGGGGCACGAACATCTGGGGCCAGCTCGGCGACGGGACGTCGACCGGACCCGAGCATTGCCCGGTGAACCACAACCCGCCCTCGGCGAGCGACGTGTGCAGCACTATCCCGGTCGGCGTGACCGGCCCGGGCGGCACCGGCCGGCTGAACGGCGTCGTCGCGATCTCGGCGGGTGACAACCACACCGTCGCGCTGCGGTCCGACGGCACGGTCTGGAGCTGGGGCCTGAACGACCTCGGCCAGCTCGGCATCGGCAACTCTTCCGGCCCCGGCACCTGCAAGCCGTACTCGAACTTCAAGGCGACCGCCTGCAGCACGTCCCCGGTCGAGGCGGTCGGTCGCGGCGGCACCGGCGTGCTGAACCATATCGTCGCGATCGCGGCGGGGGAGGACTACACGATCGCGGTCCGCTCGGACGGCTCGGTGTGGTCCTGGGGCTCGAATGCGTTTTCCACCCTCGGCCAGAAGGCGTCCTGGACGCCGCAGCAGTGCACGTCACCGTTCGCGCCGGTGCCGATCCCGTGCAGCACCGTGCCGGTCCAGGTGGCCGGCCCCGGCGGCCATGGCCACCTGACCGGAATCACCGCGGTCGCGGCCAACGGCTCGCCGCTCGGCCTGCACGTGCTCGCACTCGGGTCCGGCGGGACGGTCTGGGCCTGGGGCATCGACGACATGGGCCAGCTCGGGGACGGGGTCTCGCAGATTCAGAGCCGGACCCCGGTCCAGGTGGTGGGTCCCGGCGGGAAGGGGTTCCTCACCGGAGTGACCGCGCTGGCGGCCGGGGGCAAGTTCAGCCTGGCGTTGCGCGGCGACGGCACAGTCTGGGCCTGGGGCCAGAACAACACCGGCCAGCTCGGTCTCGGCCAGGACACCGGGCCGCAGCAGTGCACAACTGACGAGGTGCCCTGCAGTCTGACCCCAGCCCAGGTCACCGGCATCGGCGGCCAGGGGACCCTGGCCAACGTGCTCGGCATCGCGGCCGGCCAGCTGCACGCCCTGGCTGTCCAGCAGTGCCTGCACTGAGCTGAGCCTGCACTGGCGATCGGGCGGCGCCCCGGAGGACGTCGGACGCCTCCGGTGGCGCCGCCCTGGCCGTTGCCGTGACTTGGCCGCGGACTTGGCTGACACTGTGGTCATGCAGTTGCTGGAACGCCAGTCGGCGCTCGCCTCCCTCGCGGACTGGGCGTCGGACGCGCGCCGCGGCCAGGGGCGGCTGGTGCTGGTCGCGGGCGAGGCCGGCGTCGGCAAGACCGCGCTGGTCGAACAGCTCGAACGCGACCTGGCCGGCCCGGACTGGTCGTGGGGGGCCTGCGACGGACTGTTCACCCCGCGCCCGCTCGGGCCGCTCTTCGACCTGGCCGATCAGCTGGGCGGCGAGCTGCTCAGGCTGTGCCGCGCGGGGGAGCCGCGCGAGAACCTGTTCCGGGCGCTGCTGCGCCAGGTCAGCGAGCCGGAATCGCAGCACGTGCTGGTTATCGAGGATGTCCACTGGGCCGACGAGGCGACGATCGACCTGCTGAAGTTCCTCAGCCGGCGGATCAGGACGGCGGCGGCGCTGATCATCGTCACCTACCGGGACGACGGCCTGGCCGCGGACGATCCGCTGGTGGCCGCGCTCGGTGAGATCACCAGGCACGGATCGACCAGGCGGATCGGCCTGGCCCGGCTGTCGGCCGCGGCCGTCGGGATCCTGGCCAGCGGGAGCGGGCTGGATGCCGCTGAGCTGTACCGGCTCACCGGCGGCAACTCCTTCTACGTCTCCGAAGTCCTGCAGGCCGGGCTGGGCCGGGTCCCCGAGTCGGCCCGCGAGGCCGTGCTGGCCAGGGCGGCCGGACTCAGCGGCCGGTCACGGGCCGTGCTCGAGGCAGCGGCACTGGCCGGAAGCGGTGTGGAATTCAGCCTGGTGGCGGCGGTCACCGACTGTCCGCCGCCTGCTGTCGACGAGGTGCTGTCGTCTGGCCTGCTCTTCGGCGAGGCCGGAACCCTGAGGTTCCGGCACGAGATCGCCCGGCTGGCGGTCGAGCAGTCCGTCGCCCCGCACCGGAGCCGTCCGGTGCACACCAGCATCCTGCGGGCCCTGGCCGAGGCCGGCTGCGACGACGACGCCCGGATGGCCTTTCACGCCGAATGCGCCGGCGACGGGGACGCGGTCGTCCGCTACGCGAGCGCGGCGGGGCGGCGGGCGGCCGAACTCGGGGCGCACCGGGAGTCGGCGGCCCAGTTCGAGCGGGCGCTGCGGTTCGCGGGGCCAGCCGGCGACACCGCCGCGGCCGGGCTGTACGACGCCTTCGCGGCCGAGGCGTCGCTGCTCGGCCGGTGGCCGGACGCCGCGCAAGCTCGCCAGCGGGCCAGGGAGCTGTGGCGCCAGGCCGGGGATCAGCTGCGCGAGGGCAGCTCGGCCCAGATGCTGGGGGAGGCTACCTGGTACCTCGGCCGGGCCGCCGAGGCCGCGGGCTACGCCGAGGAGGCCCTGGCGATCCTGGATCCGCTCGGGCCGACAGCCGAGCTTGCCCGGGCCTGCAGCGGTCTGGCGAGCTCGCGCCTGATGAGCTCCCAGCACGAGGCCGCGATCGCCCTCGCCCGGCGCGCGCAGGCGATCGCCGAGCAGATCGGCCTGCCCGACGTCCTGAGCGACGCACTGAACGTCCAGGGCTGCGCCGCCGCGAACACGGACACGGACTGGACCGGCCTGCTCGGCCAGGCTCTGGACATCGCGCTGGCCGAGGGCCTCGACGCGCGCGCGGGCCGCGCCTACGCGAACATCTACTACTCCTACATCGCCCAGCGCCGGTTCGCCGAGGGCGAGCGGTATTACGCCGAAGGAGTGGCCTACTGCGACGAGCATGACCTGCCCAGCTACGCCGTCGGACTGCGCTGCATGCGGGTCAGCGCCCTGGAGCGTACCGGCCGGTGGGACGAGGCGCTCGCTCTCACCGCCCAGGTCCTGCGCGGCGAGGGCTGCGCCCCGGTGGAACGGCCTGGGCTGCTGATCACCTCCGGACTGATCAGGATCCGGCGCGGTGACCCCGGCGGCTGGGATCAGCTGGACGAGGCCATGCTGCTCGCGGACCGGACGGGGGAGGCGCAGCAGATCGTCCCGGCCCGGCTGGCCAGGGCCGAGGCTCGCTGGCTCGAAGGGGACGCCGGAGCGGCCAGGCGAGAGGCCGGACAGATCGGGGCCATGGCCGGCCGCTGCGACGCCTGGGATCGCGGCGCGGTGGCGGCATGGCTGCACCGGACCGGGCCCGGTGCGGGCGCATCGTCCGGGGCACAGGCCGGGGAGATCGCCGAACCGTACCGGCGGGAAATCGAGGGGGACCAGGACAAGGCCGCGCGGATCTGGACGGACCTGGGCTGTCCGTACGACGCGGCCCTGGCGCTGGCGGCCGGGCAGGACGAGGCCGCGCTCCGCGAGGCCTTGCGCGTGCTGGACGACCTCGGCGCGACCCCGGCCAGCCGTATCGTCCGGCAGAAGATGCGCCAGCTCGGGATCCGGTCGGTGCCGGCCGGCCGGCGGGCGCCGACGCGGGCGAACCCGGTCGGCCTGACCAGGCGCGAGCAGGAAGTACTCGACCTGATCTGCGGCGGCTGCACGAACGCCGAGATCGCCGAGCGCCTGTTCATCTCGGCCAGGACGGTCGACCATCACGTCTCCGCCGTCCTGGCCAAGCTGAACGCCAGGACGCGCGGGGCCGCCGCCGCCCGGGCAGTGGCGCTCGGCCTAACTTAACATAATGTACATTATCGGCGCTCTAAGGTGCGGGGCCGAAGGTGCGGGGCCGGTGGCTCGGTGTCAGACGCCAAGCCGGTCAGCGAGGTCAATGGCCTGGCGGGCCCAGCGGGCGTTGTACCGCAGTGCGCGGCTGCGCTCACCGAACTTGAAGTCCGCGTCGATCTCGCCGGCGCCCCCGTACCGCAGCTGCCGTTCCTGGCCGACCTGCGACAGCGTCAGCGCGGCCAGCCAGTCGTACTTCACGGCCGACGACCACATGCCGAGCCGGACCAGCCGCGGGTCGTCGTCCCAGCCCGCCGATCGCAGCCCGGCAAGGTATCCCTCGTAGATCGCCCGCTCCAGTTCCGGCATTCGCTCCGCACTGACAAAATGGTCAAATACGGCATCTGGTACCAGATTCCCCGCATCTTCCCCGATCGCTCCATCGCCGGCGAAGCTCCAGTCGATCAGCACGATCCCGCCGCTCGCCCGACCGAAGACGTTCTTCGGCCAGAAGTCCAGGTGACACAGGGTGCGCGGCAGGGACTCGCTGATCTGGAACAGCCGTTCCCGGTGCGCGTGCACGAACAGCACGTCGTCCCGCAGTCCGCCGGGGAACGTCCGCCGCACGACCGGGTGGGCCCAGGTCTCGTCGTCGTCCAGCAGCGTCCAGTCGGCCGGCTTCTCTGAGCTGTACTCGCGCAGGAACTGCCGGCTCAGCCAGGAGAACGCCGGCCGCTCCCGGCCCAGCAGGAACGGGGCCTGGGCCCGGCCGAGCGCCTCGGCCGCCTGCCCGTACCCGGGCGCCCCGGCCGCCGTGACCGGCCAGAGCTCCCCCGGCTCCCCGGTCACCCACTCCAGCAGCAGCACGGCGTCGTGGTCGCGGACGTCGGCTCCCAGGCAGGAAGGTGCCGCGACGCCGCTCCCCGCGTACGCGGCGGGCAGGTCGTGGCGGTAGGCCAAAGGCTCGCGGCACCAGTAGGTCCACCGCCGCGGATCGGAATCCCCGGCGGTCCAGTGCGCGTCCCAGGCGGACTCGCCCCGGCTGCGCTCGGCCGAGAAGTACTTCAGCACGGCCCGCTGGCCGGCCCGGGTGCGGACCGGCCAGACCCCCGGGCTCAGCCAGCGGTTGTGCGGCAGCCCGGGGCCGGCCGCCGCCTCGCCCGCGACGCCGACGCGCTCCAGCAGTTCCCCGACCGGTGCAGGCATGCGACCAGTGTGCCCGGCCGCTAGTACGCGTCGTGCCAGCGCCACCAGGCGTACGGCGGAGTCTGCGGGTACCCGGCCGGCGAGTCCTCCCACTCTTCCTGACGGCCCAGCGGGGTCAGGTCGAGCATGGACCAGGTCGTGCCGAGCGCCTCGTCGCCCCGGTTGTTAATGAAATAGGTCCGGAACACCCGGTTGCCGGAACTGATGAACATATTGGTGCCGTGCCATTCGTCGACACCGAAATCGGCGTCGAAGTCGTCGGTCATCGTGTACCACGGCATCGTCCAGCCCATCGCCGCCTTCAGCCGGGCGATGTCCGGCTGCGGAGCCCGGGAGGCGAAGGCCAGCGTGGTGTCACGGGCGTTCACGTGGGCCAGCCGGGCGATGTGGTCGGCGATCATCGAGCAGCCAGGGCAGGCGTGGTCGGGCCAGCCGTGCACGCCGGGCTCGAAGAAGGCCCGGTACACGATCAGCTGGCGGCGCCCGCCGAACAGCCCGGCCAGGCCGGTCGGTCCGTCCGGGCCCTCGAACGCGTAGTCCTTGGTGATCTCCAGCCACGGCATCCGGCGGCGCTGCGCGGCGAGCGCGTCCCCGGCCCTGGTGTGCTCCTTTTCCTGCACCAGCAGCCGCTCGCGGGCCGCCTCCCATTCCTGGGCGCCGACGACCGGCGGTGTGTGCATGACGTCGTTCTTCACGGTGCTGCCTTTCTGTCGAGATGATCAAGCAAGGCGTCCAGCCGGCCGTCCCAGTCACGCGCCAGCGCGGCCAGGAACTGCTGCGCGACCTGCATCGGGGCCGAGTGGAGCCGGTAGCGGACCCGGCGCCGCTCCCCTGGCTCAGCCGTCACCAGGCCGGCCTCGGCCAGCAGCCCCAGGTGCTTAGCGATCGCCTGGCGGCTGATCGGGAGCCGGCCGGCCAGGTCCGTCGCCGTGGCCGGCCCGCCCCCGGCCAGCGCGGCCAGGATGGCGCGCCTGGTCGGGTCGGCCAGGGCGACGAAGACCTGCTCGGCGGTGGCTTCGGCGTCTGGCGTTTCCGGGTCAGGCGCCTGGTCGTCGCGGGCCGCTAGGTCAGGCGGCATCGAGGTAGGCCACCAGCTCGGCCAGCTCGCTGCCCCAGCCTTCGGTGTTGCCGTCGAACGCCTTGCGGTAGGCGTCCTCCGGCAGCTGCGCGAACCCGGACTCGGTCACGGTCAGCCGGGTGCCGGTGCCGTCCGGCTCGAGGGTGAACTCCACGTAGGTGCGGCGCGGGTCGTCGTCCGGCAGGCCGTAGATGTGCCAGGTGTAACCGAACACCCGCGGCTCCTCGACCCGCTCGACCCGCATGTCGGCGGTGAAGCCGTGGTCCCACTTCATCCAGGCCGAGCCGCCAGGCCGCAGGTCGATCGCGGCCTCGTTGCCGAACCATGCGCCCAGGCCCTCGGCGGTGGTGAGCGCGGCCCAGACGGCGGCGGGCGGCTGGGCGACCTGGACGGTGCGCTCGATGCGGTCGGGGAATGCCATGTCTGCCTCCAAGTAGCAACCGATTGGTTGCAACTCTAGCGCACCGTCCACCAGACAGCAACCAGATGGTTGCTATAAACCTGCCCGGCCCTCGGCGATGCTCAGGCGGGCACGTCCAGTTCGGTCAGGGCCTGGGCGAACTGGGCGGCATAGAGCCTGGCGTAGGCGCCGCCGGCCGCGAGCAGCTGGTCGTGGGTTCCCTGCTCGACGATCTGGCCGTGCTCCATCACCAGGATCGTGTCGGCGTCGCGGATCGTCGACAGCCGGTGCGCGATCACGAAGCTGGTGCGGCCCTGGCGCAGCGAGTTCATCGCCCGCTGGATCAGCACCTCAGTCCTGGTGTCGACCGAGCTGGTCGCCTCGTCCAGGATCAGGATGGCCGGCCTGGCCAGGAACGCCCGGGCGATCGTGATCAGCTGCCGCTCCCCCATGCTCAGGTTGGAGCCTTCTTCGTCGATGGTCGTCTCGTAACCGTCGGGCAGCATCTGCACGAACCGGTCGACGTAGGTCGCCTGAGCCGCCTCGACGATGTCGGCCCTGGTCGCGCCGGGTGAGCCGTAGCCGATGTTGGCCGCGATCGTGCCGCCGAACAGCCAGGCGTCTTGCAGCACCATGCCGGTCAGCCCGCGGAGCTCCTCCCGGCTCATGTCGGCGATGTCGACGCCGTCCAGGGTGATCGCGCCGCCGTTCACCTCGTAGAACCTCATCAGCAAGTTGACCAGCGTGGTCTTGCCGGCTCCGGTCGGGCCGACGATCGCCACGGTGTGGCCGGGCTCGACCGCCAGCGACAGGTGCTCGATCAGCGGGACGTCGTCGAAGTAGCGGAACGACACGTCCTCGAACCGGACGCGGCCGCGTACTTGCCGGGGCCGGGCCGGGACCGTCTTGTCCGGCTCCTGCTCGTCCGCATCGAGCAGCGCGAAGACGCGCTCGGCCGAGGCCACCCCGGACTGCAGCAGGTTGGCCATGCTGGCGACCTGGGTCAGCGGCTGGCTGAACTGCCGCGAGTACTGGATGAAGGCCTGCACCCCGCCGAGGGTCAGTGCCCCGGCGGCGACCCGGAGGGCGCCGACCACCGCGACCAGCACGTAGTTGAGGTTGCCGATGAACATCATCGCGGGCTGGATGGTGCCGGAGATGAACTGGGCACGGAAGCTGGACTGGAACAGTTTCTCGTTGTGCTCGGTGAACGTCCCCAGCGCCGCGTCCGACTGTCCGAACACCCGGACCAGGGAGTGCCCGGTGAAGTTCTCCTCGACGTGCGCGTTGAGCTTGCCGGTGGTGGACCACTGCCGGACGAACTGCGGCTGGGCGCGCTTGCCGATCCTGGACACAAGCACGATCGAGACGGGCACGGTGACCAGCGCGATCAGGGCGAGCAGCCAGGAAATCCAGAACATCATGGTCAGCACGCCGATGATCGTCAGGATCGAGATGACGGCCTGGCTGAGGGTTTGCTGGAGCGACTGGGCCAGGTTGTCGATGTCATTGGTGACCCGGCTGAGGATCTCGCCCCTTGGCTGCCGGTCGAAGTAGCTCAGCGGGAGCCTGGCCAGCTTGGCCTGGACCTGCTCGCGCATCGTGTAAATGGCGTCGTTGACGATCCTGGCCACGATCCGGCCCTGGAACACGCCGGTGATCGCGGCTACCACGTAGACGATGGCAACCAGGGCCAGCGTCCGGCCGACAGCGTCGAAGTTCACGCCCTGGCCCGGTATCAGGTGCATGGCGCCGAGCATGTCGGCCTCGATGCCCTTGCCCTCGGCCCGCAGCCGGGCGATCACCTGTGCCTTGGTCACCCCGGCCGGAATGCGGCGGCTGAAGATGCCGGTGAAGATCTGGTTGGTGACATCGCCGAGCAGTTTCGGCCCGAGGACCGAGAAGGTCACGCTGACCACGCCGAGGGCCAGGCCGGCCGCGAGCAGCGCGCGCTGCGGCGACAGCGTCCGCAGCAGCCGGCGGCTGGACGCCGTGAAGTTGAGCGCCTTCTCGGTCGACATGCCGCCCATGAACCTGGCCGGCCCGTGGTTCATACCGGGCGCCGGGCCGGGCCCGCGCTTGGGCGTCGCCCGCTCCCCCGGGCCGAGCTGGACGGCGGGTTCCTTGCCGGTCCCGTTCTGGCCGGTCCCGTTCTGGCTGGCCCCGGCGGCCTTGGCATCGGCGGTCATGCCGCGGCCTCCTGCTCGGTGAGCTGGGAGAGCACGATCTCCCGGTACGTTTCGTCGGTTCGCATCAGCTCGTCGTGCGTGCCCTCCGCGACGATCCGGCCGGCCTCGAGCACGACGATCTTGTCAGCGTTCCTGATCGTCGCCACCCGCTGCGCGACGATCAGCACCGTCGCGTCGGCGGTCTCCTGGGCCAGGGCGGCGCGGAGGGCGGCGTCGGTGGCATAGTCGAGCGCGGAGAACGAGTCGTCGAACAGGTAGATCTCCGGCTGGTGCACGATCGCCCTGGCGATGGCCAGCCGCTGCCGCTGGCCCCCGGAGACGTTGGTGCCGCCCTGGGCGATCGGGGCATCCAGCCGCTCCTGCATCTGGGCGACGAAGTCGCGAGCCTGGGCGATCTCCAGCGCTCGCCAGAGCTCGGCGTCGGTCGCGTCCGGCCGCCCGTAGCGCAGGTTTGACGCGACCGTGCCGGAAAACAAGTAGGGCCGCTGCGGCACCAGGCCGATCAGCCCGGACAGCACGTCAGGGTCGAGATCGCGGACGTCGGTGCCGTCGACCAGCACCGCCCCGCTGGTCGCGTCGAACAGCCGCGGCACCAGGTTGACCAGCGTCGTCTTGCCGCTCCCGGTGCCGCCGATGATCGCGGTCACCTGGCCAGGCTCGGCGGTCAGGCTGATGCGGTGCAGCACCGGCGACTGGGCGCCCGGGTACCGGAACTCGACGTCCCGCAGCTCCAGGCGGCCCCTGGCCGGGCCGCACGGCACCGGCCTGACCGGCGGCAGCACATCAGGGGTGGTGTCCAGGACCTCGACGATGCGCTCGGCGCAGACTTCGGCCCGCGGCACCATCACGAACATGAACGTCGCCATCATGACCGACATCAGGATCTGCATCAGGTAGGTCAGGAACGCGGTAAGCGCTCCGATCTGCATGGTCCCGTCGTTGACCAGGTGACCGCCGAACCAGAGCACCGCGACCGAGCTCAGGTTGAGCACCAGCATCACGGCCGGGAACATCGTCACCATCAGGCGCCCGGCGCCGAGTGACACCTCGTACAGGTCGGTGTTAGCGGTCGCGAACCGGTCCCGTTCGTGGTTGTCCCTGACGAACGCCCTGACCACACGGACGCCGGCGATCTGCTCGCGCAGGATCCGGTTGATCTCGTCGATGCGAACCTGCATCTGGCGGAACAGCGGCCGCATCCGGGAGATGATCACGGCCACGATGATGCCGAGCGCGGGCACCGCGACCAGTAGCAGGGACGACAGCTGCACGTCCTGGTTCAGGGCCAGGATGATGCCGCCCACGCACATGATCGGGGCCGTCACCATCAGGGTGAACGTCATCAGGGCGAGCATCTGCACCTGCTGGACGTCGTTGGTATTCCTGGTGATCAGTGAGGGCGGCCCGTAGTGACCGACCTCGCGGGCCGAGAACTCCTGGATCCGGCGGAAGATGCTGTGCCGGACGTCGCGGCCGAGCGCCATCGCGGTCCTGGCGCCGAAGTAGACCGCGCCGATCGCGCACGTGATCTGCACGAAGGCGATCGCGATCATGACGGCGCCGGTCCGCCAGATGTAGTGGGTGTCGCCAGTGATCACGCCTTTGTCGATGATGTCGGCGTTCAGCGTCGGCAGGTACAGCGTGGCCAGTGTCTGGAACAGCTGCAGCACCACGACGAACGTCAGGTCCCGGCGGTACGGGCGGAGGTAGTCGCGGAGCAGTCGGATCAGCACGGGGATGCCTCGGGGTCGCGGGCGGGCGGGTGGCGGAAGGAGCAGGGACGGGCGGTGCGCTGGCCGTCGGTCAGGATGACCGGTGCCCGGCCGGATCGCCAGCCATTTCCGGGCCGGCCCGGCTCCAGCGCGGATCGGCCAGGACGCTCAGCGCGCCCCTGAGCAGCGGGGCGAGCGCAACTGGCGGGTCAGCGCTGAACCAGCGGGCCATGGCGACGTGGGTGGCGGCGGTGACCGCGCCCGCCATGACCGCCGGGAACAGGTCGCTGGCCTGGTCGGTGCCGAGCCGGTCGGCGATCGCGGCGGCCAGAGCCTGCTGGGTCGCATACTGCGAGCGCAAATACTCGCCCTGCAACTGCGGCGAGCTGACCACGAGTCTGACGCCGTCGATCCAGGCCTTGTCCGGCGGCTGCTCGGCCAGGCCGTGCACGCCGACCACGGCATGGGTGATCGCCTCGGCCAGCGGTTCCCCGGGCGGCCTGGCTCGCAGTGCCTCGCCGATCTGGCGGCCGCGCTCGGTCGGCAGGGCGCAGATCGCCTCGTATTTGCTGGCGAAGTAGTTGTTGAAGGTCCGCGGCGAGACCCCGGCCGCGTCCGCGATGTCCTCGACGAGCACGTTGTCCAGGCCCTGCTGCACGGCCAGGCGCATGGCGGCGATGCCCAGGGCCTGGCGGGTCGCGGCCTTCTTGCGCTCGCGCAGCCCGGCCAGCCCGCCTGAGGCGGCAGCATGCGTGACCGACACGCCTTGCATGCTAGTGACTTGCTTCGCGTTGCGCAAATTTATAGTTTCTCTCAGTTTGCGTAGCGCGCACCACCCGCTCGGCGCGCCAGGACCAGGTTCCGGGCAACCCTGATGTCGCTTTTTCGCTAGCTTCCGGGCCGCCGCTGCCCCGATGCTGGAGGTATGCATACCGACACCGAGCGCTGCGTCAGGGCGGTCCAGTCCAAGGACGCCAGGTTCGACGGCTGGTTCTTCACCGCCGTGCTGACGACCGGGATCTACTGCCGCCCAAGCTGCCCGGCGGTGCCGCCGAAGCCGCAGAACATGCGGTTCTTCCCGAGCGCGGCGGCGGCCCAGCAGGCCGGGTTCCGCGCCTGCAAGCGCTGCCGCCCGGACGCCAGCCCGGGCTCGCCGGAGTGGAACGAACGAGCCGACCTGGTGGCCAGGGCGATGCGCTTCATCGCCGACGGCGTGGTCGACCGGGACGGCGTGGCCGGGCTGGCGACCCGGCTTGGATACAGCGTCCGCCAGGTCGAGCGACAGCTGCTGGCCGAGCTCGGGGCCGGGCCGCTAGCCCTGGCCAGGGCCCAGCGGGCCCAGACCGCCCGGCTGCTGATCGAGACGACCGCGCTGCCGATGGGCGACGTCGCGTTCGCGGCCGGCTTCCCGAGCATCAGGACGTTCAACGACACGATCGCCAGCGTGTTCGCGATCCCCCCGACCGAGCTGCGGCGCCGGGCCGCGAGCAGCCGGGCCCGCGGCGGTGGCCGCAGGGAGCCGGGCCAGGGCGCCCGGCCGGATCCGGCCGGGCGGCCGCGCATGGCCGGGCTGAGCCTGCGGCTGCCGTTCCGGGCCCCGATTCATCCCGACAACCTCTTCGGCCACCTGGTCGCGACCGCGATCCCGGGCGTCGAGGAATGGCGGGACGGAGCCTACCGGCGCACGCTGCGGCTGCCGCACGGCCCCGGCGTGGTCGCGCTCCGGCCCGGTCCCGAGTACATCGCCTGCCAGCTCGCCCTGACCGACCTGCGCGACCTGGCCATGGCGATCAGCCGGTGCCGCCGGCTGCTCGACCTGGACGCCGACCCGGTCGCGGTATGCGACCAGCTGAGCGACGATCCTGAGCTCGCGCCGCTGGTGGCGAAGGCGCCGGGCCGCCGGGTACCGCGCACGGTCGACGCGGCCGAGCTGGCCGTGCGGGCCGTGCTCGGCCAGCAGGTGTCCACCGCGGCGGCCAGGACCCACGGGGCCCGGCTGGCCCAGCGCTACGGCGAGCCGGTGCAGGACCCGGGCGGCGGGCTGTCCAGGCTGTTCCCCGGCATGGCGGTGCTGGCCGGAGCCGGCCAGGAGACCATGGCTCTGCCGGCCGCACGGCGGCGGACCGTGCTCGCGGTCGCGGCGGCGATCGCGGGCGGCCAGGTCGACCTGGACCCGGGCGCCGACTGGGATCAGGCCAGGGAATCGCTGGCCGCGGTGCCAGGGGTCGGCCCGTGGACGGTCGAGATCGTGGCGATGCGCGGTCTGGGCGACCCGGACGCCTTCACGCCGACCGATCTCGGCGTCCGCCAGGCGGCTGCCGGGCTGGGCCTGCCCGGGTCACCGGCCGCCCTGGCCAGGCGGGCCGAGCGATGGCGCCCATGGCGCAGTTATGCCGTGCAGTACCTGTGGGCAACGTCGGACCACGCCATCAACCAGCTCCCGGCCGCATGAGCGGACCGGGCCGCGCGCATCACCGCGCAGCAGACGCGAAGATGAGCGAAGACGAGAGGACAATGCAGATGAGCACGCGAACGGCCGCGAGGCCGCGGGCGCACACCGTGATCGAGAGCCCGATCGGGCCGCTGACCCTGATCGCCCAGGACGGCCGGCTGGCGGGCGTCCTGATGGAAATGACCAGGTACACCCCGGAGGAGCAGAACCGCGGCGAGGTGGTCGGCCCGGGCGATGAACCAGTGCTCGACGCGGCCGCGGCGCAGCTCGACGCGTACTTCGCGGGCGAGCTCACCGAGTTCGACCTGCCGCTGACCATGAACGGCACTGGCTTCCAGCGCACCGTGTGGGCTGGGCTGCAGGCTATCCCCTACGGCCAGACGATCTCTTATGGCGAGCTGGCCAGGCGCATCGGCCAGCCCTCGGCGTTCCGCGCGGTCGGGCTCGCGAACGGCAGGAACCCGGTTTCCATTGTGGTGCCGTGCCATCGGGTAATAGGCGCGGACGGCAGCCTGACCGGTTATGGCGGCGGCATGGAACGCAAGCGTTTCCTGCTCGGCCTCGAGCAGCGGGTCAGCGGCCTTACGCTGCTCTGATAACCGTCTTCCCACCCGGCGACACCTTGCTAATCAGGTACTTCCGCCTGGTTAGCTCCCGATACCAGACATAGCAGGCTTCATATCAGTTTGTATTTCCCCGGCTTGTCTCGCGCGTTACCGTGGCTACTGGACCTCTGGCGGGAGCGCAGATTGCGCCGGAAGAAAGCCTGACTCGGAGGTATGGAAGTCGGTAGTCACGGTCTCGCGGGCGAGGAGCTCACCGCCTTCGTCGGCCGCGAGCGCGAACTGAGCGACCTGCGCCAGGTCGCCGCCGGCGCGCGCGCGGTGACGCTGTGCGGGGCCGGCGGCATCGGCAAGACGAGGCTCGCGGTGCACCTGGCGGCTGACCTGTCGGCCGGGTTCCCGGACGGCGTCTGGTTCGTCGGCCTGGCCGACCTGCGCGAACCTGAACTGGTGGCGTCCAGGATCGCGACCGAGCTCGGCGTGGTCGAGGAGCCTGGACGGCCGCCGCTGGCCACCCTGGCCGATGCGCTGCGGCCGCGGCGCATGCTGATCGTGCTGGACAACTGCGAGCACCTGATCGACGCCTGCGCCCAGGTCTGCCAGCGCCTGCTGGCCAGCGCGCCCGGCCTGCGGTTGATCACG
>DASWAH010000255.1:0-6200 GCA_036391235.1 Streptosporangiaceae bacterium
GGCCGGTCAGCCCGGCGGCGGCTCGGGGTCGCGGGGCAGGCCGAGCATCCGCTCCGCGATGATGTTGAGCTGGATGTCGGTGGTCCCGCCGCCGATAGTTACCGCCCGGACGGCGAGCGTCTGCCTGGCCCAGTACGCGCCGTCCGGCGCTCCGCCGCTGACCGGACCGCCGCCGGCCGCGGGCGCCCCCAGCGCGCCGGCCGGCCCGGACAGCGCCAGGCACATCTCGGCGATCTGCTGCGAGTTGCGCATGCCGAGCAGCTTGCGGACACTGCCCGTCGCCCCCGGCTCGGTACCGGACAGCCGCTTCAGCGTTACCCGCAGCCCGAGCAGCTCGATCGCCCGGCCTTCCCCGACCAGGCGGCCGAGATCGGCCAGCGGCACGGGCCGGCCCGCCGCGGTCGCCGCCGCCGCGACCTCCAGCAGCTCCGCCACGCCGGCGCCGAACGTCCAGGACGCCGACAGCGACACCCGCTCGTTGGCCAGCGTCGTCCTGGCCACGCGCCAGCCCTGGTTCAGCTCGCCGACCAGGCAGTCGTCGGGCACGAACACGTTGTCCAGGAATACCTGGTTGAAGGACGCCTCCCCGGTGATCTCGCGCAGCGGCCTGACCTGCACGCCGGGCGACTTCATGTCGACCAGGAAGTAGCTGATCCCGTCGTGCTTAGGCGCGGAAGGGTCGGTACGCGCGATGCAGATGCCCCAGGCAGCGTGCTGCGCCAGCGACGTCCAGATCTTCTGGCCGCTGATCAGCCAGCCCCCCTCGGTCCGTTCCGCCCTCGTCGCCAGGCCGGCCAGGTCTGAACCCGCGCCGGGTTCGCTGAACAGCTGGCACCAGAGGAAGTCGAGCCGCATCGTGGCCGGCAGGAACCTGTCCTGCTGCTGCGGCGTGCCGTACTGGATCAGCGAAGGCGCGACCCAGGCCCCGATGGCCAGGTCGTGCGGCCGCACCCCGGCCGAGCGCAGCTCGGCCGCGATCACCAGCTGCTCGAGCGGGGCCGCGCCCCGGCCCCACGGCCTGGGCAGGTGCGGCAGCACCCAGCCGCCGTCGGCCAGCGCCACCGTCCGCTCCCGCCCGGTCAGCGCGCGGATCGCGGCCAGCTCGGATCGCACCTGGTCACGGAACTCGGCGTCCCCGGCGGGCAGTTCGACCCGGGCCGGGTGCAGGTTCCCCGCGAGAGCGGCCCCGGCCAGGAGTTCTCGCCAATGGCTGGAGGACCCGAGCAAGGCCCGCAGCGACAAGGCACGTCGGTAGTACAGGTGAGCGGGGTGCTCCCACGTGTAACCGATGCCGCCGAGGGTCTGAATGCAGTCGTTGGCTGTGTCGACGGCGGCGTCGAGAGCGACGACCGCTGCGACCGCCGCGGCGAACTCACGCTCGGGCCCGGGCTCCGACCTGGCCGCGTCCCAGACCACCGCGGCGGCCTGCTCGGCGCCGGTGAGCATCCGCGCGCACCGGTGCTTGACCGCCTGGAACTGCCCGATCGGGCGGCCGAACTGGTGCCGGATCTTCGCGTACTCGGCGGCGGTCTGAACCGCCCAGTCGGCGATCCCGCTGGCCTCGGCGCCGAACACGATCGCGGCCAGGCTGGTCACCGCGGCCGAATCGATTCCGGTCAGCACCCGGTCGGCCGGGACGACGAGAGCGGCCTGGTCGCCGGCCCGCACGGTAGCCAGCGGCCTGACCAGGTCGGATGCGGGCAGCGGGGTCACCGACAAGCCGGCCGCGTCCAGCGCCACCCAGGCCTCTTCGCCACCGTCCAGGACCACGCGGGCGATCACCAGGTCGGCCAGCGAGGCGGCCAGCACAGGGCCGGTCTGCCCGCTGATCCGCAACTCACCGTCCGGGCCGCGAGACCCGGCTAGGCCCGGTTCGAGCGAGACGGTGCCGGTCAGCGAGCCGTCGGCCAGCCCCGCGAGCAGCTTCCCCTGTCGGCCAGCCTGGCTGAGTACGGCTGCCGCGAGCACGGTCGGCACGAAAGCGCCGGGCAGCAGCGCCCGCCCGAGCTCTTCGGTCGCGACGGCCAGTTCCGGCAGCCCGAAGCCCTGACCGCCATCGCATTCCGCGACGTGCAGCCCGAAGAGCCCCTGGGCGGCCAGCGCTCCGGCGAGCTGGGACCGGTAGACCCCGGCACCGTTGTCGTCGCCGTCGGCGGCGGCTCGCACGAGTTCGGGCGGGCAGTGCCGCTGGGCCCAGCCGCGCACCGCCGCGGCGAGTTCGGTGTGCTCCTGGGTGAGGCCGAGCGCCATCTCTTCCGCCCTTGCTGGTCAGTTCGTGCCGGCGATGCCGTCACTGTAGATCGATAGCCGTGATTCGCGCACCGGCCGGATCCACAATGAGCCCTATGCATGACAGCGATCCACCGCCGGGCCAGCCGGGCCAGCCGGGCTCGCCGGCCTCGCCGGGCCGGCCGCTGAGGCTCGACGACATCCCGCACATCGCGGAACACCTGGCCGAGCGACTCGAGATGGCCGGCGGAGCCCGGCTGCACCGGCAGGTCTCGGCCGAGCCCCGCTGGCCGGTCTCATTGTCGGTGGTCGTCGCGATCACGCTGCAGCTCGTCGTGTCCGGCAAGCTCGCCCTGCACCCGAGGTTCGTGCTGCCCGCGCTGGAGGTCGCGCTGCTGGTCGGCCTCAACGTCGCCAATCCGCTGCGCATCGAGCGGGCGTCCCGGGCGATCAGGGCGGCCAGCATCATGCTGATCCTGCTGATCAGCGCGGCCAACGCGGCGTCGGCGGCGTTGCTGATCAAGGCGATCGTGACCAGTCAGGTCCACGTCAGCGCAAACCAGGCTCCGGTCGCGCTGCTCGGCACCGGGGCCGCGATCTGGGCCACCAACGTGATCGTGTTCGCGCTCTGGTACTGGGAGTTCGACCGGGGCGGCCCGGTCCGGCGGCTGCACGGCCGGTCGCCATACCCCGATCTGCTGTTCCCGCAGATGACCGTGCCGCGGATGACGCCGCACGGCTGGGGACCGCGATTCGTGGACTACCTGTACATGTCGTTCACCAACGCGACGGCGTTCAGCCCGACCGACGTGATGCCGCTGGCGCGCTGGGCCAAGATGGCGATGCTGATCCAGTCCGCCGTCTCGCTGGCACTGGGCGCCCTCGTCATCGCGCGCGCCGTAAACATCCTGCACTGACCCGCCGCCCCGGCGTGCGTCGTGCCGGTCGGGCTGGCCTGCCCGCCCGGCCGGGCTGACCCTGCGCATTTGACGCGGCCTGCGCTGACGGCGGCGGGTCGGCGCGGTTGCGGGCTTCCCGTTGTTACCGAGGGGTAGTAAACTAATGTTACCCACCGGTAACCCGGCGGCCGGTGCAGACGGGGGAACCTGGCAGGAGGCGTGATGACGCACTTCAAGAGCAATTTGCGCGACATCGAGTTCAATCTCTTCGAGCTGCTGCACCGGCAGGACCTGCTCGGCACGGCGCCCTTCGACGAGGTGGACGCCGAGACCGCGCGGGGCATGCTCGACGAGGTGAACCGCCTCGCCGCCGGGCCGCTGGCCGAACCGTTCGCGGCGGCGGACCGGAACCCGCCGGTGTTCGACCCCGCGACGCATTCGGTGCGGATGCCGGAATCCTTCGCGGCGGCGTTCAAGGCCTTCGTCGACGCCGAGTGGTTCAGGCTCGAGCTGCCGGCCGAGCTAGGCGGGACGGTGGCGCCCCGCTCGCTGGTGTGGGCGATCGCCGAACTGGTCCTGGGCGCGAACCCGGCCATCTGGATGTATTCGAGCGGCGCCGCGTTCTCCCGTGCGCTGTACGAGATGGGCACGCCCGAGCAGAAGCGGTTCGCCCAGCACGCGGTCGACCGCCGGTGGACGGCGACGATGGTGCTGACCGAGGCCGACGCCGGCTCCGACGTGGGCGCGGGCCGGACCAAGGCGATCCAGCAGCCGGACGGGACCTGGCATATCGAGGGGGTCAAGCGGTTCATCACCGGCGGCGAGCACGACATGGCCGAGAACATCTTCCACCTCGTGCTGGCCAGGCCGGAGGGCGCCGGGCCCGGCACCAAGGGGCTGTCCATGTTCCTGGTGCCGAAGTTCCTGGTCAACGAGGACGGCTCGCCCGGCGAGCGTAACGGCGTCTACGCCACCAACGTCGAGCACAAGATGGGCCTGAAGGTCTCCACCACCTGCGAGCTGACCTTCGGTGCGGACCACCCGGCCATCGGCACCCTGGTCGGTGACGTGCACGACGGCATCCGGCAGATGTTCATGATCATCGAGCATGCTCGGATGCTGGTCGGGACCAAGGCCATCGCGACGCTGTCGACCGGGTACCTGAACGCGCTGGAGTACGCCAAGACCAGGGTGCAGGGCGGCGAGCTGGCCAGGATGAGCGACAAGGCAGCGCCGCGGGTGACGATCATGCACCACCCGGACGTACGCCGGAGCCTGATGCTGCAGAAGGCCTACGCCGAGGGCATGCGGGCGCTGGTCCTGTTCACGGCCACGTTCCAGGACACGGCACAGCTGGCCAAGGCGGCCGGGCGAACCGACACGGCCGCCGCGGCCATGAACGACCTGCTGCTGCCGCTGGTCAAGGGGCTGGGCTCCGAGCGCGCCTACGAGCAGCTGACCCAGTCGCTGCAGACTTTCGGCGGTTCCGGTTACCTGCAGGACTATCCGATCGAGCAGTACATCAGGGACGCCAAGATCGACAGCCTGTACGAGGGCACGACCGCGATCCAGGGCATGGACCTGTACTTCCGCAAGATCGTGCGGAACCAGGGCGAGGCGCTGGCCTCGCTGCTCAGCGGCGTCCGCCAGACCGCCGGGGCCGAGCACGGCAACGGCCGCCTCAAGCGTGAGCGCGCCGCGCTCGGCCGCGCCTGCGACGACGTCGAGGCGATGGTGACGCTGATGCACGGCTACCTGGCCGAGAGCCTGGAACACCCGGCCGAGATCAACCGCGTGGGCCTGAACACGACCCGGCTGCTGCTCTCGCTCGGTGACCTGGTCGTCGGCTGGCTGCTGGTCCGCCAGGCCGAGGTCGCCCTGTCCGCCCTGGACGCGGGCGCGTCCAGCGATGCCGACGCCGCCTTCTACCAGGGCAAGATCGCGGTGGCCAGGTTCTTCACCGAGACGGTCCTGCCGCGGCTGACCGCCGAGCGCGAGATCGCCGAGACCACCTCGACCGACCTCATGGACCTCCCGGAAACGGCGTTCTGACCGGCAGGCTCAGGACTCGAACTGGACCGACCTGCGTTCGGCGACGATCGGGTTCAGCGTGCGCTCGATGATCTCCCGGTGGGCGGGATGGTCGCGGTACGCGAGGTACGACTCGCGGCTGTCGAAATCGGCGACGACCGCGAAGTCGGCCGTACCCTGGCTGACTCCCGCGTCGGGCCCGAACGCATAGCCGGTAAGCCCCGTCATCTGGGCGGGCAGCGTCGCGAGCCCGGCCCTGACCGCCTCGACCTGGTCCGGCGTGGTCCCGGGCTTCCAGGTCATAACTACGACGTGCCTGATCATCGCGCTCCGATCGTTGCCTGACTCAGGACCAGGCCAGCATCCGCAGCGGGTCGGTCAGCATCGCGCCGACTTCCCGCAGCACCGCCGAGCCGGTGTCGCCGTCGACGATCCGGTGGTCGAACGACAGCGCGAGGGTGCAGACCTGGCGGACCGCGAGCTGCCCGTCGACAACCCACGGTGCATCCTTGACCTGGCCGAACGCCAGGATCGCGGCTTCGCCGGGGGTGATGATGGGGGTCCCGGTGTCGACGCCGAACACGCCCACGTTGGTGATCGTGATCGTGCCGCCGGACAGGTCGGCCGGGGTGGCCCGGCCTGCCCTGGCCGTCTGGGTGAGCTCCGCGATCGCGCCGGCCAGGCCGGGCAGCGACAGCGCGTGCGCGTCCTTGACGGTCGGCACGACCAGCCCGCGGTCGGTGGCCGCGGCGATGCCGAGGTTCACGTAGTGCTTGACCACGATCTCCTGGGCGGCCTCGTCCCACGATGAGTTGATCATCGGGTGCCGGGCGGCTGCGATCAGCAGTGCCCTGGCCACGAGCAGGAGCGGCGAGACCCGCAGTCCCTCGAAGTCAGGCAGCGCCTTGAGCCTGGCCGCCGCCGTCATCGTCTCGGTGATGTCGATCTGCAGGAACTCGGTCACGTGCGGTGCCGTGAACGCGCTGGCGGCCACCGCGGCGGCGGTGTGCTTGCGCACGCCCCTGATCGCGATCCGCTCCT
>DASWAH010000256.1:0-9181 GCA_036391235.1 Streptosporangiaceae bacterium
CGATCAGCCGCCTGACCCGGCCGGCGCTGGCCGCCTCCAGCGTTCCGGCGATCTTGTCGGTCTCGATGTCGGCGACGTCATCGCCGACATCGACCTCGTCGCCTTCGGCCACGATCCACTCGGTGATCTTGCCGAGCCGCATCGACAGGCCCCACTTGGGCATGGTGACGGCGACGATCCCGGCCGAATCGCCCTCGGCGGTCACCGGCTCCACTCCGCCACCGTCTTCACGGCGTTGGCGATCCGCTGCGGGTCCGGGATATAGAGGTCCTCGAGCACGTCCGAGAACGGCACCGGGGTATGCGGCGCGGTCACCATCTCGACCGGCGCCCGCAGCGATCCGAACGCCTTGCGCGCGGCCAGCGCGGAGATGTCGGTCGCGATCGAGCAGCGCGGGTTCGCTTCGTCGACGACGACCAGCCTGCCGGTGTTCTCGACGCTCTCCAGGATCGTGTCCTCGTCAAGCGGGCTGGTCGTGCGCAGGTCGATGACTTCGCACTCGATGCCGCCGGCGGCCAGTTCGGACGCCGCCGCCAGGCTGTGGTGCACCATCCGGCCGAGCGTCACGATCGTGACGTCGCCGCCCTCGCGGACCACGTTCGCCTCGCCGAACGGGATCGCGTAGCTCTCCTCCGGCACCGGCCCGGACAGGTCGTACAGCGCCTTGTGCTCGAAGAAGATCACCGGGTCGTTGTCCCTGATAGCCGAGATCAGCAGCCCCTTGGCGTCGTAAGGGGTCGCGGGCAGCACGACCTTGAGCCCGGGCATGTGCGTGAACACCGGGTACAGGCACTGCGAGTGCTGCGCGGCCGCCCGCAGGCCGGCCCCGTACATGGTCCTGATGACCACGGGAGTGACCGCCTTGCCGCCGAACATGTACCGGAACTTGGCTGCCTGGTTGTAGATCTGGTCCAGGCATACGCCCATGAAGTCGACGAACATCAGCTCGGCGACCGGCCGCATCCCGGCCGTGGCGGCGCCGATCGCCGCCCCGATGAAGGCGGATTCGGAGATAGGGGTGTCCAGGACCCGGCCCGGATACTTGTGGTAGAGCCCCTTGGTCACGCCGAGGACACCGCCCCAGGCGTCGTCCTCGCCCGGCGAGCCGGCCCCGCCCGCGTTGTCCTCGCCCAGGACGATGACGGTCTCGTCCCGCTCCATCTCCTGGGCCAGCGCCTCGTTGATCGCCTCGCGGTAGGTGATGTTCCTTGCCATGGCCAGCCTCCCGTTCAGTAGCGCACATAGACGTCGGTGAGCAGATCGGCCTCGGACGGCGGGGGCGCCGCCTTGGCCTCCGCCACGGCCCGGTCGATCAGCGCCGCGACCTCCTCGTCGATCGCGGTCAGCTCGCTGGCCGAGAGCTGCCCGGTCTCGGTCACCCGGGCCGCGAACCTGGTCAGGCAATCCAGCTCCGCCCTGGCGTGCTCGACCTCGCCGGCCCGGTACGTCTGCTGATCGCCCTCGAAGTGACCGAAGTACCGGGTGAACTTGACCTCCAGCAGCGATGGCCCGCCGCCGTCCCTGGCCCTGGCGATCGCCTGGCTGGCCGCCTCGTGCACGGCGAAGAAGTCGAAGCCGTCGACGATCACGCCCGGCATGCCGAACGCGTCGGCCCGGTCGGCGATGTTGTCACTGGCCACCGACCAGGTACTCGACGTCGTCTCGGCGTAGCCGTTGTTCTCGGCCACGAAGATGGCGGGCAGGTTCCACACCGTGGCCAGGTTCATCGACTCCAGGGTGGTGCCCTGGTTGCTGGCCCCGTCGCCGAAGAAGGCGATGCTGACCCCGCCGGTTCCCTTGAGCTTGGCCGCCAGCGCGGTACCGCAGATCAGCGGCGGCCCGCCGCCGACGATGCCGTTCGCCCCGAGCATGCCCTTGGACAGGTCGGCGATGTGCATCGATCCGCCCTTGCCATGGCAAGAGCCGGTCTTACGGCCGTAGATCTCGGCCATCATCTCGACCGGGTCGACGCCCTTGGCGATGCAGTGACCGTGCCCGCGGTGGGTGCTGGCGATGCTGTCCCGCTCATCCAGGTTGCTGCAGATCCCGACGGCCGAGGCCTCCTCGCCCGCGTACAGGTGCACGAACCCCGCGATGTCGCCGGTGGCGAACTCCTTGTGCACGCGTTCCTCGAAGTCGCGGATCGTCCGCATCGTCCGGTAGGCGTTGAGCAGTTCGTCCCTGGTCAGGTCCGCGTGCTCCCGCGTCTGGGTCATGTGCTCCTCCTGGGGGTGGGATCTGGATCTCCGGGCTTGCCGGGGCGACGGCCGTCCAGCAGCAGGCCGAGCCGCGCGCTGGCGGCCAGCACCGCGGGAACGTCCACGCACCGGGGCCCGTCCGGCCGCAGCCAGACCTCCGGCCGCTGGCCTGGCTCGAAGGTCAGCTCGCGCTCGCCGTCGACCGCGATCACGCCGGCCTCGGTGACGACCTGGTGCACCTCGCCCGGATGCATCGGCGCGAACTCGCGCACGCCGACCGGCCGCACCAGCCCGGGCGCGATCGGGGCGAGCACCCGGATTGCCGCCCCCGGGTCCAGCCGTGCCGTGATGCCGTGCGGATCGTGCCGCCCGACCGGCGACAGCTGACCGAGAATGCTGGACAGGCCGATGGCCTCGGGCTCGGCGAACGTGCAGAACAGCTGGGTCAGCGTGGCCGGTTCCCAGACCGCCCGGGACCCGACGTAGCGCTCGGTGCTGATCGCCACGTCGACCAGCGCCGTCTCGGTCTGGTCGCCCGCCCGTACCTGCAGCATCTTGGCCCGCCTGGTCACCTCGGCCGCGGGCACTGCCCCGGTCGCGACCAGCCCGGCGGCCAAGCCCGCGATCGTTGCTTCCCGCACGACCGGGAACGCGTTGTTGGTGCCGGTCGACAGCGGCAGCATCGGCACGTCACCGACCGCCGACGCGGTAACCCTGGCCGTGCCGTCGCCGCCGAGGCAGATGACGACCTTGGCCCCGGCGCCCACCATCCGGCCTACCGCGTCCACCGTGTCCTGCGCGTTCTGCCGGATCGGCATGCCTTCAAGGAACTCCACGTCTGGCCAGCTGCCGTCCCGGTCCCGATGCCGGCCGATGGCCCGCAGGACGGCGGCCGAGATGCCGCCGAGGTCGGTACTGAGCAGCACGCGGTGCACGCCGACCGCGCCGAAGGCGGTCAGCATGCGCTGGATCATGTTCGCTTTCTCGGCCATCGGGAAGACCGAGGCCTGGGTGACCAGCCGGCGGATGTCCCGCCCGGACAACGGATTCGCCAGCACGCCGACGATCGCGTCGCCCACCGCGGGTCACCTCCCCGATTCACTCTGCCTGCGAACGGCGGGGAATGAAAGGGCTGCCCTTTGCGAACTTCGCTGGTCGGTGCTTTAGCCGGGCCCGCCCGGCACGACCAGGCCCGATTCGTAGGCACGGACCACGGCCTGGGTCAGCCTGAGCACCTCGGTCTTACGCGGCGTCAGGCCGTTCAGCTGCCCGGCCGGCAGGCACTCACCGGTCCCCGGCCGGTCGCCTGATCGTCCGGCCGGCGGCTGGGAGCCCGGCTCAGATCGCCGCGTCGTCCCGGACGGTCAGGACGATCTTGCCGCCGGCATGACCGTCCTCCAGAATGCGATGCGCCTGCGCGGCGTCGGCCAGCGGCAGCTCGTGGCTGATCACCGGACGCAGCTTCTGGCCGGCCAGCAACGCGGCGAGCTGCCTGGTCCGCCGCCCGTCGTCGCCGATCAGCACCCCGTGGAAGGTGATGTTGGCGTCGACCAGCGGATCGAGGTCCAGCTCAACGGCGGCGATGGCCGCGATCTGCCCGCGGGACCGCAGCGCGGGCAGCGTCCTCGCCGCCAGCGGCCCGCCGACCAGGTCGGCGATCGCGTCGACCTGACCGCCGGCCAGGTGCACGGCCCGTTCGGCGACGTCCTGGCCGGCGTAGTCGATGCAGATCGCCGCGCCGAGCGCGCTCATCTGGGCGTGCATGGCCGTCCGGCCGACCGCGATCGCCTCGATCCCCCTGGCCGCCGCGAGCTGCAGCAGGAACAGGCCGACTCCGCCGCTGCCGCCCAGCACCAGCAGCCGGGCGCCCGGCGGCAGGGCCAGCCGTTCCAGCACCTCCCACGCGGTGCCGGCGGCCAGCGGCGTGGCCGCCGCCTCGGTCATGGAGACGCCGGGACCGACCGGCGCGAGCTGGCCGGCCTGGACCACGGCGAGCTCCGCGTAACCGCCGGCCCCGTCAGGGAAGTGGGTCATCGCCATCACCCGGTCGCCCGGCCGCCACTGGGTTACCCCAGGACCGACGCTCTCGACCAGCCCGGCGATGTCGTATCCGAGCACGCAGGGAGCGTGCAGGCCGGCCCAGCTGCCGTCGGCCCGGTTCCCGGCGTCGACCGGGTTCACCCCGGCCGCGGCCACCGCCACCCGCACCTGACCGGGGCCGGGCACCGGATCAGGCACCTCGGCCAGCCGCAGCTGCTCAGGACCGCCGAATTCGGTGACGAGGACCGCTTTCACGGGGCGCCCGGCCCGGTGCCGGGATCGACGCTGGTCATGGCCAGGCAGTGTAGGGCAGCGACGCCCTGGGATACTCGGCGCCGTGACCGAGTCCGCGCCGGGCATAACCCTGGAGCTGCTGGACGGCCGGCAAGCGGCCAGCCCAGGCCGTGCCGGTCAGGACGCCTGCGGCCGCCCTACTCGGGCGCCGGGCCCTGCATCCCCAGCGAGAACTGCGGGTTTCCCTCCTGGTCGACCTGAGCGTCCAGGACCTTGTCGTCGAGGTAGGCGGCCGCCTGGGGCTCCAGGTAGATCTGGGCTCCGGCCGCGTCAACCACCTGATCGTGCTCGTCCGGCCCTGCGGTCGCCGCGAGCTGCAGCTCGCCGGGGTTCTCCGGATGCGGAACGGACGAGGCGATCCGCAGCCCAGCAACATCCGGTGCCTGCGGACTCGACGTGATGGCCTTCACGACCTCAGTGGCCGCTTCGGTCAGCAACAGCATGCGTGTCACCTCTCCTATTTCTTGTCCGGGACAGGTTTGCCCGGAATTGACTCGCAGCGCGTAATGCCGCGCTGCTGCACCGCTACCGGCAGAGGACCTGGCTAAACCCCGGAACGGCCCAGCGGGGAGATGCCCGCGTGGTCACCATGCCCAGCCTGAGTCGCGCGACACCGCGGGTCAGATCCCGGCGTCGTCTCAGGGCAACCCTGTTCAGGCAAGGTCGATCGCATTAGGGCATTCGCGCGGGTCAGTGGCGGTGGAGGTGGGATTTGAACCCACGGAAGGATCGCTCCTTCACACGCTTTCGAGGCGTGCGCCCTCGGCCACTAGGCGACTCCACCGCGGGAGAGCCTACCCGAGCCGACCGCTGCCGCACGACCTACCCCGATCTGGCCGGACCCAAAAACCTCATTAAGCATCAGAACTCCCCGCCGTGGCCGGCCGGAGCGGGGCAGGTGGCCTGGCCGAGCAGGCTACGGGTTCGGCGGGCCGGCGGGTCCCGCACGGAGGCGGGCGAAGAAGCTGGACAGCAGGTCGGAGCACTCGCCCGCCAGAACCCCGGTCAGTACCTCGACCGGCGGCCCGAGTCGGCGGTCCCTGACTAGATCCCACAGCGAGCCAGCCGCGCCGGCCCGGGGGTCGGGCGCGCCGAAGACCAGCCGGCGGATACGCGCATTGAGCAGCGCGCCCGCGCACATCGTGCAGGGTTCCAGGGTCACGACCAGGGTGCTGCCGTCCAGCCGCCAGGACCCGGCGGCGCGGGCCGCCGCCCGGATCGCCACGATCTCGGCGTGCGCGGCCGGGTCGCTCGTGGCCAGGCACCTGTTGCGGCCGCGGCCGGTGACCGTGCCGTCGGGCCCGAGCACGACCGCGCCGACCGGGACATCGGGCCCGGCGGAGTTCAGGGACGCTTCCTGCAGGGCCAGTCGCATGACCGGCTCGAAGGACGTCAGGTACCCGGGCAGTACCGGTCCGCCCCCGGCCGCGCTTCCGCCTGGCTCGTCAGCCACGGCTGACATTCTGCCGCCGGCGGCCTACGGCACGGTGAGCGACTCCAGCGCGCGGTCGAACGCGGCGCCGAACCCGACCCGCCGGGCCAGGCTGGCCAGCACCTCGTCAGGGAACAGGTCCAGGTCGCCGGACAGGGCGCACAGTTCCATCTCGTCGACGCCGAGGTCGGCCAGGATCGACAGATCCCCGACCGGCAGCACCTGGTCCAGGTCCTCGTCGTAGGGAATGGGGATGTCGAGGTATTCCAGAACCTGCTTCGCCAATGGCCAGTCCACCGACGCGGTCAGGTCGGACAGGAACACCGAGACGTGGGGGCCGGCCACCCTGGTGATGACGAAGAAGTCGTCCTCCACCGCGGCCAGCCCGAAGACGCCGCCGATGCTCGGCTGCTGACGGAGCGCGTGGATCATCGAGTCGAAGCTCTCCATCACCGCGACCGGGAGAACCTCGGCTTCCCAGGCGTTGTCTTCGCGGTAGACGGCAATGCAGAAGTCTCCGCTCGTCACCTCGGCCACAGTCAGGTCTCCGTCCAGCATCGCCGCGCTCGGGGAAGGTCGGCCGCGAGAGGCCGTCCTGCGAAGCCGACTCGCTGCAGCTAGAACAGTAACGGCTTTCGGCCGAGAATCGGCGTGGATGGGCAGGGCTGGGCTGCTGTTGAAGCTAAGGTTGCCTCAGCAGTTGCCTGCCATTGGCCTGCAATGGGTACTGGACTATGCTGAGGGCGCGGCGTTTCCAAAGGTCACGCGTGGTAGGGAGGTGATCGGGATGTTGAAGAAGGTCCTGACCTGGGCTGGCATAGCCTTCGTGATCTACTACCTCGCCACTTCCCCCGACGGAGCCGCCAACGTCGTCACCGGCGCCTTGAACTGGCTTAAGACCGCGGGCAATTCGCTGGCCACGTTCCTCAACCACATCAAGCTGTAGCCGATGATCCCGACGATCAACGCAGAGACCGAGCCGGCTGAGGTCGCTAAGTACCTGCTTCCGAACGAGACGTGCGTAGCCATGGTGCGCCGGCATCCAGCGGTCCTGATCGCGCCCAGTGCGCAGGCCATCGGCGGGCTGCTGGTCGCGTTCGTGCTGACCGCGACCCTGCTGCGCAACCACGGCTTGCTCATCTGGATCATCTGGGGCCTGTGGGGCCTGCTCATGCTCCGGCTGATCTGGGAAGCCGTCAACTGGGCCGTCGATTACTTCGTCATTACCTCGAAGCGAATCCTGCTGACCTCCGGGGTATTCACCCGCAACGTCGCAATGATGCCGCTGAGCAAGGTAACGGACATGAGTTTCCGGCGGTCATTTACCGGCCGCATGCTTGGTTACGGCGATTTCGTTGTCGAATCCGCGGGCCAGGATCAGGCCCTGCGCACGATCGACCATATTCCGTATCCGGAAGACCTTTACCGCCGGGTCTGCGGGCGGATCTTCGACGCTCCGGTGGACGAGGACGAGGCCGGTTTCGACCACGACCTCACGGAGAACCTGGGCCCGCTGATCGAGGCGGCCGACGAGGGCGAGACGATCCTGCTCGGCCCGGACGACTCGGACGACTGACGCCGGGGGCCGCGGCCAGGACCGCGACCCCCGGTCACTGTCAGTGCAGCAGTCGCAGTGTGTTGGCTGCGTCGTCGACGTAGTAGACACCGCTGGCGCGCGGCGCCACTGCCAGCCCGAACAGCGCGCCTGCCCCCGGCGGGCTCCCTGACCGGTCGAGGAACCGCACCGCGATCTGCTTGCCGTCGCGGCTGGTCTCCACGATCTTGCCGTTCCCGCCATTCACGGTCAGCACGTCCCCGCCGGGCGCGACCGTGAGCCCGAGCGGAGCGTTCAGGGCACCGCCCGAGGTGAGGACCCGGCCGGTCCCGGCCGACGTCCGCCGGAACAAGGCGTCGGGAATCCAGGTCACCCGGTTCATCCCGGTGTCGGCGACGAACAAGGTCCCGTTCCGGCCAAGGCCCAGCCCGGTCGGGCCGACCACGAACGCCGCCGGGTCGGTGCGCTCGTAGAACCCGGAGCCGATCTTGGTCACGCGGCGGATCGCCGGCGGCTGACCTGCCCGGAACGACAGCACCAGCCGCAGCACGGTGCCGCGGTGGACTACGTGGCCCTTCGCGGCCGCGGTGCCGTTCAGCACGTTGGCCACGAACAGGGCAGCCAAGTGCCCGTAGCTAACCGCGGTAGCGTCCCATGGCCCGTTAATGCCGTGGCCGCTGAAGATCTTCCGCACCATCCCCTGGCTGTCCAGCACGAACAGGCATCCGGCCGAGGACGTCGAGGCCTGGCCGTTCTTCGAGGGCAGGTTCCCGACGATGACCCAGCCGTGGACCAGCACCAGGCCGGTGGTCAGGCCGATCCCGCCTGGGCACCGCCCGGGCAGCGACGACTGGGTGATGTGGGCGAAGACCGTGCGGTGGCCGCTCGGGCTGATCTGCACGATCGTCGATCCGGTGCCCTGCAGGTTCTTGGAGTTGTTGAAGTTGCTGACCAGGATGTCGCCCCGGTGCAGCCGGCCCTGGCTGTGCCGCACGACGACAACGCCGTACGGGTTCACGTCACCGTTGGCGGGCACAGTCGATGCGACCATGCTCGTGTGATGGAAGCGCCCGATGAACGAGGAATGGTCGTGCGGCGACGCGTTAGCCGCCGTCGTTGCTGCTAGCCCCGCCCCGGCCACACCGGTCAAACCGGCGGCCGCGAGCGCGAGCCCGCGAGTCCAGCGCATGAGATCGTCCTTCCGTTCGGATGTGGCAGATCATGATGCGGGCACGCGGCGACCGGCGGTCGCCCCCGCCACCAGGGGATACGGACAGCGCCGGCCATCGGTTCACTTGCGCACAAGTAAGAAAGGCCAGGAAGCGCGCACTCCAGGCCGCGGTACTCACCGCCCGACCAGCACGGAGGCCCAACGAAACCGACCAGGACGACCGCCAGCCGACCGGCCGCCCGGTGGCCGAGATCGGCCCGCCGAGTGGCCCGCGGCTGCGCCGCGGGCAGCTTCGCGGTCACTATGGCGACCGGCATCGTGTCGGCGGCTCTCCGCCTGGCCGGATCCGCGGCCGCCGTCGTGGCCGCCGACGTCCTGGGTAATCGTGTTCGCCGCGATGGCGATCGGCCGGGTGCGCGCTATCGTCGCAGGCATGGACGAACCAGCGCGCCGGGATCCCGCCCTCGTTGCTGACGACGAGGATCTCCCAG
>DASWAH010000257.1:0-3688 GCA_036391235.1 Streptosporangiaceae bacterium
GGCCCGGCCGGCCCGATCGCGGGCGCGGCGCTGATCGTCGTCGGCTGCGCGCTCGGACTGCCGGTACTGCGCCGGCTGATGCCAGCCGGGACGCTGTCGGCGCGGTACGGCCTGCCGGCCACGATGGCGATGCGGTCGCTGCTCACGTTCTGCTACTTCGGCGCGGACGCCTTCGTCACGCTGGCGATCACGATCCTGCGGCACCGCAGCCCGGTCGTCGCCGGGATCGCCGTGACCGGCAGCACGCTGTCCTGGACGGCCGGCGCCTGGGTTCAGGCACGGATGAACTCCCGCTGGCCCGGCCGCCGGCTGGTCAGGATCGGACTCGGCGTCATCCTGGCCGGGATCGCGGGGCTCGCGGCGATGCTCCTCCCGCACGTCCCGGTCGCCATCGGCATCGCGGCCTGGACGGTCGCCGGCTTCGGGATGGGGATGGGCTACGCCCCGACCACCCTGCTGATGCTGAAGAACGCGCCGCCGGGCCGGGAGGGCTGGGCCTCGGCGTCGCTGAACCTGGCCGACGTGCTCGGCAGCGCGCTCGGCATCGGCATCGGCGGAGCGGCGATCAGCGCGGCGCTCAGATTCGGCTGGCCGCTCGCGGCCGGGCTGGCGGCCGCCTTCGCGATCACGGCGGCGGCCGGGGTCGTGGGCCTCGTGGTCAGCCCGCGCCTGCCGCTCATTCAGGTCACGCCGCCGCCGGCTGAGGTCGCCGCGGAGGCCACCGCGGCGACTCCGGATGCGGCCTAGTCGGCGGAACTCCAGGCCACGGCCGGCCTGGCCCTACGGTGCGGCTCCCGCCAGAGGTCTCAGCCAGACGGCCTGGCGATCGGGGCCACGGTCGCGGAGGTCGCCCTGACCAGGTCGGCCGGGGCGAGCTGCAACTGCAGGCCGCGCTGGCCGGCGCTGCAGTACACGGTCGGCCAGTCCATCGCGCTGGCGTCTACGAGCACCGGCAGGCGGCGGCGCTGCGCGATCGGCGAGATCCCGCCGACGACGTACCCGGTCGCCCTGGCCGCCTCCGGCGGCGGCACCATGTCCGCTTTCTTGCCGCCGGCCGCCTCGGCCAGCGCCTTCAGGCTGAGCTGGCCGGCCACGGGAACCACGGCCACGGTCAGCTGGCCGTCCACGCTGGCGATCAGGGTCTTGAACACCTGCCCGGGCGGTACCCCGAGGGCCGCGGCGGCCTCGGGGCCGTACCCGCCCGCGGCCTCCCGGTGGTGGTACGGGTGCACGGTGAACGGTATCGACAGCCTGGTCAGTGCCTCCGTCGCCCGGGTGCCTCGCGCTGCCACCCAGGCAGCGTAACCGGCCTGGAGTTCATCCGATAATGGGTGCCTGGTCGGCACCGCTGAGCCACGGCTCCGGCGCCATCGTCAGGGCCTGGCGGTAGACCGCCTCGTACCCTTCGGCCATGACCTCGACGGTGAAGCCCGCCTCGACATGCTTGCGGCAGACCGCGGGCTCGAGTTCGCGCGCCCGCGCGATGCCGCCGGCCAGCTCGTCGGGATGGTCGACGATTATGCCGGTCTGACCGTGCACGATCAGCTCGGGCACGGCGCCCCGCCTGAGCGCCACCACCGGGGTGCCGCAGACCATGGCCTCGATCACGACCAGCCCGAACGGTTCCTCCCAGCAGATCGGGAAGATCATGCAGGCGGCGTTGGCCAGCAGCCGCCGTTTCGCGGCGCCGTCAGCGACGCCGAAGATGGTCACGTCGGGGCCGATCCGCGGCTCGATCTCGCGGGAGAAGTACGCCCGCTCCAGTGGCTCTGAGCACTTGCCGGCCAGCACGACCGGCAGGCCGGCCGCCCGGGCCGCGTCGATCGCCAGGTGCGGGGCCTTCTCGGGATGGAACCGGCCGAGGAAGACCGCGTACTCGTCCTTGACCGCGCCGAACGGGAAAGTCTCGGCCCTGATCGCGTTGTGCACGGTGGCCGACCAGGCCAGCTGCGGCGCGCTCTCCCGCTGGGCCTCGGAGATGGCGACGAGCTGGACGGTGTCGCCGAGCGCGGTGTAGTAGTTGCCGTTCTCGCCGTGCACCGGGCCGTGCGCGGTGACCACGGTCGGCGTGAGCCGGCCGCGGGCCATCAGCGGCCCGGCCATCGTGTGGTCGTGGATCACGTCGACGTCGAGTGATTCGAGCAGGCTCGCCACCTTGGCCGTGTGCACGATCTCGGGCATCGCCTCGCCCAGCTTGTCCGCCGAGTAGTCCTCGGCGGTGCGCAGGAACCGCTGGGCTCTGGTGCCGTGCGTGCCCGCGCCGATCAGGGTGATCTTGTGTCCGCGGGCGACCAGGGCGTCGACCAGGTCGGCGACGACGGTCTCGATGCCGCCGTAGGCGGAAGGGGGAACGCTGAAGTACGGCGGTGCGACCATCGCGATGTGCATCTGGCCGGCCCCGGCGGGTGCGGCCTGCGGTCGGGTGAGGGTCGAGCCTGCGGTGCTCACAGCGAACGCCTCCTTGCCTGACGGGACACTCGGCGCGGCTCGGGCGCCGGTCGGGGCACCCAGTCCGGCCGGAAACGATCATGCCCTCCGGCCGTGACGCCAATGCTGCACGTGCATTAATAAAAAACCAATGGATCGGTAAAGAGATTATCTTTACCGGCACGTCGTAACTGCGGAAAATGCTATGCGGCCGGCGTTTCACACCGCTGCCAGCAGCTATTGCCGGCTGACGCTCTGACTGCGCCCGGGGAGGTAGTTAGCCCTAACCGCGTAACTGTGCGGAGATTTTCAGAGATTGCCTGGGTAAGCGGGTGATCGGGGCCGAGCGCACGCTCGGCGTCGGCGATCGTGCGCCGGTACAGGCGCAGGGCATCGCTCAGCCGCCTGGCCATGTAATACGCATTCGCGAGATTGGCGCGAGACGTAAGCGTATCCGGATGATCGGGCCCGAGAACCCGCTCGAAATCGGCAACCGTCCGCTCGTAGACCGGCAGCGCATCGGCGAGCCGGCCAGCCGAATGGTAAGCGCCCGCAAGGTTACCGCGCGCGGTCATCGTGTCCCGGTGGTCGGGCCCCTGCGTCCGCTCACGCCCGGCCAGCAGGCGCTCGTACAGCGGGATGGCGTCCTTCATCCGGTGGGCCGTGTGATAGCAGGAGGCCAAGTTCGCCATCGCGGCGAGCGTATCGGGATGGTCGGGGCCGAGTGCCGCCTCGCGGCTGGCCAGCACCTGCCGGTACAGCGTGGTGGCATCCTTCAGGCGGCCGGCCGACTTGTAGGCCAGGGCGAGCAACGCGGTGGCGGCCAGCGTGTCCTGATGCTCGGTGCCCAGGCTGGTTTCCCTGATCTTGCGGACCCGGGCGAAGATCGCGATCGCCTCGTCGGCGCGGCCGGCCTTCTGATAGGCGCTGGCCACGTTCAGGTACTCGGCCAGGACGTCCGGATGCTCGGGCCCGAGTGCCTGCTCCCAGTCGGCGAGGTTGCGCTGGTACAGGGCGATCGCCTGATCCGGCTGGCCGGCCTGCAGGTAGGTGCCGGCCAGCTGGCTGCGCACGCCGAGCGTGTCCGCGTGCTCGGGTCCCAGCACCCACTCGCGGTCCGACAGCACCCGCCCGTAGGCGTCGATGGCCGCCTCGTACATGCCCGCGTCGCGGTAGATGCCGGCCAGCGCGGTTCGCGCGGTCAGCGTGTCCGGATGATCGGGACCCTGCACCTGTTCCCGCTCGGCCACGCTGATCAGTG
>DASWAH010000258.1:0-12802 GCA_036391235.1 Streptosporangiaceae bacterium
GGTCACCTGGCAGCCGCGCTGGCGTTCGGCCTCGGCCAGGGTACGAGCGATCTGCTCGCTGGCGGTGGTCAGCGACATGCCGTCGTCGTACCGCACCACCCATACCTGGGCCTGGTCTCCTTCGTCGCTGCGCACTAAGCCTCCCCAGCGCTCGCGAAGGGCACATTACCGCGAAATACGCCGAAACCAACCACACCGTACGCGAATCAATCTATTCCCGGCGGCTCGCCGCGGCCAGGGAAACGTGCGATCAACTACGCCACACGACATATTCTGGCGGCGCGTTTTGGCTGCTGAGCATAGGCCGGTCCGGCCGGGGACGCGGCGGTATAGACCGGCCGGAAGGGCCTCCGTAAGCTGGACAGCGATAGTCGCTCGCCAGGAGGGTGCGCTCGATGAGCAAGCAGGTGCGGTTGACGGAACCCCTTGTCCGGGACAACGGGAGGCTGCGGCCGGCTTCGTGGGACGAGGCGCTCGACCGCGCGGCGGCGGGGTTCGCCGTCGCCAGGGAGCGGGACGCGACGAAGTCCTTCGGCATGTTCAGCTGCTCGAAGGCCACGAACGAGATGAACTACATGGCCCAGAAGTTCACCCGGGCCGTGATGAGCAGCAACAACATCGACAGCTGCAACCGAACTTGACACGCTCCTAGCGTCGTCGGTCTGGCGGCTGTGTTCGGGGCAGGTGGAGGCACCTGCTCTTACCGGGAGGCGGAAGACGCCGACCTGATCATCATGTGGGGCTCGAACGCGCGCGAAGCCCACCCGATCTTCTTCCACCACGTGCTGCGCGGGATCAGGCGCGGTGCCCGGTTGTTCGCGGTCGACCCGCGCCGGTCGTCGACCGCGCAGTGGGCCGATGCCTGGCTCGGCATCGAGGTCGGCTCGGACATCTCGCTGGCCAACGCCATCGCCAGGGAGATCATCCACGCCGGGCTGGCCAACGCCGAGTTCATCAGGCGGGCGACCACCGGGTTCGAGGCGTTCGCGGCCGCGGTCGAGCCTTACACGCTGGAGCGGGCCGAGCAGGACACCGGCGTTCCGGCCGGACTGATCAGGGAGCTCGCGCACGAGTACGCGAGGGCCGACCGGGCCCAGATCTGCTGGACGCTCGGGATCACCGAGCACCACAACGCCGCCGACAACGTCTTCGCCCTGATCAACCTGGCCCTGCTGACCGGCCACGTCGGCCGGTACGGGTCCGGCCTCGTCCCGCTCCGCGGCCAGAACAACGTCCAGGGCGGCGGCGACATGGGGGCGATCCCCAACAAGCTCACCGGGTTCCAGGACATCGAGACCGACCTAGCCGCGCGGGCCAGGTTCGAAGCCGTCTACGGCGTCTCGCTGCCGCCCGAGCGCGGCTGGCACTTGTCCCAGATGTTCGAGGCAATGGAAGCCGGCGAGCTCACCGCCTGCTACATCATCGGCGAGAACCCGCTGCGGTCAGAAGCCGATACCGGCCGGACCCGCAAGCTGCTGGCCGGACTGCAGCACTTCGTCGTCCAGGACATGTTCCTGACCGACACCGCGGCCCTGGCCGATGTGGTGCTGCCCGCGACCGCGACCTGGTGCGAGGCCGAGGGAACGGTCACGTCCAGCGAGCGCCGGGTGCAGCGGGTACGCAAGGCGCTCGACCCGCCGCCGGGAGCCCGCGACGACATCGAGATCATCTGCGAGCTGGCCCGCAGGCTCGGCACGGACTGGGGGCACCCGTCGGCCGAGGATGTCTGGGACGAGCTTCGCGCGCTGTCGCCCATGCACGGCGGGATGAGTTACGCCCGCCTGGAACAGCTCGGCGGGATCCAGTGGCCGTGTCCTGACGAGGACCATCCGGGCGAGCTGTTCCTGCACGCCAGGCTCTGGGAAGAGGACCCGGCCCGGCGCGGCGAGCCGGCTCCGTTCACCCCGGTCGAGCAGGATCCTCCGGTCGACAAGCTATCGGATGAGTTCCCGATCCGGCTCACGACTGGGCGGCGGCTCGACTCGTTCAACACCGGGGTGCAGACCGGGCTCTATGCCACGCCGATCAGGCGGCCGGAGACGCTGAACCTGGCGCCAGAGGACGCGGTCAGGCTCGGCCTGGCCGAGAACGAGGTGGCGAAGGTCTCGTCCCGGCGCGGCTCCCTCGAGGTCCCCGTGCACCTGGACAACACCTTGCGGCCGGGGCTGGCCTTCATGACCCTGCACTTCCCCGACCAGGTCGCGACCAATGTGCTGACCCTCGACGCCTGGGATCCGAAGTCGGGCACGGCCGAGTTCAAGGCGACCGCGATCCGGGTCGAGAAGGCCAGCGAACACCAGAAGGCGGGGACCTAGTGGACCTGCGGCTGACCGCCGTGCAGGAAGCGACCAGCGAGGAACGGGCCGCGGTGGCCTCGGTGCTCGGCCCGGCCGCCAGCGGCTGGGAGGGCGGCCAGCGCACGCTGGCCGACGGGCACGCCGCGATCGGGGGGCACGCCGCGAGGTCGCGGCGGCACCTGCTGCTGCCGGTGCTGCACGCGGTGCAGGAACAGGTCGGCTGGATCAGCCCGGGCGCGCTCGATCACATCTGCGCGAGGCTGACCGTGCCGCCGGCCGAGGCTTACGGAGTTGCCTCGTTCTACGCGCTGTTCCGCACCACCGCGTCGGCCCCGACCGTCGTGCACGTCTGCGACGACCTGGCCTGCCGGGTCAGCGGAGCCGAGGAGATCTGCGCTCAGATGCAGGACCGGTTCGGCGCGGAGGGCGGCGTCGCCGGGTCCAACGGGTCAGGAGTGAGCTGGCAGCGCAGTGGATGTCTCGGCCAGTGCGACCGCGGCTCGGCCGCGATGATCCAGCAGGCGGGAGCCGATCCCGGCCGCGTCGTGCTCGCGCCGTTCAGTCCGCAGCAGGTCCGGCCGGCCACGAACCCGGCCCAGTCCGCGGACGCGCCCGATCAGCCGCCGCTGATCCCGCAGGCCAGCGGCGACCAGGACGACCGGGCCGGCTTGCGGCTGCTCCGGCGGATCGGCCTGGTCGACCCGGAGTCGCTGGACTCCTACCGGGCGGCCGGCGGGTACGAGATGCTTCGCGAGGCGGTGCGGCTCGGGGCGGCCGGCGTGATCCGCGAGCTGAAGGACGCCAAGCTGCTCGGCCGGGGCGGGGCCGCGTTCCCGACCCACATCAAGTGGGACGCGGTCGCGACCAACCCGGTCCGGCCGCACTACGTGGTCGCGAACGCCGACGAGTCGGAACCCGGCACGTTCAAGGACCGCGTGCTGATGGAGCAGGACCCGTACGCGCTGGTCGAGGCGCTCACGATCATGGGCTACGCCTGCGGCGCCGAGCAGGGCTACATCTACATCAGGGGCGAATACCCGCTGGCCGAGGCTCGGCTGCAGCGGGCCGTGGACCAGGCCAGGCTCCGGGGTTTCCTCGGCCCCGACGTGCTCGGCGCGGGGTTCGCCTTCGACATCGACGTGCGCCGCGGAGCAGGCGCCTACATCGCGGGCGAGGAAACGGCGCTGATCAACTCGATCGAGGGCAAGCGAGCCGAGCCGCGCAACAAACCGCCGTTCCCGGCCCAGTCCGGGCTGTTCGGCAAGCCGACCGCGATCAACAATGTCGAGACACTCTTCTCCGTGCTCGAGGTTTTGCGCATCGGCGGGCCCGCCTACGCCGCGATTGGTACACCGAACTCCAGTGGCACGCGACTGTTCTGCCTGTCCGGCTGTGTGCAGCGGCCGGGACTGTATGAGTACGACTTCGGGGTCACCCTGCGCGACGTGATCGAGGCGGCCGGAGGTGTACCGGGCGGACGGCCGCTCAGGGCGGTGCTGCTCGGCGGGGCGGCCGGCGCGTTCGTCGGGCCCGAGGCGCTCGACGTGCCGCTGACCTTCGAGGGTGTCAGGACCATCGGCGCGACCCTCGGCTCAGGCGTCGTCATGGTGCTCGACGACACCGTCGACGTCGCGGGCCTGCTGCAGCGGATCGCCCGGTTCTTCAGGGACGAGTCGTGCGGCCAGTGCGTGCCCTGCCGGGTCGGCACGGTCCGCCAGGAAGAACTGCTCGGCCGTCTGGCCAGCGGCACCGCCATCGGATCGGTGCGAGACGAACTCGTGCTGCTCGGCGACATCGCCGCGGTGGCCAGGGACGCCTCGATCTGCGGCCTCGGCCAGACCGCGGTCACCGCGGCGACCTCCGCGGTCGCCCTCGGCTTGGTCGGGGCTCCGGCGGCTGGCCAGCCGGACTCCGGCCGCCCCCGCGAGGACACCGAAGGGACGAACGCAACGTGAGCACGGTGTTCATGGGAGCTCCTCAGCGCCTGGTCGACCTGACCATCGACGGGACGACCGTGCGCGTCCCCGAGGGGACGACGCTGCTGCAGGCGAGCCGGCAACTCGGCATCGACACCCCGACGCTGTGCTACCTGGAGAACCTCACCCCGGTGAACGTCTGCCGGGTCTGCGTGGTCGAGGTCGAGGGATCGCGGACGCTGGTGCCGGCCTGCTCACGCAAGGCCGAGGCCGGCATGGCGGTGCAGACCGACTCCGAACGGGTCCGGACCAGCCGGAAGATGGTGCTCGAGTTCCTGGCGTCCTCGGTCGACCTGGAATACACCGCACCCGAGGTGCGGGGCTGGGTCGAACGGTACGGCGCCGACGCGAGCCGGTACGGCCCGGCGGCCAAGCCGCACGCGTCCGGCCAGCGGGATGCGGCCCGGCCAGGTGAGCATCACTTCGCGGGCGGTGACGAGGCCGAGACCGTCGCCCAGCCGGTCAAGTACGACAACGACAGCTACGTGCGCGACTATTCGCGCTGCATCCTGTGCTACAAGTGCGTCGAGGCGTGCGGCGAGGACGCCCAGAACACGTTCGCGATCGCGGTCGCCGGCCGCGGCTTCGACGCCCGCATCTCGACCGAGTTCGACCTCACCCTGCCCGACTCGGCCTGCGTGTACTGCGGCAACTGCATCGGCGTGTGCCCTACTGGCGCGCTCATGCCGGCCAGCGAGTACAAGCTGCGCCAGTCAGGCGAGTGGGACGAATCCCGGCAGAGCGTCACGACCACGATCTGCCCGTACTGCGGGGTCGGCTGCAACCTGGAACTGCACGTGCAGGACAACCGGATCGTGAAGGTTACCTCGCCCCTCGATCACGACGTAACCAGCGGTCACCTGTGCGTGAAGGGCCGGTTCGGCTTCGAGTTCGTCCAGCGCCGTGCGGGCGAGTCCTGAGAAGCCCTGAGCGGATGAGTCCCGGTCAGCCGGGCGTGACCACGAGCAGCACCGTGCCGGTCCGCGGCCGCCCGATATGCAAGGCCTGCTGAACCGACCGGACCGGGCCGATCACCAGCAGGTCCAGGCGGTACTTGCCCTTCAGCAACTGCTCGGCCCTGGCGACCTGCGGGCCGGTCAGTATCTCGGCGGTCGCGCTCACCTCGGGCCCGCGCAGCCGTCCGCTGGCCGTGCAGATCGCGATCCGCACGTGCGGATTGCGGCGGATTCGCTTGACCTTGCCGGACGCCGCGTCCGTGACCGCCAGCAGCAACCCGTCCCGCTCGGCGAACCAGACCGGCGTTGCGACCGGCGTTCCGTCCTGCCGGAAACTGGTAATGCTCAGGTACCTCCCGCGGAATTCCGGTGCCGCGCTCTCCCGCTGACGCCACCGGCCCGCGACCGCCGCGTCGTCCATGTGCCCTCACTCCAATCCCTGCCGGCCTCAGCCTGCGCGGCGCGAGGCGGTGCGGCCAGCGGCGAAAGTCCCGCCATTAGTCCCGCCGTTTCCGGCGGTCCGTCCGGCCTCGCGACCCGGGGCGGCCGGCAGTGGCCTGGCCTGGAGTTCCATATTGTGGGCCTGAACGCGGCGTGTCGGCGGCTTTCTGCCGGGTAAGACCGTCCGTACCTGCCAGGCGGGGGCCTCAGGCGGCCGTCGCATGTCGCCGTGACAGGCAGGGATCGGGGGAGTAGATGAGCGGCAACATGCCCGAACCGAACGTGCCACCGGCCGGGCAGCCGGGCGCCCAGCAGACGCAGGGCGGCTACCCGCAGGGACCGCCGCCGCAGGGACCGCCGCCGCAGGGCGGCTACCCGCAGCCGGGCTACCAGCAGGGCTACCCGCAGGGCGGGCCGGCCCAGGGCTACCAGCAGGGCGGACCGCCGCCGGGCTGGAGCGGCGGGTACGCGCCGGTCAGCGAGGCCGATACCAGGGTCACCGGCCGCCGCGTGATCCAGTACATCGTCGACTACATCCTGGCGGGCATCATCCCCGGCCTGGCCTACTTCCTGCTCGACCGGGGCAGCCTGCACTGGGTCGGCTGGTTGCTGGCTACGGTCATCTCGCTAGCCGTCTACTACTGGTACTGGGTGGTCAGGCCGCACGGGCATCACGGCCAGACGTTCGGCATGCAGCTGTTCCACCTGCGCGTGATCAGCAAGCACGGCGGGCCGGCGAGCACGGCCCAGCTGCTGATCAGGGGCATCCTGCTGATCGTGGACACGCTGTTCTTCGGTCTGGTGGGCTGGCTGACGATGATGTTCTCCCGGTACCGGCAGCGCATCGGTGACCACGCAGCCGGGACGCTGGTCATCCCGTCGGACCTGCCCGCGGGCGGCTGACCAGGCGAACCTGGCGCGCCGGCCGGGCGCCGCGGACGCGGCGGTCCCGGCCGGCGCGTCGTCGTCCTTGCGCGGGCCCGGCTCGCACCTTAACGTCACCATCGTGGAATTTGACCTGATGAGCGCGGCGGGCGGGGAGTGACCAGGCCGCCGGCCGAGCCGGCCGCGATCACCGTCATCGGCGAGGCGCTGATCGACCTCGTGCCCGGCCAGCAGCCAGGGATGTTCGGCGCGTTCCCCGGCGGCAGCCCCTACAACGTCGCGATCGGCCTGGCCCGGCTCGGTCAGCCGACGACGCTGATGGCCCGGCTGGCCGACAACACGTTCGGCCGCCTGCTGCGCGACAAGGCTGCCGCCGAGGGCATCGACCTGACCGCCGCACCCCGGGCCACCCAGCCGACCACGCTGGCCGTGGTCAATCTGGACGCCGAGGCAAGCGCCAGCTACGACTTCTACTTCGAGGGCACCGCGGACTGGCAGTGGACCGCCGGCGAGATCGCGGCGGTGCCGCCGTCCACCGCCGTGCTGCACTTCGGCTCGCTGGCCTCGTGGATACCGCCGGGGGATGCGCTGATCCTCGGCCTGGCCGGCCAGCTCCGGGATCGCGGCGGCGTCCTGGTCAGCTACGACCCGAACGTGCGGCCGACCCTGCTCACCGATCCGGCCGCCGCGCGTCGCCTCGTCGAGGCCGCGGTCGCGGTCGCGCATCTGGCCAAGGCCAGCGGGGACGACATCGAGTACCTGTACCCAGGCCAGCCGGCCGCGGACGTGGCCGCGCGCTGGCTGGACCTCGGCGCCCGCCTGGTCGTCATCACCGGCTCGGCCAGCGGCGCCGGGGCCTTCACGGCAACCGGGCCGGTCGTGCACCGGCCGGCCAGGCCGGTCACCGTGGCCGACACGGTCGGTGCGGGCGATTCGTTCACGGCCGGGCTGCTCGACTCGCTGGCCCGCCAGGATCTGCACGATCCGGTCCGGCTGGCCGGCTGTCCGGCCGAAGCCCTGGCCACGGCCCTGGACGACGCGATCATGGTCGCGTCGCTGAACTGCGAGCGCCAGGGCAACGACCCGCCGACCCGAGCTGAGGTCAGGGCGGCGTTCCAGGGTGCGGGGACCGGCGCCTGATTGCCGGCCCCCTCGGGGTGCGGGACGGTAGCACTCGCCGGAGCGGACGTTCGACTCTGGTGACCGCCGCTGCGTCGCCCGACGCTGAAGGCGAGGGCTGGCGGCCGGGTGCCGGCCCGCGCGGAGGTGAGCGGCGATGGTGCGGATCACGAGCAGGACGACCGGGCCGGATGCGGCCAGAGGCGAGTTGGCGGCAGTCAGGCGGCCGGGCCTGGCCGTGTTCACCGGAGCGATCGCGGTGTCGGCCTACGGCGGCGCGCTCGGCCTGATCGCGGGGTTTTTGTCGCTGGGCGCCGTGGTGACGTCGCGGCTGCCGTTCGCGAGCCCGGTGCTAAGCGGGATCGCGCTGATGGCCGTGGTCGCGATTCCCGCGACCGTCGTGTGCTGGCTGGCGGCTCGCGGTGACCGCCGGACCGGCGACGCGACGGTGCTGCTCGGCGTGCTGCTGGTCGGCTGGATCGTGGTCGAGCTGGCGTTCATCCGCGAGCTGAGCTTCTTCCACCCGCTGTTCGCCGTGATCGGCGGCCTGCTCGTCTGGCTGGGGCTCCGGGCCAGGCCCGCGCCGCGCGTCAGGGACTGACCGGCCATGACCGGGGCGCGGCCAGCCCGGGGTGAGCTGGCCAGGGAGATCCTCGACGTCGGTCATGACCTGCCTGCGTTCCTGACCGCCCCGCTGTACCGGCGCCGCCACCTGCGGTGGGGAGCGACCGCGGCCGAGGCAACCGGGACGATGCCCGGCGACGATCTCGTGCCCGGCGCCCAGTACCGCTCGACCAGGGCCATCACGATCGCGGCGCCGCCCGCCGAGGTCTGGCCCTGGCTGGTCCAGGCCGGCTGCACGAAGGCCGGGTTCTACAGCAACGACCTGCTCGACAACCAGGGCCGCCCGAGCGCGACGACGATCATCCCCGAGTTCCAGCACCTCGCGGTCGGCCAGCTGGTCAAGATGACGCCGGCCGCTACCGCCGAGGCGGGGACGGCATTCGAGGTGGACTCGTTCGCCGACGGTCAGTGGCTGCTCTGGCGCAAGGCCGACAGCACCTGGTCGTGGACGCTGGAGCCGCTCGCGTCCGGCGGCACGCGGCTGGTCACGCGGATCCAGGCCCGCTACGACTGGACCAGGCCGCTGACCGGGCTGTCGGCCATGGTCCTGATGGAGTTCGGCGACTTCGCTATGCTCCGGCGCATGCTGCGCGGCCTCAAATCCCGCGCTGAAACGATCTCGGCCGCGAGGTCGCCCGGGCCGGGCAGGCTAACCTGAGCGGGTCCTCGGCCAGACGGCCGCGCGCAGGTCTACTGACCAGAATCGGCAGATGTTCAACCACTTCGTGCAGCTTGTCGCCGACGCCTCAGGGTGGGCGTACGGCATCGTCTTCCTACTCGCCCTCCTGGATGCCCTGCTGCCCGTCGTGCCCAGCGAGACCGTGGTCATCACCGCCGGAGTCGTCGCCGCGGCCGGCAGCATGAACCTCCCGCTGATCATCGTCGCGGCCGCCTGCGGTGCGTTCGCCGGGGACAACCTGGCCTACCTGATCGGCTACCGGTTCGGCGGCCGGGCCACCGACCGGTTCCTGCGCGGCGAGAAGGGCAAGCGCTCCCTGCGGTGGGCGGAGACCCAGCTCAGCGAGCGCGGCGGCGAGCTGATCGCGGTGGCCAGGTTCATCCCCGGCGGCCGGACCGCGGTGACGCTGAGCGCCGGGACGGTCCGGTTTCCCTGGCCCCGCTTCGCCGTCTTCGACGCGATCGCCGGCCTGATCTGGGGAACGTACGCGGCGCTGCTCGGCTACTTCGGCGGCAAGACCTTCGAGGGTGCGGCCTGGAAGGGCCTGCTGCTCGCCCTGGGCATCGCGTTCGCCATGGCCGGCCTGATCGAGCTGGTGCGCTGGTACCTCAAGCGCCGCTCCGCGCGCACGGGATCTTGACACCGGGCGCCCATCGCGGATGTGCTGCTAGGCAGCGGGGCCGTCAAAGCGGTTCAAAAGCACCAGGAAAGGCGGAGCGCATGCCATCTCAGGCCGAGCTGATCGCCTACGCGGACCGGTTCGGCGGAGACCTGGCCGGGCTGCGCGCGCTGCTCGACGGGCCGCTGGCCGGGCTGTTCGGCGGCGTGCACGTGCTGCCGTTCTACCGGCCGTTCGACGGGGCCGACGCCGGGTTCGACCCCCAGGACCACACCGAGGTCGACCCCCGGCTCGGAACCTGGGCCGACATCGCCGCGCTCTCGGCCGCCGGGTATCAGGTCATGGCTGACGTCATCGTCAACCATGTCTCGGCGCAGTCACCGCAGTTCCTTGCCTGGCTGGCCAGCGGCGAGGCGTCGCCGCAGGCCGGCATGTTCCTCAGCTACGCCAGCGTGTTCCCGGACGGCGCGACCGAGGACACGCTGCTGCGCATCTACCGGCCCCGCCCCGGGCTGCCGTTTACCCCGTACATCAGGGCCGACGGCACCAGGGCGCTGATGTGGACGACTTTCACGCCCCAGCAGATCGACCTGGACGTGCGCCACCCGGCGACCAAGGCCTACCTGCTCAGCGTGCTGGACCAGCTGGCCGCGGCGGGCGCCGCCTACGTGCGGCTGGACGCGGTCGGTTACGCGGTCAAGACGCCCGGACTGAGCTCGTTCATGACCCCGGACACGTTCGCCTTCATCGCCGAGATCACCGCCTGGTGCCGGGAACGCGGCCTCCGGGTCCTGGTGGAGGTTCACTCCTACTACCGGCATCAGGTCGAGGTGGCCAGGCAGGTCGACTTCGTCTATGACTTCGCGCTACCGCCGCTCGTGCTGCACGCACTGACCGCAGCGGACGCCGGACCGCTCCTTGGGTGGCTCGGCCAGCGCCCCCGGAACGCTTTCACCGTGCTCGACACCCACGACGGGATCGGGATCATCGACGTCGGACCGGACGCGACGTCGCCCGGCCGGCCCGGCCTGCTGACCCCTGACCAGCTGAGCCGGCTGGCCCGGGCGATCGACGACAACAGCGGCGGGACCTCGCACCGGGCGACCGGCGCGGCCGCCAGCAACCTGGACCTCTACCAGGTCAACTGCACGTTCTACGACGCCCTGCACCGCGACGACGACCGCTACCTGCTCGCCAGGGCGCTGCAGTTCTTCACGCCCGGCATCCCGCAGGTCTACTACGTCGGCCTGCTGGCAGGCGGCAACGACCTCGACCTGCTGGCCCGCACCGGCACCGGCCGCGACATCAACCGGCACCGCTACACCGGCGCCGAGATCGCCCGCGACCTGCAACGGCCGGTCGTCCAGGCACTCGCCCGGCTGATCAGGTTCCGCAACACCCATCCGGCCTTCGACGGCACGTTCAGCTGCTCGGGGGGCGGCAGCGAACTCGGGCTGCGCTGGGTCAACGGCGAGCACGAGGCCACGCTCACCGCGGACCTGACCGCCGGCACCGGTTCGGTGACATTCAGCCGGAACTCCCGTCCGTCGCAGTGCCGGCTTTCCGACCTGCCCTAGCCGCCGCGCCGCGCCGCGCCGCCGGCGGCCGGCGCTGGCCGTCAGTAGCGGGTGCCTTCCGGGGCCGGCAGCGCGTCGAGGGCGGCCAGGACGTCCTGGCCGAGCCAGACGTCGGCCGCGGCCGCGTTGTCGGCCAGGTAGCGCGGGGTCTTGGTGCCGGGGATCGGGATGACCTGCTCGCCCTGGGCGAGCACCCAGGCCAGGGCGACCTGAGCCGGGGTCGCGCCGGCCTGGCCGGCGATCGCGCGGACCCGGTCGGCGATCACCTGGTTCGCCGCCAGCGCGTCCGGCTGGAATCTCGGCAGCCCGCGCCGGAAGTCGCTCGCGGGCACGTCGTCCGGGGAGGCGAAGCGCCCCGTCAGGAAGCCCCGGCCGAGCGGCGAGAACGGCAGGAACGCGATGCCGTGGTCCCGGCAGAAGGGCAGGACCTCGGCCAGGGCGTCCCGTGTCCACAGCGACAGCTCCGACTGCACCGACGCCACCGGATGGACGGCCTGGGCGCGCCTGATCTCCTCGACGCTGACCTCGGACAGGCCGATCTGCCTGGCCTTGCCCGCGGCAACGGTCTCGGCCATGGCGCCCCAGCTCTCTTCCAGCGGCACCCGCGGGTCGACCCGGTGCAGCTGGTACAGGTCGACGTGGTCGGTGCCGAGCCGGGCGAGGCTGGCGTCGATCGCGGCGCGGATGTGGTCGGGGCGGCCGTCCCGGTTCAGTACGGGCGAGGAACCGCGCGGATTCGCGGTCGCCGGGGAGTCGGCGAGCAGTCCGGCCTTGGTCGCCAGCACGGCCCGGTCGCGGTGGCCGCCGGCCAGCGCCCGGCCGACGAGCTCCTCGTTGGTGAACGGGCCGTACACGTCGGCCGTGTCGATCAGGGTCATGCCGAGGTCGAGGGCCTGGCGGATCACCGCGATCGAGGTCGTCTCGTCGCGAGGGGTGTCCAGGTCATAGGACGCGGTCAGGCCCATGCAGCCGAGCCCGATCACGCCGACGTGCGGGCCGCCGGAGCCGAGAGTCGTGGTTCGCATGCGGCCAGCCTTTCACCAGGCTGGGTGCACGCCCAATCCGGCCAGCATCGGCTCGTCCAGGCCGGCCAGCGTTTCCAGCACGAGGTCGGCGGCCCGGTAACGCGGGTCGCCGGCCAGGTGCGGGTCAGGAACGGCGATACAGCGCATCCCGGCCGCCTTGGCTGCGGCGACCCCGGTCACCGAGTCCTCTAGCGCGAGGCAGCCGGCCGGATCGGCGCCGAGCGCGGCCGCCGCGGCCAGGTACACGTCGGGGGCCGGCTTGCCCCTGGCCACCCCGGCGGCCGAGCACCGCACGGTGATCCGGTCCAGGCCGAGCCGCCGGACGACGGCGTCGATCAGCCGGGGCGGTGACGACGAGGCGATGGCCAGCCGCAGCCCCCACCGCTCGAAGAGCGCGATCGTCTCGGGCACCCCAGTCATCGGCTGACCCTCGGCGGCGACGTGGTCGATCACCAGATCGGTGACTTCGGCGGTGACCGCGGCCGGGTCCGGCTCGCCGGCCGCGCCGGCCGTCGGCCGGCGGCGCAGCCACCCGGCTACGACTTCGCCGATTTCGTGACCGGTCGACTCGATGACATCGGCCCTGTTCAGCACGACCCCGTAC
>DASWAH010000259.1:0-5510 GCA_036391235.1 Streptosporangiaceae bacterium
GACCCGGTGTGCGTCGCGGTCCAGGCCGCGGCGCCGGCCCTGGTACCCGATCCGGTCGTGATGATCACCCCGACCGAGCATCCCGGCGTGGCCGCCCCGCTCGGCTGGCTGCTGTCCCAGGCCAGTCAGGACGCCTTGGACCAGGCCCTGGCCAGGGACCAGTACGAGAAGAAGCCGTGCGGGCCCTACCAGCCGACCTACGCGAGCCGGCGGCCGTACTGCCTGCCCGGCGTCGGCGGGCTGGCCGACCTGCTGACCCTGATCGGCCCGGGCCGGTGAAGGCGGCGCGCATTACACTGCGGCCATGTCACTAGACGGTGAATACCTCCCGAGCCCGCGGGGCTGGGTCCGTGATCAGGTGGAGCGGTTCGAGCGGTCGGGCGGGACCGAGGCGACCACCTTGCTCGACACCGGCCTGCCCGTCGTGATCGTCACCAACATCGGCGCCAAGACCGGAAAGATCCGCAAGACGCCGCTGATGCGGGTTGAGCACAACGGCCGTTACGCGGCCGTCGCGTCCCAGGGCGGCTCGCCCAAGCACCCGGTCTGGTACTACAACCTGGTCGCTCATCCGCAGGTCGAGCTGCAGGACGGGCCGGTCAGGACGGCGATGACGGCGCGTGAGCTGTCCGGGCCCGAGCGGGCGCAGTGGTGGGAGCGCGCGGTCGCGGCCTACCCGCCGTATGCCGAGTACCAGCAGAAGACCGACCGCCAGATACCGGTCTTCCTGCTCGAGCCGGCCGAAGGCTGAGGCCGGACACCTCGCTCTGTTACGAGGTAATCTTGTAATCAGGGTACGGAGGTGGTCCCCATGGCAGCGAGCTCACCGCTAGACGCCTACTCCCGCGTCGTCACCTCGGTGGCGGCCGAGCTGACGCCGAAGGTCGCAAGCCTGCGGGTCAGCCGCGGCCGGTCCCGGCTGGGGGAGAGCCTCGGCTCGGCCGTGGTCTACACCTCCGATGGTTTCCTGCTCACCAACGCGCACGTGGTCGGGCCGGCCGGCCAGGGCACGGCCCTGTTCTCCGATGGCAGCAGCTCACCGTTTACCGTGGTCGGGGCCGACCCGCTGTCGGACCTCGCGGTCGTGCGGGCCGGGCCGGGGACGCCGCCGCCGGCCGAGCTCGGCGAGGCCGATGACCTGCTAGTCGGCCAGCTCGTAGTCGCCGTGGGCAGCCCGCTCGGCCTGGCCGGGTCGGTCACGGCCGGCGTGGTGAGCGCCCTCGGCCGCTCCCTGCCCACCCGCAGCGGCTCCGCGGTCCGCCTGATCGAGGACGTGATCCAGACCGACGCCTCGCTCAACCCGGGCAACTCCGGCGGCGCGCTGGCCGACTCCGCGGCCCGGGTGGTCGGGATCAACACCGCGGTCGCCGGGGCCGGCCTCGGGCTCGCCGTTCCGGTGAACGCGACCACCAGGGCAATCATCGCGGCGCTGCTGGCCCACGGCCGGGTCCGGCGGGCCTACCTGGGCATCGTCAGCGCGCCGCTACCGCTGCCGGCCTGGCTGCACGAGCGGACCGGCTCGCGGGACGGGCTGCGGGTCGCCGAGCTGGTGGCCAGGGGCCCGGCCGACCTGGCCGGCCTGCGGCCGGGCGACATTCTGGTCAGTGCGGGCGGCCGGCCGGTGACCACGGCCCAGGACCTGCAGCGGCTGATGTTCGCCGACGCGATCGGCCGCCCGCTGGAGATCACGGTGCTGCGTAACGGCGCCCTCGTCGACGTGATTGCCGAGCCGGCCGAGCTGATTACCAGCTGACGAGCCGGACCGCGGCCAGAATGCTCCCCGCAGTACGTAAGAATGACGTATGAGCAAGCAGCCGAGTGCGCCGCCGCCGGGCGACAAGCCGTCACCGCCGGCACCGCCACCGCCGCCGGCCTGGCGGCACTGGCTCTGGCCGGTCGCGCTGGTCGCGATGCTGGCGTTGTACTTCTTCCTGCCCGGAATCAGGACCACCAGCACGGTCGACCTGACCTACTCGGCGTTCCTGTCCAAGGCGGCCAGCCATCAGGTCAAGACCGTCCAGATCGGCAGCCCGTCGAACGGGTCGAACACCGCTATCTCGGGCACGCTGTCCAACGGCAAGAGCTTCACCACGGTCGGACCGCCGGACACCGCCGCGCTGACCAGCACGCTGCGCTCAGAGGGCGTGCGGTCGGTGACCTACGCCCAGGCCAGCACCGGGCTGGGCACCGAGGTGCTGTACTGGCTGATCCTGCTCGCACCCCTGATCTTCGTGATCTGGCTGTTCCGGCGCATGTCACGGGGCGCGGCCGGAGCGCTGCAGGGCACGCTCGGGGTGGGCCGGTCCCGGGCCAAGGTGTTCGATGCCGAGCGGCCGAGCACGAAGTTCTCCGACGTGGCCGGCTACACCGGGGCCAAGGAAGAGATCAGCGAGATCATCGACTTCCTGCGCAACCCGACCAGGTACCAGCGGGCCGGCGCGATGGCCCCGCGCGGCGTGCTGATGGTCGGGCCGCCCGGAACGGGCAAGACGCTGCTGGCCCGGGCGGTGGCCGGCGAGGCGTCGGTGCCGTTCTTCTCGGTCACCGGATCCAGTTTCGTCGAGATGTTCGTCGGCGTCGGCGCCGCCCGGGTACGCGACCTGTTCACCGAGGCCCGCAAGCGGGCGCCCGCCATCATCTTCGTCGACGAGGTGGACGCGATCGGCCAGCGGCGGGCCGGCTCGGGCGCGGTCGTGGCCAACGACGAGCGCGAGCAGACGCTGAACCAGTTGCTGGCCGAGATGGACGGGTTCGACATGACCCAGGGCCTGGTCGTGCTGGCCGCGACCAACCGGCCCGAGGTGCTGGACCCGGCGCTGCTGCGGCCCGGCCGGTTCGACCGTCAGATTACGATCCCGCTGCCCACGCTGGACGAGCGGGCCGCGATCCTGGCCGTGCACTGCCGGGACAAGCAGCTCGCGCCCGACGTGAACCTGACCGTGGTGGCCAGGGGCACGCCCGGCTTCTCCGGCGCCGACCTGGCCAATCTGGCCAACGAGGCGGCCATCTTCGCGGTCCGCGGCAACCGGGACGTGATCACCGCGACCGACTTCGACGACGCCAGGGACCGGATCCTGCTCGGCCGCCGCGAGGGCTCGAACGTCCTGCTGCCGGAGGAGAAGCACTCGGTCGCCGTGCACGAGGCCGGCCACGCGCTGGTCGCGGCACTGTCTGAGCACGCCGATCCGGTGGCCAAGGTGACCATCCTGCCGGCCGGGCAGGCCCTGGGCGTGACCCAGCAACTTCCGCTGATCGAACGGCACCTGTACGGCGAGGACTACCTGCATGACTCGCTCGCCGTCCGGCTCGGCGGCCGGGCCGCGGAGCTGGTCGAGCTGGGCCAGGGGTCCACCGGCGCGGCCAACGACCTGTCGACCGCGACCGACATCGCGACCAGGATGGTCCGCGAGTTCGGTCTGTCCGACACGATCGGGCCGGTCGGCTACCCGCAGGGCGGTTCGGTGTTCCTGGGCGGCGGCGGTAACGGGTTCTCCAGCCGGCCGTTCGCCGAATCCACCCAGGCCGCCATCGACGCCGAGGTCGCCCGGCTGCTCCGCGAGGCCGAGCAGACCGCGGTCGGGCTGATCCGCTCGCACCGGGACATGCTCAGCGAGCTGGTCTCGCTGCTGCTGGAGCGCGAGACCGTGGACGGGGCCGAGGTCTACCGGATCGCCGGGAAGCCGACCCCCGAGCACCGGCCAGAGGAGATTGCGATCGCGCCGCGGGCCAAGGCGCTGCGCCTCAGCAAGACCAGCCAGGAGTAGCGGCCGGATGGACCTGCTCGTGCTGCCGGCCGACGGCGTGCGCGCCGTGCTCGGCTACCGGCGCTGCGCCGAGGCGATGCGGACCGCGCTCGCGGCCCGGGCCCGGGGTGAGGTGTTCCAGCCGCTGCGGTCGGTGCTGCGCCCGGAGGGCGCGCCCGGCTTCATGGCGCTGATGCCGTCTTACCAGGGCGGCCAGGATGCCGGGTTCGGGCTGAAGGCGATTTGCGTGCTGCCGGAGAACCCGGCGGCCGGGCTGGACACCCACCAGGGCATCGTGCTGCTGTCGAGCCCGCAGACCGGACAGCCGCTGGCGATGCTGAATGCCTCGGCGGTAACCGAGATCAGGACCGCGGCGGTCTCGGCGGTCGCGACCGAGGTCCTGGCCAGGCCGGGCGCCGACGTGCTGGCCATCATCGGGACCGGGGTCCAGGCCAGATCGCACCTGAAGGCGATCGCTGCCAGCCGGCCGCTCGCACAGGTGCGGGTCGCCGGCTCGGGACCTGGCCGGGCCGCGGCGCTGGCCGGCCAGGCGGCCGGACTGCTCGCCGAACTCGGCGCCGATCTGGCCGGCGACCTGCCCGACGTCAGGGCCTGCGACAGCGTCCGCGAGGCCGTCGCGGGCGCGGGCATCGTGGTCACGGCGACGAGTTCGCCGGTGCCGGTGCTGGAACCGGCCTGGCTGGCCCCGGGCACCCACATCAACGCCGTCGGCGCGTGCCTGCCGCAGCTCAGGGAGCTGGACACGGCCACGGTCGCGGCCGCGGCGCTGTTCTGCGACAGCCGCGAGTCGGTGCTGGCCGAGTCCGGCGACTACCGGCTAGCCGCCGCGGACGGGGCGATCGGTCCCGGGCACATCCGGGCCGAGCTGGGCGACCTGCTGGCCGGGACGGCGGCCGGCCTGGGCCGCGCCAGCGACGACGAGATCACCGTCTTCGAATCGCTCGGCCTGGCCGTCGAAGACCTGGCCGCCGCCATGGTCGCCTACCGCGCCGCCCGCGAGTCCGGGCAGGGTTTCTGGATCGATTTCGGGTAATCCGCCGGAACGCCGCAGACGTCATAGCCAAATGGTGTTGGCGTCATAGGCCTCATCTGCCATCCTTATTCCCATGACCAAGAACGCCGCGTTCTTTGTCGCCATCTTCGTAGCGACGGCGCTGTTCATTGGCATCACCTTCAACCAATACCGCGGGTCGTCCGCTGACCTCGCGGCTAGGCTCGCGCAAGCCGAGGCCTTAACCAAGGCCCGCGGCCGCTACTTTGCCCGCCTGGTGCTGCTATGCGTTCTTTCCGCAGCCGTCTTGTATGTCCTGGCCAAGAAGCATCATCATGGCTAGCCCGGCCGCCCGGCCTGGCTGATAGGCTTTCGGCCATGACGATTCAGGCCGCTCGCTGGTGGCGCCGCCGCTAGGCGGGCCTGGTTCGCGCATTCCGCAGATCTGAGAAGCGACCGCCCGGTATCCGGCGGTCGCTTTGTCGTCTCCGCCGCGGTATGGCCGCAGAAGGCAGGAGCCGCATGCCCGCACAGTACGGCACCGATTTCGGTGCGCCGCCGCCGGAGGGCGAGTCGCGTTACGTCACCGCCGGCGGCATCGCCGTCACCAGGACCGTGACGCCGTTCGAGCCGGACGAGCTGGTCGAGGTGACCAGCCAGGCCGACGACCGCCGGGGCGGGGCATTCAGCTCGGGGATGGAGTACCCGGGCCGGTACAGCCGCTGGCACATCGGCTACCTGGACCCGTGCCTGGA
>DASWAH010000260.1:0-30035 GCA_036391235.1 Streptosporangiaceae bacterium
GATCGCCGCGATCCGGCTGCACGACACGGCCGCCGCCACCGCGGGCAACCAGGGTGACCAGGACGGCCAGGCCGCCAGGCCGCCCAGGACCCGCACCCTGGCCGGGATCGCCTGGGCGCTGCGCAACCGGTCCTACCGGGCCGCGGCGGCGGCCAATCTGGCCGACGGGTTCGCGGTGATGGGCGTGCGCAGCGCGATCATCCCGCTGTTCGTGCGGGACGTCCTGCACGAGCCGAATACCTGGACCGGTATCGGATTCCTGACCGTCGCGGCCGTGAACGCCGCGACGCTGCTACCCGGCGGCAAGATCGCCGACACCCTGGGCCGCCGCCCCGTGATCGTGGCCGGCTGCGGCATCAGCGGGGCCGCCATGGTGATGCTGGCCCTGCTGCCGGGCCTGGGCGGATACATCGCCGCGCTGGCCGTGCTCGGCCTAGGATCCGGGCTGCTCGACGTCGCGCCCTCGGCCATGATCGGCGACCTGCTCGGACCAGGACCAGGACCGGTATCAGGACCCGGATCAGCACCAGGATCAGGACAGTCCGGCCAGGGCGGGATCGTGGTGGCGTCGTACCAGATGGCCGGCGATGTCGGCACGGTGGCCGGTCCGGTCGCGGTCGGGTTCCTGGTCGGCGCGGCGAGCTACCAGGCGGCGTTCTTCCTGGCCGCCGCGGTACTGGGGCTGGCCGCGCTGGCCGGGCTGGCGGCCCGGGAGACCAGGCGGGCAGGCGGGGACGGCCGCGCCAGCGTCCCCGAACCGGAATCAGCCGCGGTCACACCGCCCGGTTAGCGGTCTGGGTAACGGTCCTCAGCGGCGTAATCGAACAGCTCCGAGAACTCCCCGTCGAGGATCTGCAGCAGGTCAGCGTCTTCGCCGCCCGCGGCTGCCCGCACCAGCCAGTCGATCGCGGCGGGCACGGTCGCGGCGTAGTCGCCAGCCGGCCGGTAGCCGAGCGCGGTCGCGGCCGAGGTGTCGAGCACGACCGGATGCGGGACATCCCACGGCAGCCGCCCGGTCTGGCTGGCCGGCCCGTCGGTCAGCACCTCGGCCCGTTCATGCCCGAGGTGGCGCGCGATCGTGCGCGAGATCATCAGCGCGCTCGGCGCGTCCGGGTCGGCCGAGTTCAGTATCCGGCGCCCGGGCTGGGCCGCGACCACTTCGATCAGCGCGGCCAGGTTCTCCGCGGCCGTCGTCTGGTTCACCCCGGCCCCGTCGTGGGCGAGCAGTACCTTCGGGCGCCGGTCGAGCGCCCGCCGGACGAAGATCCACTCGCGGGCCTGGCGAGCACCCGCGCCGTGGATGAGACCGGGCCGCAGCACGGTCACCGGCAGCCCGCTGTCCAGCAGCACTCGCTCGGCGGCCACCTTGCCGTGCGGGTAGGACTGGTCCCCCGGCGGCAGCGTGGGCTGAGTCTCCGCTATCGGGCCGCCGAAGTCGGGCGGCTCGGCCGAGTTGGCGTGCCGTCCGGCCGCGTCGGTATAGACGGCCTTGGCCGAGATCATCACCGTGCAGGCGGACCGGCGGGCCAGCGGCAGCAGCGCGGTCGCGTCGGCCGCGCCGAAGCACAGGCAGTCGACCAGCAGGTCGGTCTCATCGATCAGGCCGGAGGGGAGATCGGGACCGCCAGGCAAGCCGAGGACCGACCGGTCGGCGGCGACGAACCGGGCGCCGGCCGCAGCCAGGCCGGCCGGCATCCGGCCGGGGTTACGGCCGGCCAGGACCACGTCCCAGCCGGCCGGCAGCAGCCGGCTCGCGACCGCGCGGCCAGTCGCGCCGGTCCCGCCGAGAATCAGGGCACGGGGCACCGGCGCAGACTACCCCCGATGGTCAGCCGGGGCCGAACCCGTCAGGACCCGGCGCGACGGCATCGGGCTGCAGCAGATGGAAGTACTCGCGCGGCCGGGACTCACCGTCGTGGATCGTCGAGTTCGGCACGCCGCTGCCCGGCATGGCCGCCTCGAACGCCTCCCTGGACTGCCACCTGGACAGCCCGACCACCCGGCCGCCGTCCCGGTCCAGCCAGGGCCCGATCTCGATCAGGCCGGGCGTCCCGGCCATGGAGCCCGCCATCGCGCGCATGCTCTCGTAGACCGCGTCGTGCCGGCCGTCTCGCGGATAGTGCACCGCCATGAAGATGTACGTCACCGGAGCAGTCTCCCTCGCGCTCACGCGGCCGGGCGTCGCACCCCGGGGTCAGGGCTCGCACCCTGGGCTCAGGACTGGCTGTTGCCGTCGCCGCCATGACCGTGCGGCTTGCCGTGACCGTGGCCCTTCGCGTGCCCGGGCGCGCTCATCGCCGTCCCGCCGGGATGCCGCGGCGACGACCAGGCGTGATGATGGCGGGCAGAGGTCCGGTGCGCGGGCGCGCGAACCGCGATCACGGTCACCAGGCTGGACACCCGGTGCGGTCCGAGCGGCCTGATCGCCAGCACCCGGCCTGGCCGGTGCCCGCTCGCCCGCCGCCAGATCACGTAGACCCGCAGACCCTGGCCGCGCAGGCGGGTGACCGCACGGACGACCGGCTGGCCGATCAGGGACCGGCTGACCGTGACCGTCTGCACCGCGGCAGCCTGCCCCGCCTGTCCAGCCCGCCCGGCCGGCCCGAGCTGCGCCGCGGCCGGCTTCGAGGCGCTGATCGCCCGGGCCGCCGAGGGATCGTCGACGCTGGAGACCAGGAAGATGCCGAGCCCCGAAATGGCCGCGGCGACCGCGACCAGGACCCGCCATCTGGTCATGTTCGCCTGCGATCGGATGCTGCCGGCGGCCCTGGCCAGCGAGGGAAGTGAGGCCAGCGACGGAAACGATGCAACAGTGCGGACGGGGAGCAGGCGGTGCAGCCGTCCGGCCGTCCCCGCCGGACCCGCGACGCCGGCCGCGGCCTGGAGTTCCGGAATTCCTCTGGGCTGGTCGCGCAGCGCGATCGCGTGCTCGGCGACCACGCCCGCGCTGGCCGGCCGGCCGGCCGGGTCCTTGTCGGTCAGCCGCGCGACCAGCGCGGCGATCTCGGCCGGAATCGCCGGCGGCAGCGGCGGGAACGGGCGGTTCAGGTGGGCCAGCGCGACCTCCAGCCCGGTGCCTTCGAACGGTGGCGCCCCGGTCAGGCATTCGTAGGCGACCACGCCGAGCGCGTACAGGTCGCTCGGCTGGCTCGCCCGGGCCCCGGAGGCGCGTTCTGGGGCGACGTACCCGGGCGACCCGATCACGACTCCCGTGCAGGTCAGCGGGGTGGAGTCGAGAGTGTGGGAGATGCCGAAGTCGGCCACCTTGACGATGCCGCCCGGGCCGAGCAGCAGGTTGCCCGGCTTGATGTCGCGGTGCACCAGCCCGGCGGCGTGCGCGGCCTGGAGCCCGGCCGCGGCCTGGGCCACGACGTCCATCGCCCGGGCCGGGTCGAGCGGGCCTTCGGCCAGCACGTCGGCCAGCGTCGGTCCCTCGACCAGTTCCATCACCAGGTAAGCCGGGCTGCCGTGCTCGTCCGGCTCACCGAAGTCGTACACCCGCGCGATGTTGACGTGGGTGAGGCAGCCGGCATTCTGGGCCTCGGCCCTGAACCTGGCCAGCGCCTCGGGATCGCGGGCGTACTTGGCATCCAGCAGCTTGACCGCGACCTCGCGGTCCAGGACGCGGTCGTGAGCTCGCCAGACCTCGCAGAAGCCGCCGGCCCCGATCACGCCCAGCAGCTCGTACCGTTCCCCGAGTACCGTGAGCACTGGCGTCATGGCCGCCCGCTACCCCGGCCGCCCTGGGCCAACCTCGAGCCTAAGGTAACGATTAGGTCACGCTGGCCGCGGCGTCCGGACCGGGGCGGGGCTGAGTACGCTGGCGGGCATGAGCGAGCCTGGGACCACGGTCCGGCCAGGACCGCCCGAGGAGGCCGGGGAAGCCCCGGCCAGGCGGCGGATCCGGCGCTCCACCATTCTGCTCGTCGCGCTCGCCGTCGTGGGCGGGTTCGCGTTCGCGACCGTGTTCGCCTACGGCGTGTCCAGGCTGTCGGCCAGATCGTCGCATCAGGTCCAGTACCGGCCAGCCGGCATCCCGGCCAGCGTCAGCACCTCACTGGCCTACCTGATGCAGCTCTCGCCGGTGCCGCACCACCCGGCGCCGCCGTTCACCCTGACCGACCAGGCCGGCCGGCCGGTCTCGATGAGCGCGTTCCGCGGTAAGACGGTCGTGCTCACCTTCATGGACTCGCATTGCACCGACATCTGCCCGCTGGTATCCCGTGAATTCATCGGCGCGCACAAAGACCTCGGGGCGGCGGCCCGCAACGTCGTCTTCGTCGCGGTCAACGTGAACCCGTATCACAACAAGGTCTCCGACGTGGCCTCGTTCTCCCGCGCTCAGCGGCTCGACTCGATCGGGGCGTGGTACTTCGTCACCGGGCCGGTCGCCGCCCTCCGGTCGATCTGGAACGCCTATCAGGTCCAGGTCGAGGCGCCGAGCCGGAACGCCGACGTCCTGCACACCTCGCTGGTCTATGTGATCGACAAGAACGGACGCGAGCGCTACGTCGCCGAGCCGACGGTCGACCACACCAAGAAGGGCGCGTCGTACCTGCCGCCCGGCCAGCTCGCCGCCTGGTCCCGCGGCATCGCGCTGGTCGCCCGCTCGGTCACGCCCTGACCCAGCTCAGAGCGTGCAGGCTCAGATCGTGTAGGCCAGGTTCAGCGCGAGCTGACGGGCCAGCGCCTGGTCGCCGCCGAGCTCAATGCCGGCCAGCGCTGCCTCGGCGTCCTCCCGGCCGCCCGCGAGCCGCAGGAACAGCGAGGACGACAAGGCCAGGCTGGCGGTCGGCGGCCCGTCAAGAGCGGGCACGACCGCCGCCCGGCCGTCCACCACCACGGCGAGCTCGCGCTCGACCGGGCCGCGCAGGCTGATCAGCACCGAGCTGCCGTCCGGAGCCCGGCCACGCTTGCCCACGATGTAGCCGAGGGCCATGACCACCTCGGCCAGTGCCTGCTCGGCGACCGGCCCGCTGTCGTGCCCCGGCAGCCCGAGGGCGGCCCTGATGTCCTGCTCGTGCATCCAGCAGTCGAAAACCCGGATCTGCATGAACCGGGCATAGGTGGCCTGCCCGGCCGGCGTCCAGGACGGGGCGTGGAAGTCCTCGGCCGGCATCTGCCGCAGGGCGGCCAGCCGCTCGGCGGTCACCGCGCGGAAGTCCGCCAGCAGCTCGTCGTCGGGCCGGTCGCGCAGGGCCGCGATCCAGGCCTCATTTATCTTGCCGATGTCGTTGCGGACATGCGGGCCGAGCTCGGCGCCGGCCGGGACCGGCGGGTGGGCCGCGCCGGCCAGCGTGCGCTCGGTTCCGATCATGTGGGCCAGCACGTCATGCACGGTCCAGCCGGGTAGCACGGCCGTGCGCCACTGCCCGGCAGTCAGCCCGGCGAGCAGTGTGCCGATCGCCGACCACTCCTGTTCGAGCAGCCCGGTCAGGCGCTCCTGCTCGGCCTCGCGCGACGATCCGGTCACGGCAGTCGTCCTTCCGCGCTCGTCGGGACCGCGACGTCGACGACGGCGCCGCGGTTGATGCTCACCCAGTCCCGGCCCTGCAGGTACGGCCCGAAGGCGGCCACGATCTCCTGCGCGTCGGACCTCGTCTTGGGCCGCTGGATCTCGTACAGGTGCGGGAACTCGGTCCACGCGATCACAGCGTCCCAGAGCCGCACGGCTGCCTCGCCGGCGGGCGGGTCGATCAGGACCGGGCCGAACAGGCACTGCCCGCCGGGAAAGAACAGTGTCGGCACCCCGAACCCGCCGGCCGCCGTGACCCGCTCGTGCTCGGCCAGCACCTCGTCCCCGGTGCTCGGGTCGGCGATCGCCGCGTCGACCAGGCCGGGGTCGAGGCCCATCCGGCCCAGCAGGTCCCGCGCGACCTCGGGCCGATGCGGTTTCTCGCCGTCGGCGTGCAACGCCCGCCCGGCCGTGGCGTACCAGGCGTCGAGGTACTCCATGCCCTGACGGCGCAGCAGGGCGCCGACCCGCATCATCGACCAGCCGTAAGACCAGGGCCGCTCCCACGGGTGTTTCTTGCCCTCGGCCCGGTTGATCTCCTCCAGGCTGAAGAACCGCCAGTTCACCCCGAGGCCGGCCGCCGCCCGGACCTCGCGGATCCACAGCGAGGCCTGGTAGGCGTACGGGCACATCAGGTCGAAGTGAAAGTCGACGCTGGCCGGCCGGTCGGGGACGGGGTGGCTCATAGGCCGCACGCTAACCGGGCCGGCCGGACCCCGCTAGAGGAAGTCGGCGAACTCGCGCAGCAACGACGCCTTGGACCGGGCTCCGATCACCTGCTTGACGACCTCGCCGCCGGAGAACAGGTTGATCGTCGGCACTGCCAGCACACCGTAGGCGCGCATCGACTCGGGGTTCTCGTCGGTGTTCAGCTTGACCACGTCGACCGTGCCCGCGAACTCGTCGGCGATCGCCTCCAGCACCGGCCCGACCATGCGGCAAGGGCCGCACCACGGCGCCCAGTACTCGACGATCACCGGACGCGGACTGGCCAGCACGTCGTCGGCAAAGCTGGCGTCGGTGACGGCTCGAACGGCACTCATTCCGAACTCCCTCCCGGGGCATCTGCCGGCCGGCTCAGACCGCCTGGGCCTCGGCCAGGTGCAAGGCCACGCAATCGTCGGTGCTGCCGTGCGCGCACACCCGCACCAGCCGCCGCAGCCGGCAGGCCAGGGCGTTCAGCTCGGCGATCTGGCTGGTGACCGTGGCCAGCTTGGCCTGCGCGGCCGTCGTGATGTCCTGCACCGACCGTGCCTCGGCCGGTCCGAGCAGGTCACCTATCTCGCTCAGCGTGAAGCCGAGCAGCCTGGCCCGGCGGATGAACGCCAGCCGCCACTGGTCGGCCTCGGTGTACTCGCGGAACCCCGCGCCCGGCCGGTCGGGCAGCCCGAGCAGCCCTTTGCGCTGGTAGAAACGGATGGTCTCGACGCTGACTCCCGCCGAGGCGGCCAGCTTGCCGATGGTCAGCCCGGTCATAGCGTGAAGCTAGCAGCCGTACCCAGGTACGGAGTCAAGTCCGCGTCGCTGCCTTCGGGCCAACCATCGGGCAGCTGCGGATGACGGGTGCGGATGACAGGTGCGGATGAATTGCCTGTCCGAGCGCGGAAAGGAGTCAAATCCCCCGGCCCGGCGCCGGCACTCTGCCTATGATGTGGTAATTGCGGACGATCTCCGGGCGTCGCCAGTCGGCGCGGACCAGCCACGACGGTAAGCGAGCAAGCGATGACACAGCCAGGTGATGTCGTCGCGCGCCCGCAGCCGCCCGAATACCCGGCCGAGAACACGGTCCCGAGCGATCCCCCCGTGGCCGATCCCCCCGCGGCGAACGGATCGAACGGCGCCAACGGCACCGCCGGACCGGACGACTCCGCCGCGGCCGCGGTCAGGGAGGGGTCGAAGCCGCCCTTCCACCCGACCCCGACCAACGTCGACGCGGGGTTCTTCACCTGGGACATCGTGTCCGGCGAGGTCGTCTGCGATCCGTTCACCTACCGGATGCACGGGCTGCCCGAGGACCCGTCGGCGACCATGGACACGTTCCTGTCCAAGGTTCCAGAACCCGACCTGCCACAGCTCCGCGAGGCGATGGAGCGCATGGTCGCGGCGGCCGGCACCTACCAGCTGGAGTACCGGGTCGCCGGACCCGACGGCGGGCTGCGGACCATGGAGGTCCGCGGCCGGGTGATGCCGGGCCCCGACGGCCGCCCCAGCCGGATGATGGGCATGGTCGTCGACATCACCACGATCCGGGCGACCAGGGACGCCGAACAGCGCCGGCTGCGCGAAGTGGCCGACCGGGCCAGGCGGATGCACGAGTTCACCGCGTCGCTGGCCTCCGCGCTCACGGTGAACGCGATCGTGGACGCGGCCCAGGCCGGCATCGCCGCCTACGGCGCCGACAGCCTGCTGCTGGTGGCCGAGCGCGACGGCGAGCTGAAGATCGCGGCCTCGTGCGGCCTGGACGACGACTGCGTCGAGGCGCTCAGCGGGCTGACCTCGGACAAGCCGGCGCCGATCTCGGTCGCGATCCAGTGGAGCGCGCCGGTCTACATCAGCTCGCCAGCGATCCTGGCCGAGGACTTCCCGCACCTGGTCGACCGGCTGGCCGGCGCGAGCCAGCAGTCCTGGGTCGCGCTCCCGGTCCGCGATTCCCGCGGCCAGGTCGGGGCCTGCCTGTTCGGGTTCAGCGACCCGCGGGAGTTCCGGCCGGAGGAGAAGGCGCAGCTGTTCGCGGCGTCGGCCCTGCTCGCGCTCTCGCTGGAGCGAGCCAGGATGCACGAGTGGCAGGGCGTCCTGGCCTCAGAACTCCAGCGCGGCGTGCTGCCGCGCGGCCAGCTCTTCGCGTCCGGGATGACGATCGCGACCCGGTACCGCCCGGCCGCTCCCGGCGTGGAGATCGGCGGCGACTTCTACGACGTCGTCGAGCTCGCCGACGGCCGGGTCGCGCTGGTGATCGGCGACGTCGAGGGGCACAACCTGATCGCCGCCTCGCTGATGGGCCGGCTGCGCACGACCGTGCACGCCTACGCCAGGGAGGGCCACGGCCCGGCCGAGGTGATGGCCAGGGCCAACCAGTGGCTGGCCGAGCTGAACACCGATCCCGACCTGGCCCTGTTCGCGACCTGCTGTTTCGTGGTCGTGAACCCGGCCACCAGGGAACTGGCGATCTGCCGGGCCGGGCACCCGCCCGCGCTGGTCGTCCCGCCCGGCGGCCGGCCGAAGGTGCTCGACTGCGAGGCCGCTCTGCCGCTCGGGATCGACCCGGACGCCGAGTACGCGACGACCCAGACCGTGGTGGAGCCCGGTTCCATCCTGGTGCTCACGACTGACGGGCTGATGGTCACCGACAGCGCCGACGAGCACAACCTCAGCTCGGTGCTGGCCGTGCTGCGGCTCGGCTCGACCGACGACCTCGAGGTGCTGGCCGACGACTTGCTGAGTTTGCCGCGGCGGCAGACCAGGCACGCCGACGACGTTGCCCTGCTGCTAGCCCGCGTCGACGTCCCGTGACCGGCCCCGATCAGGCCAGCCACGACCAGCCTGGCCGTGACCTGGCCGGCCGCACCTTCCTGGTCACCGGGGCGAACGCCGGCATCGGCTATGCCACCGCCCTCGAGCTGGCCAGGCGGGGCGGCCGGGTGCACCTCGCCTGCCGGTCGCGGGCCAAGGGCGAGGCCGCCATCGCCGCTATCTCGTCGGCCACCGGCAATGACCAGCTCCGTTTCCTGCCGCTGGACCTGTCCGACCTGTCCAGCGTGAGTCGCGCAGGCCTGGAGTTCCGCTCCCTGAATGAACCGCTGCATGTGCTGATCAGCAACGCCGGCGTGGGCGGCGCCAGGGGCATGACCGCGGACGGTTACGAGATGCACTTCGGGGTCAACCACCTCGGGCACTTCGCGCTGACCGAGGCGCTGCGGCCAGTGCTCGCGGAGAGCGGGCCGGCCAGGATCGTGATCGTCGCCAGTGACGCCCACTACCAGGCCAAGGGCATCGACTTCGGCGCGCTGCGGCAGCCGGTCCGCGGGGTCACCGGGATGCGCGAGTACGCGGTGTCGAAGCTGTGCAACGTCCTGCACGCGGCCGAACTGGCCCGGCGCCTGGACGGCACCAGCGTGACGACGTACGCGCTGCATCCCGGCGTGGTCGCGTCGCAGATCTGGCGGCGGGTGCCCTGGCCGGCCAGGCAGATCCTGACCCGCCGGATGCTCACCATCGAGCAGGGCGCGCGCACGTCGTTGTACTGCGCGACCTCGCCGGACGTGGGCGGCCAGAGCGGCTTGTACTACGACAAGTGCCAGGTCCGCGAGCCGTCGGCCGTGGTCACTCCCGAGCTGGCAGCCCGGCTGTGGGCGTTCAGCGAGCAATGCCTCGCCGAGCCCGGCGCCGCGCGCTAGTCACATATTTCCTACTCGTTCGGTCCGATAAGGTGGCCGGATGCTCGGGCCTGTCTGGACGGAGCTGGTCGCGCTGGCGGCCGCCTACGTCATCGCCGTCATCGGCACGCCCGCGGGCATCTCCGGGGCCGTGCTGCTGCTGCCGTTCCAGGTCAGCGTGCTCGGCACCCCGAGCCCGGCAGTCACCCCGACGAACCTCCTCTACAACGTCGTCGCCACGCCGGGCGCGCTGTTCCGGTACTGGCGGCAGCGGCAGACCGGGGGGCGGCTGGCCGGGGTTCTCATCGCGGGGACGGTGCCCGGGGTGATCGCGGGTTCCGTCATCCGGGTCGAACTCCTGCCCGGGGGCCACCTGTTCGACTACGTCGTCGCCGCCGTGCTGCTGCCGATCGGCGTATGGCTGGCCGTCAGCCGCCCGCCAGCCAAGGCGGCCCAGGAGCCGGCGGCCGCCGCGGCGCCTCCGGCGTCCCGGGAACTGCGATCAGCCGCCGGGCAGCGGCCGGGGCTGGGGATGCGGTCAGCCGCCTGGCTCATCGCGCTGTCGGTGGTGGTCGGCTGCGTCGGCGGGATCTACGGGATCGGCGGCGGCTCGATCCTGGCCCCCGTCCTGATCGGCACCGGACGACGTCCGGCCGATGTCGCCCCGGCCGCGCTCGCGTCGACGTTCGTCACCTCGGTGGCCGGCGTGATCACGTTCGCCTTGCTGTCGCTGCAGCACCACGGCCCGGTCGCCCCCGACTGGCCGACCGGCATCGCGCTCGGCCTCGGCGGCCTGGCCGGCGCCTATACCGGCGCGCGCATCCAGTCCCGTCTCCCCGAGGCCGCGATCCGCCGCCTGGTCGGCGTCCTGGTCATCGCCATCGGCGCTCGCTACGCCCTCTTCGCCTGACGCCGGCTGACGCCGATATGGCCCGGGCATAAGTCGCGGCGTGACGGGCAGCAACGCCCGCCATGGTGGGATTCTTAATCCTGGCTGCCGTCCTCCTCGGACTCCTGCCGGTCCTCGCATGGTGGCTGACCGGCCGGATGGTGGCCGGCAAGCCGCCGTATGCCGGCAGGCGGCGTGACGCCCGCGGGTTCCCGATGGGCCCGGCCGACGCGTGGCTGGCCGAGCCCACCGACCTCAGCGCCCTGCAGCGGCGGAACGTGCAGCGGGCCGTGCTCAGCGGCCGGCCAGCGACGCCGGCCTCGTCGTGTTCGGACTGGCCTGGCCCCGGCTGCTCCGCCGCCGCCTGCACAAGGCGGCCAGCCTCGACGGTTCCGTGAACCGGCCCTAGGACGTGGCGGCGCCCGATCCGGCCGCCTTCTTCAGGCGGTCACGGGCGCCGGCCGACTCCGACGACGGAACCAGGCGGCCGGCCTTGCCGAGGCCGAACGGCGGCATGTTGCCGTAGATCGCCTCGTACTCCCCGGCCCGCACCAGGTACGTCTCGTGCCAGATGCCGCTCCGCGCGCTCGCGCCGACCCGGCGCCAGTAGGTGCGCCAGGCCGCCAGATGCGGATCCGACGAGTCCTTGGCGAACGCCTCCAGGTGGTCGAACGACCGCCAGTACTGCACGATCACCGGATAGCCCATCTGGTAGCCGAGCAGGCCCTTCTCCGGGTGCGCGACCAGGTAGTCGAGCATGTGCTTCATGCCGCGGCGCCCGCCGAGGTCCATGAACGTGCGGATCGGGTGGGTCAGCTCGAATCGCGCCCCGATCAGGAACACGACGAAGTCGCCGTCGATCTCGGCAGCCATGCGCCGCCCGGCAATATCAGCCATAACTCCTCCCCCAGGCACTGTCACCGGACAGCGCCCCTGATCCATGGTCGCCGGCCAGATGCGTCCGCGGTAGGTCCCGGCCCCAACCAGGCAGAAGTCCCGTCGTAGTGTTCTGACTACGATGAGTAACCAGTCGGCTAGGCCACTCTCGGCCGAGGATCAGGCGATCCTGGCGCTGGAAAGCCCGGTCGTGGCCGGGCATACCTGCAAGGTCGTCCTGGTCGACGGGGACATCGATGCCGATCGCCTCCGCTCGGCTATCGCCGCCCGGCTGCCGGGCGCCCCCGCGCTGTCGCTCCGGCTCGGCGAGCGGAACGGCGCTCCGTGGTGGATTCCGGACCCGGACATCGACCTCGCCGCCCACGTGGTCTCAGCCGGCGACAGCGCGGCCTTCCACGACAAGACCAGTCTGCCGGAGGCCGTGGCCGGCGTCTTCGCCCAGCGCCTGGACCGGACCCGGCCGCTGTGGCGGATCGACGTGATAAGCGGCCTGCCGGACGGCGGAACGGCCCTGGCCTGGCGTATCCACCACGCCCTGGCTGACGGCAGCACGGCGATGCACCTGGCTGAGACCGTGCTCTGGAACGAGGAACCCGGCCCGGCCACAACCGCCCTGACCGCTACAACGGCCAGGGCGATCCGGATGGCCAGTCCCGCGAACCTCCCGAGCGCCGCCCGCGATACCGGGCACCGGCTCGGCGGGCTGCTCACCGCGGTCAGGGAGGCACCTCGCCCCTGGCTGCGCTCGCCGTTCGAAGGCCGGATCGACGCGCTCCGGTCGGTCGCGTTCGCGACGGCCGGCCTGGATGACCTGCGCGCGGCCGCGCGTGCGGTCGACGGCGCGACCGTCAACGATGCGGTGCTGACCGTCGTGGCGGGCGGGTTGCGGCGCTGGCTGGAGGCCGGTCAGGGCCGCCTGGGCGTGGTCCGGGTCAAGGTGCCGGTTAGCCTGCACGGGTTGCCGCACGACGCCGCCGGTGACAGTGATCCGGGTAACCGGGACTCGTTCTTCTGCCTGGACCTCCCGCTCGGGTCGGCCGACCCGGTTACCCGCCTGGCCGCCATCCGGCACGCGACCAGGGTCCGCAAACAGGACCACGACGCCCAGCATCTCGACGCGATGATGCGGCACCTGGCCCGCACGCCCCGGCTGGCCAGGTTCGCCCAGCACGTCCTGGCCCACCCGCGCTCGTTCGCGCTGAACGTGTCGAACGTGCCGGGTCCGAAACGCCCGGTGCGGGTGCTCGGCTTGCCCGTCAGCGGGGTGTACTCACTGGCCGAGATCCGCGAGCAGCATGCGCTCCGGGTCGCCGTCGTCTCGCTGGCCGGCGTCCTGCACTTCGGCTTCGTCGCCGACCCGACCCTGCTCCCCGACGTCGGCCGCCTAGCCGCGGACGTCCAAGCCGACGCGGCCGCCCTCACCGCAGCGGCCGCCCTCACCGCAGCCGAGCGGGACCGGGCCTTCACCGGCAAGTAGGCCGGCCGGGGCGTTGACATTCCGGGCGCGAGCGGATGAGGCTGGCCGATAGTGGCCGATCGCCCAGGCGCGGCGCGTCCGCCGTGCACCGCGGGACCGGCGTGACAGTGAGGGGAGTGCCATGAGCCCAGCCATCGACGGGTCCGCGGTTGACCGGGTGCTGCAGGCCGCTGTCGAGGCGGGCGGCGTCCCGCACGTCGCCGCGATCGCGGCCGACCGGGACGGCGTGATCTACGCCGGCGCGGCCGGCCCGCGCGCGGTCGGCGAAAGCGAGCCGGTCAGCACGGACTCGCTGTTCCGGATTATGTCCATGACCAAGATGCCGTGCACGGTCGCGGCCCTGCAGCAGGTCGAGCAGGGCAACCTGGACCTGGACGCCCCGGTCGCGGCCTACTGCCCGGAGTTCGCCGACAAGCAGGTACTGACCGGCTTTGACGGTGACATCCCGCAGTACCGGCCGCCGGCTAGGCAGGCGACCGTGAAGAACCTGATCACGCACACCTCTGGCCTCGGTTACTGGTTCTGGAGCAAGGAACTGGTCCGCTGGGAGAAGACCACCGGCGTCCCGAACGTGGTCGCCGGGCTGGCGACCTGCCTGACCGCTCCGCTGCTGGCCGACCCGGGCGACACCTTCACCTACGGCATCAACACCGACTGGCTCGGGCGGGTCATCGAGGCGGCCACCGGCAAGGGCCTGGACGTCGTGATCAAGGAAGGCGTGACCGGCCCGCTCAGCATGGACCAGACCACCTTCGCGATGACCGGTGACCAGCAGGCGAACTGCACCCCCGTGCACGTCAAGGGCGAGGACGGGAATTGGGTCGCGGTCGGCGAGGTGCTGAACGTGGCGCCGGAGTACTGGGCCGGCGGCCACGGCCTGTACGGGCCGCCGAGCGACTACATCAGGTTCCAGCGCGCCCTGCTGCGCGGCGGCGAGCTGGACGGCGTCAGGATCCTGCGGCCGGAAACGGTCGACGCCGCGTTCCGAAACCAGGTAGGGGATCTGGACTTCCCGCCCTCGCTGCCGACCGCCGATCCGGCCGCGAGCTGCGATTTCTCGGCCGGGACCGGGTTCAAATGGGGTTACGGCCTGCTGCTGAACACCGCCGACATCCCGGGCATGCGGCGGGCCTGGTCCGGCGCCTGGGCCGGCCTGTGCAACACCCAGTTCTGGATCGACCGGACGACCGGCATCTGCGGCTCTATCTACAGCAACTTCCTGCCGTTCGTCACCCCCGAGGCGGTCACGCTCTACCAGGACTTCGAGAAGGCGCTGTACGCGGCGCTATGAGCATTACCGTTTGCTGGCCGGCCGGGGCCGACGGCCTAGCCGGCCAGGAACTGGTCCATCACCCGGACGGCGGAGTGCAGCGCGCTGACCGGGATCCGCTCGTCGGTGCCGTGGAACATCGCGTGGTAGTCGTAGCCCTCGGGCAGGATCAGGGGGGTGAAGCCGTAGCAGGCGATGCCGAGCCGGGAAAACTGCTTGGCGTCGGTGCCGCCGCTCATGCAGTACGGCACCACCGACCCGCCCGGGTCCTCGGCCAGCAGGGCGGCCGCCATCCGGCGAACGATGGCCGCGTCGAACGGCACCTCGAGCGGGATCTCGCGGTGGGCGTACTCCCACTCCACGTCGGGCCCGGTGAGCTCGTCGATGGTGGCACGGAACTCCTCCTCGTACCCGGCCAGCATCCGGCCGTCGACGAAGGCCACGGCCTGCTCGGGGATCACGTTGACCTTGTAACCGGCCCTGAGCATGGTCGGGCTCGCGCTGTTCCGCATGGTGTTGACGACCAGAGCCGAGGCCCGGCCGAGCCGGCGGACCACGTCGGCGACGCCAACCCCGTCGAAGCCTGACCCGTCGGGCGGCCCGGCGTCCACGGCGGCCGCGATCGAGCTCAGCGCGGACCGCACCATCGGGGTCAGCCGGACCGGCCACTCGTAGCCCGAGATCCGCGCGATCGCCTCGGAGATCCTGGTCACCGCGTTGTCCGAGCGCGGGCGTGAACCGTGACCCGGCGTGCCGCGGGCGGTGAGCTTGAGCCAGGCGGTGCCGCGCTCCCCGGCCGCGATCGGGTACAGCCGCACCCCTGGCCCGGCGTGGAACGCGAAGCCGCCCGACTCGCCGATCGCCTCGGTACAGCCCTCGAACAGGTCACGATGCTTGTCGGCCAGCCAGCGCGCGCCGTAGGAGGCGGTGTCCTCCTCGTCGGCCGTGAACGCCAGCACCAGGTCGCGTACCGGCTGCCGGCCCGAGCGGGCCAGCTCGCGCACGACCGCGATCACGACCGCGTCGGCGTTTTTCATGTCGACCGCGCCCCGGCCCCAGAGCACGCCGTCACGGACCTCGCCAGAGAACGGGTGCACCGACCAGGCGCCCGGATCGGCCGGCACGACGTCCAGGTGACCGTGCACGAGCAGCGCCCCGGCCGACGGATCGGAACCGGCCATCCGGGCGACGACGTTGGCCCGGCCCGGGGCCGGCTCCAGCACGACCGGGGCCAGCCCGGCCCCGGCCAGGAGCTCGGCGACATACTCCGCGGCCTCGCGTTCGCGGCCGTCACCGCCGCCGTGGTTGGTGGTGTCCCGCCGGATCAGCTCGGCCGCGAACTCGACCGCCTCGCGCTCGGCCGCGGCCAGCGACGGCAACGACGATGGCGCAGACGACGGTGACGGTGACGGCTCAGCCATAGTGCTCCTCCATAGCCGAGGAGATCATCGTGCAGACGACCTTGAAGCAGCGGATCATGTCGTAGGCCGACGGGCTCTGGTAGCCGACCGAGCGTTCCCCGATTCTCCGCACCGTCGGCACTATCGCGGCCGACTGGGCGAGCTGGGCGGCATCGACCTCGACCTCGACCTCGAAGACGGCGTCACCGCCGGCCCGCGTCCGCCCGGCCCGTTTCATGCCCTCGCGAGCCGCGGCCGCGATCGCGGCCGCGGTGACCTCCGGCGGGCGGCACACGGCCGCGTACCGGCTGACGCAGTCCTTGACCGCCACCGCCGGCGCCCCGGGCGCGTACCCCTGGGCGTCGGCGCAGGTCCGGTCGTCTCCGGTGATCAGCACGATCGGCACTCCGTACTGGGCGGCGACGTAGGAGTTCAGCAGCCCTTCACTGGCCCTGGTCTCGTTCACCCGCACCGCCGTGATCGAGTTCGGCAGGTAGGTGTGGGCGAGCACGCCGTCGGCGCCGGCCGCCGCGTGGTACCCGACAAAGGCGACGCCGTCTACGTCCCCGTGCTGGATGCCCTCGACCATGCTCAGTTCCTTGTGCCGCCCGGTCAGCATCACCGCCCGCGGGTCGAGTTCCTCGAGCAGCAGGTTCCGCATCGTCGCGTGGGCCTCGTTGATCAGCACCTCGCTGGCGCCGCCGTCGAGCAGGCCGGCCACTGCCGCGTTGACATCGGAGGTGAACATCCGGCGGCAGCGCTGCCACTGCTCGGTCCCCGGCTCGACGTCCGCGGGCCAGGTAACCCCGGTCGCGCCCTCCATGTCGGCCGAGATGAGGATCTTGGTCATGGAGCCTCCGTGTCCGGTCGCGTCGCTGCCGCGGGTTCCGCGGGGACGAGTGGCGGGTCGAGCAACTGCAGCGTCGACGCTTCCGCGTCCAGGGTCGCCGCCACCCCGATCGGGAAGGTCTGGAAGTACCCGCCGTGCCCGATGTTGGCCCGGGCCAGCAGCGGCACCCCGAGGTCGCCGAGCCGCTCGCGCAGGATCTCCTCGATCGCGGCCGGCTCCCCGCAGCCGGTGAACGTTCCCGCGATGATCGCGGCGACGCCGTCGAGATAACCCGACCGGCGGAGCTGGGTGAGCATCCGGTCGATGCGGTAGTCCGCTTCCTCGACCTCTTCGAGCAGCAGGATCCCGCCCGCGGCGGGCCAGCTCGTGTCGGTGCCGAGCGAGGACGTCAGCAGGGTAAGGCAGCCGCCCATCGTCACCCCGGTGGCGGTGCCGCCGGTCATCGCCAGCCCGCTGGCGAACCGCATCGTCGTAGCCCGTTCCGGCGTCATCAGGCAGCGCAGCATCGATCCGAACGAGTAGTGCGCGAACGAGCCGCCGTGCTCCACCATCGGCGACAGCAGCGAGGCCCAGCCGAGCCGGCGCCCGGCCGCCTCCAGGATCGCGGTGACGTCGGAGTAGCCGGCCAGTACCTTCGGCGGCAGGCCGTCCAGGCCCGACCAGTCGAGCCGTTCGAGCGTGCGCTGGGCACCAGAACCGCCGGTCGCGAAGATGACGCCGGCGATCGCCGGATCGAGCAGCGCCGACCGCAGGTCGGACGTGCGCAACGCGTCGTCCCCGGCCAGGTAGGACCGGAGGGTGCCGGTGTCACGGGCCGACTCGTACAGGACCGGCTCAAGGCCGGCGAAGCGCAGCGCGTCCAGCCCGACGGCCAGCCTGGCCTGGCTGGCCGGGCTGCTGACCGACAGCACCGCGACCCGGTCGCCCGGGCGCAGCGCTGGCGGCCTGGCCAGCGATCGCGGCCGGGCGGCAACGGCTGACGGCTGCTGATCGTCCACGCGTTCAGGTCCTCCCCGTGCTGCCCGTGCCCGCGGCCTCACTAGTCTCCTCCAGGTCGGCGAGGTGACAGGCGACCAGGCTGGCACCACCGCCAGCCGTCAGGCCGCTCGTGGCCAGTCCCGCCGCGAGCACCGGCACCGGCTCGGTGCGGCAGCGGCCGGCCCGGGGGTCGTCCGCTGCCAGTCCGGCGTATCGAGGGCAGCGCGGATGGAACCGGCAGCCGGACGGTATCCGGGTCGGGTCCGGCGGCTCGCCCGCCAGCATCGCGACCCGGCGTGTGTCAGCGTCCGGCGCCTCGCCCGCGGCTGGTTCCTCACCGCCGGGCAGCACCGCGATCAGCGCCTGGGTGTACGGGTGCCGCGGCCGCAGCAGCACGTCCGCGACCGGGCCCTGCTCGACGATCCGGCCCAGGTACATGACCGCCACCCGGTCGGCGATGTTCCAGGCCACGCCCAGGTCGTGGCTGACGATCAGGGCCGACAGCCCGAGCTGGTCGCGCAGGTCGAGGATCAGCCGGAGGATCTCGCCCCGGACCGAGGCGTCCAGCGAGGACACCGGCTCGTCGGCGACCAGCACGGCCGGGTCGAGCGCGAGCGCCCCGGCGATCACTACCCGCTGCTGCTGGCCGCCGGACAGCTCGTGCGGATAACGGGCGACGTACTGGGCGGCCGGCCGGAGCCCGGCCTGTTCCAGCGCCTGAGTGACCCGGGCGTTCAGGCCGGCTCGCTGGCCGTGCAGCCGCGGTCCCTCGGCAACCGCGTCGTAGACGTTCTGCCGCGGGTTCAGCGCGCCGGCCGGGTCCTGCAGTATGAGCTGCACGTGCCGCCGGTGCTCGCGCAGCGCCGAGATGGCATACCGCAGTGGCTGGCCTTCGTACCGGACCTCGCCCCCGGTCGGCGGGACCAGCCCGACCAGAGCCCGGGCCAAGGTGCTCTTGCCGCAGCCGGACTCGCCGATCAGGGCAACGATCTCGCCCCGCCCGACGGCCAGGTTGACCTCGTCCACAGCCCTGGCCGGTCCCCGTCCCCGCCGGGCCGGAAACTCCACCCGGAGGTCGCTCGCTTCGAGAATGGCGCCGGCGGTGTTAGCCCGGGGGGACGACCCCCCGGAACCTCCCGAAGGCAGCGCGCTCTGGGCGGCGCCTTCCCTCCTCGCTCCGTCGTCGCTCGTCAGTCCAGGCACCGGCTCCTCAGTCCAGGGGGCGCCGCGCCCCGCGTGCTCGGGCAGGACATAGACGCAGGCCGCGGTCCGGGCGTCGCCGGCCGGCCACAGTTCCACCTCCCGGGTCGCGCATTCGGGTAGCGAGACCGGGCAGCGCGGCTCGAACGCGCAGCCGCTCAGCTCGCCGCTCAGGTCGGGCGGCTCGCCCGGCAGGCCCTGGGGAGCCAGCCGGGAGCTGGGGTCGCCGGTGCGCGGGAACGCCCTGGACAAGATCCGCGTGTACGGATGCCGGGGATCGCCCAGCACCTGCTTAGACGGCCCGAGCTCGGCGATCCGGCCCGCGTACATCACCGCGAGCTGTTCGCAGACATCCCCCAGGACGGCAAGATCGTGGCTGATCACGATCATCCCGATCTGGCGTTCCGCTACCAAATCAGTCAGCAGGGCCAGGACTTGTGCCTGCACGATCACATCGAGCGCGGTGGTCGGCTCGTCGGCGATGATCAGATCGGGCTGGCAGGCCAGGGCCATCGCGATCATCACCCGCTGGCGCTGGCCGCCGGACAGCTCGTGCGGGTAGCTGCCCGCCCGCCTGGCCGGCACCCCGACGCTGCCCAGCAGGCTGGCCGTCCTGGCCTCGGCCTCCCGCCTGGTCACCTTCTCGTGCAGCAGGATCGGTTCGCAGATCTGCTCGCCGACCGTGCGGACCGGGTTCAGCGCGCTCATCGCGCCCTGGAACACCACCGAGCCCTCGGCCCAGCGGACCGCCCGCAGCTTCTGCCAGCCGAGACCGAGCACGTCCTCGCCCTTGAACAGGATCTGGCCGCCGATCGTCGCGGTGGCCGGCAGCAACCGCAGCAGGCTGAGCGCGACCGTGGTCTTGCCGCAGCCCGACTCCCCGGCCATGCCCAGGGTCTGACCGGGCTGCAGGGCGAAGTCCACGCCCCGGACCGCGCGCACCGCGCCGGCGCCCGAGCCGTAGGTGACGGTCAGGTCGCGGACCTCCAGCAGCGGCCGGCCGGTCATGACTTCCTCGCCATCCGGGGGTTCAGGATGTTCTCGACCGCCCGGCCGACGAGCGTGAACCCGAGCACCACGACCAGGATCGCGATGCCCGGCGGGATCACGTACCACCACGCACCCTGAGTGACCGCGCCCTGGCCGAACGCCTGGTTGAGCATCGAACCCCAGGACACGTCGGTCGGGTTGCCCAGGCCGAGGAAGGTCAGCGTGGTCTCGGACAAGATCGCGCCAGCCACGGTCAGCGTGCTGGACACCAGGATCAGCGGGGCCACGTTCGGCAGCACCTGCCTGGTCATGATCTGGGTGTGCCCGGCCCCGAGGGCCTGGGCCCGCTCGATGAACGGCCTGGCTTCCACGGCCAGCGTCTGGGCTCTGATCAGCCGGGCGGTTCCCGGCCAGGACGTCACCGCGATCGCGATCGTGATCGAGGTGTCACCCTGGCCGAGCACCGCGGCCAGCGCGATCGCCAGCGGCAGGCTAGGCAGCGCGATGAACCAGTCGGTCACGGCCATCAGGACCCGGCTCACCACGCCGTCGAAGTGCCCGGCCAGCAGCCCGATCGCGGCGCCGACGACCATGGTCAGCAGCGTGGCGATCACGCCGATGGCCAGCGATGGCCTGGTGCCCCAGATCAGCAGGGTCAGCACCGACCGCCCGGCCTGGTCGGTGCCCAGGGGGAAGCGGGCACTCGGCGGAGCCAGCGACTGGCCGGTCGCGCCGACTACGCTCAGGTCGCTGGCATGGATGAAGAGCGGAGCGGTCAGCGCGAGCAGCGTGACCGCGACCAGGATGGCCAGCCCGGCCATCGCCGACGGCGTGCGGATGTAGGCGCGCGCGAACCGGCGCAGCGCCTGGAACCGGGGCGGGGCCGCCGGCGCGGCCTGGGCGAGCGTGGTCATTGCCGGCGCACCCGCGGGTCAAGGTGCCGGTAGAGCAGGTCGGCGAACAGGTTGAAGACGATGACCGATGCGCCGAAGATGACGAAGGTGCCCTCCAGCAGCGGCAGGTCGGGGATCTGCAGGGCCTGGAAGGTCAGGTATCCAAGGCCGGGCCAGGAGTACACGGTCTCCACCGTGATCGCGCCGCTGATCAGGGTCCCGAGCTGCAGGAAGATCACCGTGACCGAGGGCAGCATCGCGTTCGGGACCGCGTGCCGGCGCCGGACCTCGGCGTCGCGCAGGCCCTTGGCCCGGGCCGTGAGCAGGTAAGGGCTGCCGAGTTCGTCAATGATCGACGAGCGCATGATCGTCACGTACTGCGCGAAGATGACGAGCACCAGCGTCAGGCAGGGCAGCACCAGGTGCCGCAGCACATCGAGGAAGTGCGCTGGGCTCAGCCCGCCAGGGGAGCCGGGAGTGGACATCCCGCCGGCCGGGAACAGCGGAGGGATCGGGCCGAACCCGACGCTGAACAGGACCAGCAGGATCAGGCCGAGCCAGAAGGTCGGGACCGACCACAAGGTCAGCGAGGTGCCGGTGGAGACGCGGTCCAGCAGGCTTCCCGGCCGCCAGCCGCTGTGGATGCCGAGCCACATGCCGAGCACGATCGACAGGATCGTGGAAGTGCCCATCAGCAGCATGGTCGGCCACAGCCGCTGCGCGACCAGCGTCGACACCGGCTGCTGGAACTGCCAGGAGTAGCCGAGCTTGCCCTGGAAGGTGTTCAGCACGAAGTGCACGAACCGTTCCCAGACCGGCTGGTTCAGGCCCAGCTGGTGGATCAGGAACGCCTTCTGCTTCGCGCTCGTGATGCGCCCCCTGGTCAGCGTGGCGACCGGATCGGAGGGCATCAGCGCGAAGATGACGAAACCGACCACCATCAGCATGACGAAGCTGACGACCGCAGCTCCGGTCTTGCGCGCGAGGTAGCTCAGGAAGTCCCGCGGGGCAGAGTCACCGCGGCCGGTGTCCGCCCCCCGGCCAAGGGAGGCGGACCCGGACAGCTCCAGTTCGGTGAGCGCGGCAGGCTGCGCCACCGGCTACTCCCGCTGCCCCGCCGTGGCCCGCCGCCGCAGCAGGAACACCGCGGCGGCCAGGAGCAGTACGACGACCACGATGAGCACTATCCACAGCGTGCTGCTCGACGAACTGCCGGCCGCGCCGCCGATCGGGGTGGCCGTGCGCCAGTTGATGAACAGGTTCTGCTGCGGGTAGAAACCCTGGGCGTTGGGCTTGCCGTAGAAGAAGTGCTTGACCTGGTCGCTGCGCACGGCGCTGAGGCTGTCGGCGTAGTAGAGCATGATGTCGACGTTGGCGTTGTAGAGGATCTGCTGCATCTGCCCGACCGTCTGCGCCCGCTGGGCCGGGTTGAATTCGGTGGCCTGCTGGCCGAACAGCTGGTCGAACTTCGGGTCGCAGAAGAACGCGTCGGTGTTCCCGCCCGTCCCGTTGTTCAGCGGCAGGTCACTGCAGGTCTGAATGCTGAGCAGGTAGGTCGGGTCGGGACCGGTGGTCCACGCGTCCGAGAGCATGTCCCAGTTGCCCTTGGGCAGTTCTGCGTTAAGCGTGTTGAAGCTCATCGACTGCACGTTCACCTTGATGCCGATGGCCTGCAGCCACTCGCTGATATACGGCGCCATCTGGGCGTCCGTGATCTCGTCGGAGTGGATGCCCAGGCGCAGCACCAGCGGCTTATGCGTCTTGGGGTCAATCCTGATCCCGTTCGGGCCCTTCTTGTAGCCGGCCGCGTCCAGGACCTTGTTGGCCTTAGCCGGGTCGTAGTTCAGCGCCGAGCCAGACGGAGGGGTCCAGTTCCACTGCGGGTACGCGGGCGGGATGTAGCCGGCGCCGGCCACGCCGAGGCCGTCCAGGATCTTGGTGACCAGCTCGGGCCGGTTGATCGCGAGCGCGATCGCCTCGCGCACCCGCGGGTCCTGCAGGGCCGGATTGCCGTTGCCGAAGTGCTTGCCTGACCTGGTCCTGGCCCCGGGATTCAGCTCGATGCCGGTCCACCCGTTGGACACCTGCGGGTACCGGCCGATGTTCTTGTCGCTGGCCAGCGCCTTGTACTCGGTGGAGGTCAGCGTGTCGATCTCGTTGAGCTGCCCGCTCCGCAGTGCGGCGACGGCGGCGTCGGTGTTGGTGAAGTACTGGACGATCAGCTTGCTGAACTTCGGCGCGCCCATGAAGAAGCTCTTGTTCGCGGTCAGCGTCGCGTACTGGTTCGGCACGTAGCCGGACAACACCCACGGGCCGTAGCCGACGACCGGGAAACTCATGTTCTTGAAGTGGGCGAGACCGGAGACCTTGCTGGCCCAGATGTGCTCAGGCACGATCGGGATGCCGGTGATCGGCACGCTCACGTAGAGCATGTTGGCCTGCGGCTTCTTGGTCCTGATGATCAGCGTGGTGGCATTCGGCGCGGTCACGCTGGCGAAGTTGGCCACCAGGGAGCCGTTAGCGGTCGCGGCGACCTGGTTCTTCATGATCAGGTTCAGCGTCCACGCGGCGTCGGCCGCGGTCAGCGGCTTGCCGTCGGACCATTTCAGCCCCGGCCTGATCTTGAATGTCCAGGTGAGCCGGTCGGCGGACGTGGTCCACGAGGTGGCCAGGTACGGGGCAGGCTTGCCCTGCTCATCGATCGTGGTCAGGGTCGGGTAGATGTTGCCGAGCACGGCCAGCTCGCCGTTGAAGTAGGCGAGGAACGGGTTGAACGTCGAGAACGAGGTGTCCGCCACGACGCGAAGCGTGCTGCCCGGGGAACTCGCCGAGGCCGCCGTCGGCCCGACCGCGGCGGCCGCCAGGCCCGCGGCGAGCACGAGAAGGAGGCTGACCGCGGTCGCCAGCCTGGTCCGCGCGGAGCGCGCGGTGCTCGCTATCCGCGCTGCGCGCGCCGTGCTCGCTATCCGCGCTGCGTGCGCCGTGCGGGTGAGCAGCGGATTACGGGACGGGGTCATGGGCTGTCTCCTTCCGCGAACACCAGCATGCGCGGGAAGTACAACATGGTTCATAATTAGCCGTCAAGTTCGGTTACTGAACGATTTGATACAGCCCTGGAGGGCGCGGTGGGGGCACCGGCTGGAGTGTCGGAACGGATCAGGCAACGGCTCGGCGCCCTGTCTCCGGCCGAGCGGAAAATCGCCAGGATGCTGCTGTCCGGGCCGCCGACTATCGGGCTCGAGTCGTCGGCCAAGCTGGCCCAGCGGGCCGGGGTGAGCGGGCCGACGATCAGCCGGTTCGTGACCGGCCAGCTCGGGTTCGAGAGCTACGCGGCGTTCCAGGCCGCGCTGCACGAGGAGATCAGCGCGCGGATGACCTCCCCGGTCGAGACCTACCGCGGGTACTGGGGCGAGCAGCAGCCGAACGACCTGCTGGTGCGCAGCGGAGCCGCACTCGGCCAGACGGTCACGGCGACCGTGCAGGCGCTGGACGCCGACGAGTTCGCCCGCGCGGTCGGGCTGCTGCGTGACGGCCGGCACCAGGTCGTCGCGGTCGGCGGCTGGTTCTCCCACCTGGCCGCCTCGTACCTGGTCAGCCTGCTCCGCGAGATCCGGCCGAACGTGCGTTTCGTCGAGCCGTCGGCCAGCGCCAGAGCCGCCGCGGTGGCCGACATCGCCAAGCGGGACACGGTCGCAGTGTTCGACTTCCGGCGCTACGAGCAGGACACCGCGGCGTTCGCCGAGACCGCCCACCGGGCCGGGGCCGGCATCGTGCTGTTCACCGACCCGTGGCTGTCCCCGGTCGCCGACATCGCCGACGCACTGCTGCCGGTGCAGGTCAGCCGAACCTCGCCGTTCGAGAACCTGACGCCGACCGTCGCCGTGGTCGAGACCCTGGTCGCCGCTATCGCCGATGACCTGGGCGACGCGGCCCGCCAGCGGTTCGAGCGGTTCGGCCGGGTGGTCGACCGGTGGATCCGTCCCTGGCCCGGCACTGGAGCGGGTGCGGGCGACGGAGCGGGTGACGGCGAGCGCGACGGCCGGGGACTGCCGGTCAGGAGTTGACGTCGACCCGCATCAGGTGACGCCGCGCTTGCAGCCGGGACCTGATCGCCAGCAGCGCGGCGACACCCTCGCCGGTGGCCGAGGCAAGCTGCTTGGTCGAGCCGGCGCGGACATCACCGGCGGCGTACAGCCCGTCCAGCGAGCACTGGTACGTGTCGTCGGTGACCAGGAATCCCCACGCATCCTTGCGGACGTCGGGTCCGGCGAAAGTGGAGTTCGGCTTGAGCCCGATAAAGATGAAGACCGCTGATGGGTGCCAGCTGACCTGCTCCCCGCTCGACGTGTCAGTCGCCAGGACCTCGCTGACCTTGCCGTCGCCGGTGAATTCGTCGAGCCGGATGTTCGTGCGGATGTCGAACCGGGGGTCGTTGCGCACCTTGTCCTGCAGCAACGGGGAAGCGGTGAGTTCCGGCCCGCGCTGGGCGATCCGCACCCGGCGGGCGAACTGGGCCAGGAAGAGGCTCTCTTCCAGGGCCGAGTTGCCGCCACCGACCACGAGCACCTCGTCGGCGCCCTTGTAGAACGGGCCGTCGCAGGTCGCGCAGAAGTGCACGCCCGCGCCGATCAGCTTGTCCTCGCCCGGGATTCCGAGTCGTTTGTAGGTCGAACCGGTCGCGGCCAGGACCGCGTGCGCGGCGAGTTCCTGACCGGCCGCTAGCCGGACCGACAGGTCGCCCTGCTCGGCGTCGTCGGGCTGCACGCTCTGGACCCGGGCACCGTTCACCAGCTCGACGTCGTACCGGCGGGCCTGGGCGATGAACCGGTCCATCAGCTCGCGGCCGCCGATCCCCTCGGGGAACCCCGGGTAGTTGTCGATGCGCTCGGTGACGCCGGCGTTCCCGCCCAGGCCGCCGGAGTCGATCACGACCGCGTCAATGCCCTCGCGGGCGGCGTACATGGCAGCGGCCAGGCCAGCCGGACCGCCGCCGACGATGATCAGGTCGTAGCAGCTGCGTTCGGCCCTGACTGTGAGCCCGAGCTTGGTCGCGAGTTCCTCGTCGGTCGGCTCGATCAGCACCGAACCGTCGCCGAACACGATCGTGGGAATGGTCCGGCCGCCATGCTGGATGTCCTGGACCTTGGCCAGGGCCTGCTCGTCCTGGTCGATGTCGACCCAGTCGTAGGCGATCCGGTGCTCGCTCAGGAAGGTCTTGGCCCGGCGGCAATCCGGGCACCACGGCGCCCCGTACACGATCACGTCAGCCACGCTCGTCATCCTGCCAGAGCGCGGTCAGCCGCACCGGCCGGCGGAGGGCCGTCCCGCGATGCCGGCGGAGAGCCGGCCCGCGATGCCGGCGGACGGCACGCGCTGGCTCACGCGGCGACCCTGATCTCGACCGGCTACGCCATGTACTTCGGGGGGTCTGGGTCCTTCGGGGGCGTGGGTTCTTCGGGGTCTGGCCTCAGGCGACCCAGGCGAAGCTGACCTCAGCACGCAGGTACCGGTCGTCCGAGCTTCCCTCGTCGATGACCGGCCTCAGGCCACGAGGTAGGGCTCGGGGGTGCTGGTGTAGGTGCGGCCGTGCGGGGTGGTCCAGGTCATGACGCCGGGGCTGGGTTGTTCGGCGTGCCAGCCGGGGGCTTGCTTGGCGCGGTGGTGTCTTCGGCAGAAGGCGTTGAGGTTGCATTCGCAGGTCAGACCGCCGTCGTGCCAGGCGAGGGTGTGGTCGATGTCGCACTGGCGGGCGGGGCGGCGGCAGCCGGGAGCGGCGCAGGTCCGGTTCCGCACGGTGACGAGTTCGCGGAGCCGTGCTCCGGGCCGGTACGCCGGGGTGGCCCGGGAGTGAGTGCACGGTTCGCTCTCGATCCAGTCGAACGCCAGCCTGGCTAGCCACCCGGCTCTCGCCCCGGCACCCGCCGGACCGGCGCGTCCGGGCGGTCCGGCGCCGCTGGGCGGTCCGGTTCGGGGGCAGGCGTGGGCGACCGCCTGGCCGTCCGGGCTGGTCAGGGTGACGTGCCAGCGGATGGCCGCGTGGGCGGCGAGCCGGGCCGTGAGGTCGCGGGCGGTCCAGGCGTCGACGGGGCCGTCGCCGGGGACCTCGCCGGGAGCGTCGGACCAGCCCAGCCACGTCGCGGCGGGCAGGGTCAGGTGCACCGACCCGGCCAGCGCCCCCAGCCCCAGCACCGTGCCCGGCGCACTGCCCGAGCCCGGCAGTGCGGCCGGCGGGAGTGACGGGCGGGCGCCGGACGGTGAGCCGGCCGAGGGCGAGCCGACCGGCGTAGCGGGGCTCGCGGGGGCCGGGCCGCGGTCGCCATCGTCTCGGGGTGTGGGCCCGGGGTCGCCGTGGTCGCCGACGGCGCTGTCCGGTACGGGGAGGAGTGTCTCGGGGTCATCGCCGGCCAGCAGGGCGCAGAACACCCCGGCCCGCAACTGGTCCAGCGACCCGGGCGCGCCGGCGGACTTCAGGGCCTTGGCGATGCGGGTCAGCCGGGCGTCGGCGGCCAGCATTGCAGCGGCCGGGAGTTCCCGGCCGGACAGGGCGGCGTTCCCTGAGGTCTCCTGCCACCCCTCCACCCGGGCATCGTCCCGGGCCTTGTTCGCGCGGCGCCGCGCCGCGTCGGGGTCGGCCAGCAGCACCATCTGCCGGAGCGCCCGCCGCAGCTGCCCTGTCGTCATCGATCCGGCCCGTCCGATGAGGGCGTCCGCGATGGTGCGGGCGGCGGCATCAACTAGGGCGGACAGCTCCTCGGCGAAGATCTCGGCGCGGGCCCGGTCGACCTGGCCCTCCAGCAGCGCGGTGATCACCATCGGCAGGCGGGTCAGGCCCCGGGCCAGGCCCAGCAGATGATCCGCGGACCGGCCCGTCAGCACCAGCGCCATCGCCAGCTCGTCCGCTACATGCTCGGACACCCGGGACCACCCCGGCCGGGCCGCCGCCGCCAACCGGCGGGCGTCCAGCCGCGCGATCGCCGCCAGCTCCACCCCGTCCTGCCACGCCGCCAGCCGCCGCGACGCCCGCACCAGCCCGATCAGCGCATCATCAGACAGCTCATCCAGGCCATACTCAAACGCCTGCTCCGACAACTCCGCCAGGATCCGGCCCGGGCCCATCGAATCCCCGGCCTCTTGCGCCGAGAACACCGACACCCCGGCCGGCAGCCCCAAGTCCCGGGCGCCGGCCGCGAACAATGCCTTGTCCGGGTCCGGGCACACCGGCAGCGCGTCGAGTTCGGTGCAATACGCGGCCTGCTCGGCCGGCGACATGGCCTCCCACCAGCACGCCGCCTCCAGCGGCGCGCCCCACAGATCATCGTCCAGCCCGCCATCCTCGGGCGGCTCGTCCGGCTCCGGTGCGTCCTCATCCCACGGCTCCCACGGCAGCTCCGGCTCAGGAAACAACGGGACAGGACCGGCAGCCATAAGGGTCACCCCCAACCAGGTGAAACGGCGAGATCGAACTTGTTATCGACCCTACCTCGACCCACTGACAGTCCCGGGAACAGCACAGATGACCATTAGCCATTGACTCGTCGGCTGAGATCGCGGCCAGCATGCGCCAGAGAATCGTTCTGACGACCACGGCCGCGCGACATCCGCTATCAGCAAGAAATCGGCCGGGTTCCACAAACACCGCTGGCCGGGCCGGCCGGCCCGCGGCGGCCGCATAGCCGAGGACCGCCACCACCCGCACGGAGAACCATGCGCCGATCCTCAGCCGCCACGGGTAGCCGACCCGGCGTCTGTCCCCTTCCGCATGCAAGACGCCCGGCCGACCCGACCGGTTGGCATGGCGGACGGTGGTTAATCAACTCGGTCCACCGGGGACCTGCCGGCATTCGGCGGTCCCGGACCGATCAGGCCTCCGCGCGCCTCCGCGCGCCTCCGCGCCAAGGCAGAGGCTAGGCGCCCGCGCCGTCGCCCCGGGCCGCGGCCGCCTTCAGCAGCACGTCCAGCTCGTCGGTCAGATAGCCGGCCAGCGCGTCGATGTCGGGCAGCAGTTCCCGGCAGGACACCAGGCCGAAGTGCAGCTGGCCCAGGTATCCGATCACCGTGATGTTCAGCCCCTGGCCGTCGGTGATCACCGACACCGGGTAGTGCGCGAGCAGCTTGGCCCCGCACAAGTACACCGGGATGTTCGGGCCCGGCACGTTCGAGATGCACAGGTTGAACGGCGGGAGCCGGTGCAGCAGGCCGGTCGCGAACACCACCCTGGCCGCCCGTGCGGTCAGCGCGGGCGGGGCGAAGTCGCTGATCTGGTCGACCAGCCCCTGCGGGATCGCCGCCTGCTGTTCCTTCGCCAGCTTGGTCGCGGCGTGCACGACCTCCAGCCGCCGGGCCGGATCGTCGAGTTGCGTCGGCAGCATGGCCAGCATCGCCGACACCTTGTTACCCAGCGCGCCGGTGCTGGCCGGGTCCCTGATCGAGACCGGGATCATCGCGACCAACGGCAGCTCGGGCAACGCGTCATGATCAGCCAGCCAGCGCCGCAAGGCGCCGGCGCACATCGCCATCACGACGTCATTGACCGAGACCCCGAACGCGTTCTTGACCGCCTTCACGCGGTCCAGTTCGACGCTGCGGAACGCCACCCGCCGGTGCTGAGTCACCGGCCGGTTGAACGGCGTCGCGGGGGCCCGCGACGGCGTCGACGCGATGACTTCGCCGTCGCCGCGGTTCAGGCCCAGCATCCCGCCGACGACCCGGCTGATGGCCGGGGCGAGGGTCGGCACGACCTTGATGACCTCGTTGGTCACGCGCACCGTCTGCACAGGACGCCAGGCCAGCTTGGCCGCGGCCAGCGCGGCCATCCACGGCAGCCCGGGCGGCGGATCCGGGGAGAACGGCTCGGCCGGCGGCAGCTCACGTCCCTCGGGCACCAGGTCGAGCAGAACGGTCAGCAACTCGGTCCCGGACGCCCCGTCCACGGCCGAGTGGTGGATCTTCGTGTAGACCGCCGCCCGGCGCCGGGACAGCCCGCTGATCAGGTAGATCTCCCATAGCGGCCGGCTGCGGTCGAGCGGCCGAGCGTGCAGCCGGGCGATCTGCTCGGTGAGCTGGGCATCCGAGCCCGGCCGCGGCAGCGCGATCTCGCGGATGTGGTACTCGATGTCGAAGTCCGGGTCGTCGATCCAGTACGGCTGGTCCAGGCCGAGCGGCACGTTGAGCAGCTTGCGGCGCAGCACGGGGACCATTGGCAGCCGGTCCGCCAGCACGTCGGTGAGCCGGGCCAGCGTTAGCGGCTGCGGCGCGTCCTTGGGATCCAGCACGCACACCCCGCCGACGTGACCGGTGGCATTG
>DASWAH010000261.1:0-1520 GCA_036391235.1 Streptosporangiaceae bacterium
CTGCCCGGCCGGGGCCAGTGAGTCGTCGAACACGCTCGGGATACAGATATCGGCGAACGGCACCGAAGACGGCACCCCGCTGACGGCTTCCTGGAACGACGTCTCGATCTCGTCCAGGCTCTCAGCCAGCACGATCGTCCCGCCATGCACCTGGGGGTCGAAGTCGGGGTGACTGGCGAAGACCGGCAGCCGGTCCAGGGCCAGGTTGATCTTCACGGTGCCGCTGCGGCTCTGCCAGCCGCGGATGTCGGCCACGAAGTCCGGCGGCAGCACGGCCTCGTCGACGAGTTGCAGGAATGACACCTGCGGGTGTGCGGTCGTGACGACCGTGGCCGCCGCGATGTGCTGGCCGTCGGCCAGGTCGACCCCGGTGACCCGGCGGCCGGCCGTGGTGATCTGGCCGACCTCGGCGCCGGTCCTGATCTCGGCCCCGAACGACCGGGCCGCATCGGCCAGCGCCGCCGTGACTGCGCCCATCCCGCCGCGCGGGAACCCCCAGGCCCCCGCCTGGCCGTCGGCCTCGCCGATGTGGTGGTGCAGGGTGACGTATCCGGTGCCGGCCGAGCGCGGCCCGGCCCACATCCCGATCACGCCGGATACCGACAGCAGCCCGCGCAGGGCGTCGCTGGAGAAATACTGGTCGAGCAGGTCGGCGATGCTGCCGGTGAGCAGCCGGGTGATGTCGACCGCGAGCCGGGTGTCGACCCTGCGCAGGTGCCGCAGTAGCATGCCCTGGCCGACCAGGTCGGCCGGGCGGCGGGAGCCGAGCTTGGGCGGGATCTGGGACAGCAGCGGCCCGAGGATCGCGGCGATCGGAGCGAGCTTCGCCTCGTAGGCGACGTAGTTGTCCGCGTCTTGAGCCGAGAACTTGGCGATCTCGGCATGCCGCTGCGCCGGGTCGGCGGGCAGCCTGAGGTAGCGCCCGTCGGATCTGGGCGCGAAGTACGGGCCCTGCGGGAACACGTGGTACCCGTGCCTGGCCAGGTTCAGGTCCCTGACCAGGTCGGCCGGGAGCAGCGAGACGACGTAGGACAGCGAGGTCACCGTGTAATCGGGGCCGAACGGATGCTCGCTCACGGCGGCGCCGCCGACCACCTCGCGCCGCTCGCAGACCAGCGTGCGCAGCCCGGCCCTGGCCAGGTAGGCCGCCGAGACCAGGCCGTTGTGGCCGCCGCCGATGATGACCACGTCGTACTGGGACGGCATCAGGTTATGGTTCCCTTCGCTGCCTGCGCTGACTCTGAAAGCGGAAAAAAGCAAGCATATGCCCTAGATTCGGCGTCTTGGGTCAGCGGCGGCCGCTCGGCCCGGCAGCGTCCCTGGACCCGCGGGCACCGGTCGGCGAAGACGCAGCTGCTGGCGGCCGCCCCGGCCGGAACCGCGGCCGCGGCGACCTCGCGGGTACCGGCGGTACCCTCGGGCCCGATCCCGGCTGCGGCCTCCTCCAGCGGGCCGGCTCCCCGGGCGGCCAGCCGGCGCGCCGCGGGATGATCGGCCGGGACCGCGTCGTGCAGCGCCCG
>DASWAH010000262.1:0-6579 GCA_036391235.1 Streptosporangiaceae bacterium
GGCGTCGTGCATGGTGACCTCGAAGAACACCTCGCCGTTGTCGGCCGTGCGGACTTGCAGGTCGACATCGTTCGTCAGGTAGAACCGTCGCTCGGTCTCGACTACGTGGCTGAACAGCCCGACGACGTCGCGGTACTCCCGATAGAGCTGCAGCTCCATCTCGGTCTCGTATTTCTCGAGGTCCTCCGCGCTCATGTTCTCCCCTCCGCTGAGGCGGCGGCCGGTAGCTCCGCGACCAACTCCACGATAGGACTATCCGCCGCCTCGTCGAGCGCAAGCACCGAACCATCCGCCAGGATCACGCCGTCGGCGCCCGGCGACGCCGCGCCGAGCCTGGACGAGACGTTCACGAACGAGCGCCGGTGCACCGGACTCGGCCCGCATTCGTCGAGCGCGGCCATGTGACTAGGCGTCGAGTACCCCTTATGCCGGGAAAAGCCATACTGCGGGTATTCCTTGTGCAGGCCCGTCATAATCCGGTCCCTGGTCACCTTGGCCACGATCGACGCCGCGGCCACGCAGGCGGCCACCTGGTCGCCCTTCCACATCGCCAGAGAGGGAACGGCCAGGCCTGGCACCTCGAAGCCATCGGTGAGCACGTAACCCGGAGTGGCCGCGAGGCCGGCCAGGGCTCGCCGCATACCCGCGACATTGCACACATGCAGCCCCAGGCGGTCGATCTCGCCGGGCTCGATGATGACGACGTTCCACGCCAGCGCGCGCCGGGTGATCGTTGCATAGGCGGCCTCCCTGGCCGCCGCGGTCAGTGCCTTGGAGTCGGCTATCCCGGCCATCGCGGCGCTATCCCACCGGCCGATCGCGACCGCGGCAACGACCAGTGGCCCGGCGCACGCGCCCCGGCCGGCCTCGTCGATCCCGGCCACCGGCCCCAGGCCGGCCCTGGCCAGAACCCGCTCGTATCCGGTAAGCCCGCTGCTCCGCCGCGGCGTGTACCCGAGCGGCCGTTGCACCGCGGGCAGGCCGGGGACCGTCCGGCCGGACCGTCCCGGCGCCCCGCCGAGGGTCCCGCCTGGCTCGGGCTGCTGGTCGCCCGGTTGCGGCAGGGCTGGCGCCGGAGCCCCGAACCCGGCCATCCAGACGTCGACCGGCGCCGCCGCGCGGGAAGCCGCCGCCTGCCGCCAGAGCCAGGGACCTCGCTTGCGCTTCTTCGGCCGCCCGCTCGCACGGCCGCCGGCCGCTTTGGCCGACTTAGCCGACTTGGCCGTGCCCGAGCCCCGGCCGCCAGCCGAACGCCGGTCGCCGGCCGCCCGGGATCGCTCCTGCGCCGCCATCGGCGCCCGCTAGTCCCGCCGCGGCCCGGCCGTACCCGGGCGAGTCCGGGCTGCCCGGCGGCGGCGCAGCCGCAGCCGCAGCCGCAGCCGGCGCTCGAGCATGGTCAGCGGAACCGCCGCGACGAGTCCGCCCGCGAGCGGCAGGTACGGTGCCGACGGCCGGAGCGCGATCCCAGTGACCTGCGCCTGAGCCTGGCCATCCGAGCCCTGGACCGAAACCCCGGACGACCCGGATGACCCGGACGCTGAGCTCTTCAGCGCAGGCTGCTCGAACGTGGACGGAATGGGCAGGATCCTGAACCGGCTCGGCGGCCACACGATCATGAACGCCCGGCCGATGACGTCGCTCTCCGGGATCGTGCCTGACCGGTCGTACGGCACGCACGTCGGCGGCGTATAGGTGTATTTGCAGTCGTGCAGCCGGGAGTCGGCCGACTCCGGCCGGTTGTCGCCCATCACCCACAAGCGTCCCGGCGGCACGACGACGTTGAACGCGCCCTGGGACGGCCGGGCGCCGGGAATCACGTACGAGCTTTCGTGCAGCGGCACCCCATTGACCGTGATCTGCCCCTGGGAGTTGCAGCATTTGACGTGGTCGCCTGGCAGCCCGATGACCCGCTTGATGTAGTCGGTCTGGCCCGGCGGGCTGCCGAACAACCCCCTGATCGAACTGAACAGCGCGCCTAGCGTGTCGTCGTACAAGCGCGCGATGCCGTTGTGGGCGGGCGGCGAAGAGGCGGTCGGCGGCAGCCAGGAACCGGCGCCGTCGAAGACGACGACGTCGCCCCGGCTGATCGGCCTGACCCGGTACACCAGCTTGTTGACGAGCACCTTGTCGCCGACCAGCAGCGTGTTCTCCATCGAGCTGGACGGGATGAAGAACGGCTGCACGATGAATGTCTTGATCAGCAGCGCGATGGTCAGGGCGACCGCGAACAGCACAACCATCTCGGTGAGGAACGACCAGCGACCGCGGGTGTTCTCGCCCTCGCCGGATTCGGCGTTCTCGTCCTCGTCCTCGGCCGTCTCGTCCGCGCCGGCCGGATTGCCCGGTGACCGCCTCAGTCGCTGGTCATCGTCGCGGCCGCCGGCCGGACTCCCGGTGACGTCCGCGGAGCCGGCGTCCTCGGCTCCGGCCAGCACATCACCCGCACGCTGCTCATCGTTCATCATCACTATCCAGCCTAACGGCCAGCAGGCCGGTCCAGCGGCCCGAGAGCCAGGCGGGCGGGATTGCCGGGGAACCAGGCGGCTCGCGGCCGCCGGCCCCTGCACGAACGCGGCCGCACCGCCGTATCGGCGCTGGCCGCGCTGAGCAGCCTACCGGGCCAACGGCGGTCTGCCAGCCCATGCGGGCCGCTCCAGGTCAGCCGGCCTGTCGGAGCGTCAGCGACGACCGGCACGCACGGAACTGGATAGTCGTCAGCGAGCGGGCTCGCGGCGCTCCTTGATGCGCGCCGCCTTGCCGCGCAGGGAACGCAGGTAGTACAGCTTCGCCCGGCGCACGTCACCCCTGGTGACAACCTCGATCGTCTCGATCGCGGGGGTGTGCACGGGGAAGGTGCGCTCAACGCCAACGCCGTAGCTGATCTTGCGAACGGTGAAGGTCTCCCTGGCCCCGCCGCCCTGGCGGCGGATCACCACGCCCTGGAAGATCTGGATCCTGGACCGGTTGCCCTCGGTCACCCTGACATGCACCTTCAGGGTGTCACCGGGCCGGAAGGCCGGGATGTCAGAACGGATCTGAGCCTGCTCAAGCTCGGCAATCGCGGTGTGCATCGCTTCGTCGTCCTCGTTCTCATCACGCGCACGCCTGCGGACGCGCGGAAGTCGGTCTGGGTCGCTGCGAAGGCATACGACGTCGCCCCACGCGGCGTAAGCCGACGAGGGCGTGGCTTTCAGTGTGCCACATCTTCCCCGCTGCTCGCGAAACCAGCCTCAGACAGGACCTGCCGATCACGCGCGCTGAGCGATTCTTCGGGGAGGGCAGCCACCAGGTCCGGCCTAGTCAGCGCCGTGCGCCGGAGTGCCTCGTCGCGCCGGAACCGAGCGATCGCGCCGTGATTGCCCGACAGCAGCACCTCGGGAACCTCCAGCCCGCGCCAGTTCCTCGGCCTCGTGTAGGCCGGTCCCTCGACCAGGCCGTGCATGGCGCCCGCCCCCGCGCCGAACGAATCGTCGGCGGCCGACTCGGCGTTGCCGAGCACGCCGGGCAGCAGCCGGCAGATCGCCTCGATCATCACCAGGACCGCCGGCTCGCCGCCGGCCAGCACGTAGTCGCCGATCGAGAGCTCGCGGACCGGCAGCCGCGTCCTGGCATAGCTGATCACCCGGGCGTCGATCCCTTCGTACCGGCCGCAGGCGAACACCAGGCGCGGAATCCCGGCCAGCTCGGCCGCGGCCGACTGGTCGAACCGGGCGCCGGCCGGGGTCGGCACGATAAGTTCCGCCCCCTCAGGGATCGGACCTTGAGCCCGGAACTCCCCGCCGTTTCCCAGCACCGCATCAAGTGCCTCGCCCCAGGGCTCGGGCCGCATGACCATGCCGGGGCCGCCGCCGAACGGGGTGTCGTCGACCGTCTTGTGCGGATCGTGGGCCCAGGCCCGCAGGTCGTGGACGGCGACGCTGATGTCGCCGCGCTGGACCGCCTTGCCGATCAGCGAGACCTGCACCGGCGCGAAGTACTCGGGAAAAATCGTGATGATGTCCAGGCGCACCGCGCTAGACCGCCGCGTCCTGGTCGAGCAGCCCGGGCGGCGGGTCGATGACCAGCCGTCCGGCCGCAACGTCGACCTCCGGCACGATCGCGGCGACGAACGGCACCAGCAGCTCGGCCCCGCGGCGAGCGCCCGCGCCCGCCACGACCAGCAGGTCCTGGCCATGGTGCAGGACGTCGCTGACCGTGCCGACCTCCTCGCCGCCGGTCGTCAGCACCCGCAGCCCGATCAGGTCGTGGTCGTAGAACTCCTCCGGGTCCGCCAGCGGCCCGAGCTGCCCGGAGTCGATCGCCAGCACGGTATCGCGCAAGGCCTCGGCGGCCTCGCGGTCGTCGTAGCCGGTGAACTGCACCAGCAGGCGGCCCGAGTGCCAGCGGGCTCCGGCCACGGTCAGCGGGCCACGCTCGGCCGGGATCGTGGCCAGCGAGTTCCCGGCCGCGAATCGCTGGTCCGGGTCGTCCGTCCGCACCTCCACGGTTACCTCGCCGCGGAGTCCGTGCGGCCGGCCGACCCGGCCAACGACGAGCTGCATCGGCCCTTAGCGGGCCTCGTCGGCGTCCAGCAGGTCGACCCGGACATACGAGTCGCCGGCCAGCGAGCCGATCACGGTGCGGAGCGCCCGCGCGGTTCGCCCGCCCCGGCCGATGACCTTGCCGAGATCGTCCGGGTGCACGCGCACCTGCAGGACCCGGCCCCGGCGCAGATTCCGGCTGGAAACCTGGACATCGTCCGGGTAATCGACGATGCCGCGCACCAGGTGGTCGAGCGCATCGACGAGCACGTCAGCCCTCGCTGCCCGCGTCGGCCGCCTCAGGAGATCCGGCCTTGGCGTCGGTCTCGGCCTTAGCGTCAGCCTTGGTGTCGCCCTTGTCCGCGGCCTCGGCCTTAGCGTCGGTCTCGGCCTTGGCGTCGGCCTCGGCGTCGGTCTCGGCCTTGGCGTCCTCGCCAGCCTTGGGCTTGGCCGCCTTCGCCTTGGCCGCGCCGGCCTTGCCGTCCTCGGCACTGTCCTTGGCCGCGTCCGCCTGAGCCGTCTCAGCCTTGGCATCGTCCGCCTTAGCCGTCTCGGCCTTAGCCGCGTCCGCCTTAGCCGTGTCCGACTTCGTGTCGTCGGCCTTCGCGGTGTCGGCCTTAGCAGTGTCGGCCTTCGCGGTGTCGGCCTTCGCCTTCGCCGGCCTGGCGCCCTTGTCAGCCTTCTCGGCCTTCGCCTTGTCGGCCTTGCCCTCGGCCGCGGCGCCACCGTCCGTCTTGGCGTCGGCCCTCGAGCCGGCCCGGCCCCTGGCGCCGCCGCTCTTCGGCTTGGCGCCGCTCTCGGCCAGGTTCTCGGCCAGGGCGGCCGCGAAGACTTCCTTCTTGTCACCCCGCGGCGCGGCGGTCTTCAGCGTCCCCTCGGAACCCGGCAGGCCCTTGAACTTCTGCCAGTCACCGGTCACCTCGAGCAGCTTGCGGACCGGGTCGGTCGGCTGCGCGCCGACCGACAGCCAGTGCTGCGCGCGATCCGAGTTGACCTCGATCAGCGACGGGTCAGCCTTCGGGTGGTACTTGCCGATCTCCTCGATCGCGCGCCCGTCCCGCTTGGTGCGGGCATCCGCGACGACGATCCTGTAGTAGGGCTCACGGATCTTGCCCATGCGCTTCAGCTTGATCTTGACAGCCACGGCTGTGGTCTTCTCCCAGCGGATTGTGGTGGCCGGCGGCACGAGCCCGAGTGGGAACCGGGCCTGCCAACCAGCCTTGGTACGGCGGCAACGAGTTAGAGAGGGCCTCGCGGAGCCGATGGTTGCGCTCACATTCTGCCAGATGCGCAACCCTGCCACGGCCGACCCGTCAGTGACGCCCCGGGCGACAGGCGACTTCCGACCTGGCTTGGCGCCAGATTCCGCAGATTTTCCTCACCTACTGCCCGTTATGCCCGGGTCGAAGGCGGGAGGGTAGGAGCCAGCCGGCCGGGCAGCAGTTACGGCCGGGCCGGCAACTCGCAGCGCGGCTTGCTTTCGCGGCCGCGGCAGCGGCGCCGACTGGCAGGTCGTTGTATGAATTCAGGGATCGAGACACAAAATCCATAATGAATCCAGGGATTCATACATGGCTGGATCCGTCGGCTCGCCGACCGCCATCCTCGCAATTGATGACAAACGCGGCAAACCGGGTCAGTGGCCAGCGGGGCGCAGGCGGGCACGCATTTCCAGCATGATGCACCGACCCCCGGGAGTCAGCGGTCCTTGTCGCGGTCGCGGCGGTTTCCGCGCAGGCCGGGCGGAAGCTGCTGGCCGTCGCCCGATTTGTCGGCGTTCTGCCCGGGGCGGCGCAGGCCGGGTGGTAGCCCCGCACCGGTGCCGCCGGGACCGCCGAGACCACCCAGGCCGGGCAGCGATCCGCCCGGTCCCCGGCCGCCAGGACCCAGGCCGCCAGCACCCAGACCGCCTGGACCGCCAAGGCCCAGCCCGCCGCCGGGCCCGGCACCGCCAGGACCGCCCGCGCCGGCCGGGCCGAAGGCGCCGGGGCGACCGCCGGGCAGGCTGGCCGGACGACCGCCAGGACGACCGCCGCCCTTGCCCTTCTTCTTGCCCTTG
>DASWAH010000263.1:0-31433 GCA_036391235.1 Streptosporangiaceae bacterium
CGCCGTGTTCCAGCACCGCCTGCTGCAGGTCGACGAGGTTCGCCGGGTCGATCGGGTTGGCCTCGTGGTTGGGGAACGTGCCGTCGAGTTCGAAGTACAGCGGCACCACCGTGACCGGCAGCCCGGCGAAGACCTCGGGAACGGTGTGGCCCGCCATGCCGTTGCCCGCGTCGACGGCGACCTTCAGCGGCCGGATGCCCGACACGTCGACCAGCGACTTAAGGTAGCTGGCGTAGTCCGGCAGCAGGTCACGGACGGTGACGTTGCCGGCCGGCCCATGCTGGGGTGTCACGCCCTGCTCCGCGATGGCGCGCAGTTCGCGCAGGCCGGTGTCCGCCCCGACCGGCTTCGCCCCGGTACGGCACAGCTTGATGCCGTTGTACTTGGGCGGGTTGTGGCTCGCCGTGATCATCGCGCCGGGCTCCCTGACCAGCTCCCTGGCCGCGATCAGCGCGGTGAGCACGGACGGCGAGACGATCCGCGCTCGCTCGTCCACGACGAAACACCGGTCCGCGTCGCCGTCGAAGGCCAGGCCGAGGTCGGCACGGTGGTCCAGCACGGCCTGCTGCAGGTCGGCAAGGTTCGCCGGGTCGATCGGGTTGGCCTCGTGGTTGGGGAACGTGCCGTCCAGTTCGAAGTACAGCGGCACGGTGGTGATCGGCAGCCCGTCGAACACCTGAGGCACGGTGTGCCCGGCCATCCCGTTGCCCGCGTCGACGGCGACCTTGAGGGGCCGGATCCCGGTCAGGTCGACCAGCGACTTCAGGTAGGCCGCATAACCACTCACCAGGTCTTCGCGGCGTATCCGGCCCGGCTCCTTGGCCCGGTGGTACGTGCCGGCCCTGGCCATCTCCTGCAGTTCGGCCAGCCCGGTGTCCTGGCCGACCGGCTTGGCACCGGCCCGGCATAGCTTGATCCCGTTGTACCTGGCCGGGTTATGGCTCGCGGTCAGCATCGCGCCGGGCACGCCGAGCGCTCCGCTGGCGTAATAGAGCATGTCGGTCGAGCCGAGACCACCGTCGATCACATCGGCCCCGGCGGCGGTCACACCCCGGCCGAAGGCCGCCGCGAGCGGGCCAGACGACGTGCGCATGTCGTGCACGATCACCACGGAACTCGCACCGGTCAGGGTGGCGAATGCGGCGCCGATCGCCTCGGCGGCGCCCTCGTCCAGTTCGTCCGGCACCACGCCGCGGATGTCGTATGCCTTGAAGATCCTCGCGAGATCCGCCACTACCTGCCCCTGCCTTTGCTCCCGGCTGGCTGCTGCGCTGAGCCCAGGCCGCCCACACTATCGGCCAGCCTGCTCAGCCCGATCCCCTCGTCGTCAGGCCGGCCAGGATTTTGTGCGCCTGAGCCCGCGGCAGTACGCCCTGACCGCGCCAGTCTCCCGCGTGCGCGGTCAGGGGGTCGGGCGGGCGCGGTCGGGCGGAGCGGACTTGAGCACCCGCAGGTGACCGCGGCGGCCGATTTCCACGCCCTGGCCGACCGGCTCGGCCGCCGCTACCCGCGGGGCCGCCGCCTCGCGGACCGCGTTGGCCAGCGCCTCGAGGTCGTCGGCGGCCGCCTCCTGGCTGGGTGCGAGCGGCAGGCGGACGATGTCCCAGCCGCGGGGCGCGGTCAGCCGGTCGGCATGCGGGCTGCACAGGTCGTAGCAGTGCGGCTCGACGTAGGCCGCCAGCGGGCCGAGCACAGCGGTGGAGTCCCGGTACACATACGTCAGCGTGCATACGGCGTCCCGTTTGCACGCCGGACGAGAGCAGCGGCGAGAACTCAACGACCCACCTCGCTCACTGCTCCGTTCGCCCGCGCGCCCGGCCAGCCGGACGCGGACGCAGCGCCGGTGCGGGTTCGCTCCCGGCATGGCCACCTGAGCGCCACCGCGACCCGCGTTCTGCCGGGCCGCGTCGCTCGCTCACAACCGCTGACGGTATCGGTAGCCATGGCAGTAACGCCATCACCCGGGGCACTCCGCCCGATCGTGTCTTGCCCGGCGGGCGGCCGAAACGCCCGCTCAGGCGGCCTTTGTCCGCGCTGGCCTGCACACTCGGCCGGCGTGGATCACCGCGGCGGCCCGCGCCAGAGAGATAATGGCCCCGTGCTAGCGGAGCGAACGTGACCAGCCAGGGGCCGGAGAATCCGGCCAGCGACCCGGCGCGCGGAGAGCAAGACCCGGGTGCGCCGAGCCCGGGCGAGCCCCCGGGTCCCGGCTACCAGCAGCCTTCCTACGGGACGCCCGCTTACGGGTCACCCGGCCATGAGGCGCCCGGATCTCAGCCCGGATACCAGCAGCCCGGATACCAGCAGCCCGGATACGGCTACGAGGCGCCGGGCGGCCAGGGGCAGGGGTATCCGGGGCAGGGCGATCAGGGTGCCGGGTATCCGGGGCAGGGCGACCAGGGTGCGGGGTATCAGGCGCCCGGCTACGGACCTCCGGCCGGCTACGGCGGCTCCGGGTACCCGACGCCCGGCTACCAGCCCGGCGGTTACCCGCCCGCCGGATACCAGCGGCCGACCAACTCACTCGCCATCGCGGCGCTGGTGTGCGGCTGCGCGCAACTTTTCTTCTGGCTGGTGGCGGCCATCCCGGCGATCATTCTCGGCCACATGGCCCGCCGCCAGATCCGGCAGACCGGCGAGGCCGGCGACGGCATGGCACTGGCCGGGCTGATCCTCGGCTATATCGGGCTGGTGCTCAGCATCGGCGGCATTATCGCCATCATCGCGATCGTGGCCGTGGCCAGCCACAGCACCAACACGTTCGTGCCCTCGCCGAATCCTTGACCCGGGCGGCTCTCTGACCTGCGGCGCGGCCCGGCAGTGCCGCCAGCGAGGGTGGCTGAGTTACGCTGTGTGCTTGTGCGACCGGCTGACAGCCGACCTCCTGCGACCGCGAGGATGAAGCGGCGCGACCGGCACGGGCGCGGCCTGCGAGGCCCGCTAGCCCCGGCCGGTTCGCCCCTGTACCGCAGCCGGGCCGAGCGCTTCGACGAACTCGTGCTGCAGGCCGTCGCGCAGCTCGAGCCACGGTGGGAATCTGAGCTGGCTGGCGTGGAGTTCGCGGTCGAGGAGGTCCCCTCGGCCGAACGGCCGGCTGAGGACCTGCTGCACGATGACGACGACCCGGTCCCCCTGGCCAGGCTCGACCCGGCCCGGCCGGCCCGGCCAGCCCGGATCGTGCTGTACCGCAGGCCGCTGCTGGCCAGGGCCGACGGCGAGGAAGAGCTCAGCGAGCTGGTGCTCGACGTGGTGATCGAGGAGTTCGCCCGGCTGCTCGGCCTCGATCCCCAGATCATCGACCCCGGCTATCCGGCCGACGAGTGATCGGCGGCTGGTCGCGGCGGCGTTTAGTTCCCGAGCACGGCGACCAGCGACTGCCGCGTCGGCGGCAGGTCGATCCTGGTCGGGCTGGAGACGACGGGGAGCACGCTCTGGACCGCACCGCCGGACTGGGCCAGCCTGGCCGCGTACACCGGGCCAGAACCCGGCAGAGGGGTGATCAGGAGCGCCACCAGGGTCTGCCTGGCGTCCCGCTTGGGCAGCTTGATCGGGACCTTGGTGGCCGACTTGGCGGCGATGCTGACGATCTGGCCCTTCTGGCCGGTGAGCGGGGCACCGGGCACTGCCACCGCGACCCGTACCCTCGCCGCCTTGCCGGGCGCCGAGAGCACGAGCGCGGTGGTTCCGGCCGCCCCGGCCGGGCTGGCCGCGACCACGCCCTGCTCAGTGAGCGGGCTGGAGCCGGTGATGAAGGCGCCAGGGGCACCTGACGGCCCGCCGGAGACTTCCAGTACCGCAGTCACCGGTACGTTCGACGTGATCCTGACCGAGCCGGGAAAGCCGCTCAGCGCCGGGATCGACATGCCCGTGGTGATCTTCTGCAGCACGCTGATGCCATTGCCGCCGGTGGGCCGGAACGAGCCGCGCGGTGAGACGACCGTGACGTTGACCGTCGCGGGCTTGTTGCCGGGCACGCTGACGTACAGCTCCCGGCTGCCGGTGACGTCCGGCAGGCCGGTCAGCACCTGCGACGTCGCGGGTTCCTGGGCCTCCGGCAGCCAGATGCCGGGCTTGCTCAGGTTGCTGGTCTCACGCACCGCCGCGACAACCCGGCCGCTGCTGGTCGTCACGTGGAAGGTGGCCGCGCGGGCGGCGTGCACCAGATGATCCAGGGTCTGAACGATCATCGAGTGCGGCGGCACCTCGATGCTGGAGTCCGGCGCTCCGAGCAGCGGGCCGCTGTCGGTCTGGATCGTCACGTGCGCGTTGGCCGGGCTGCGATCCGGGTTCATCAGGTACAGCTGCGTGTGCGTCGTCGTGGCCTCAGGTCCGACGAACCAGAAGTCCGATCCCGGCGCCTGGCAGCGCGCGGCCGGCTTGCCGGCCGGGCCGAGTTGCTCGACGTCGAATCCCTGGGCGTTCGCCCCGGTCGCCGCCACGAACAGCCCGCCCGCGACCCGGCTGGTCGGCACCTGGACGCCGGCCACGCTGGGCAGGGCCGCGGCCTTCTTCGGCAGGGCCGGCGCGGCCTTGACGGTCTTGACTGTCATCTGACCCGGCTGCGGCGTCATCGCGACGGGCGCGGCCGGCTTGCCGGTCGCCGCCGTGGACGGCGCGGTGAGCATCACCTGCCCGCTGCCGGTGCTCGCCGGGGCGCTCGCCACCGCGATGTTGCCACCGGTCGCGCCGCCCGTCCCGGGCCCAGGACAGCCGGCCAGCGCGGATGTCACCGTCAGGTGCCCGGCCGAGGCGGCCGGCCGGGCCGCGGTCAGCTCCACCGCCCGGCTCAGCCCGGCAATGCCGTACAGCCCCGCCAGCGCCAGCAGCACCAGGAAGGCCAGCACGAACCGGTTCGTGACCTGGCGTCCCCTCGCGGGCCTGGCGACGGGTTTGGCCGCCGGACGGCCCGCGGGCCGGGCCTTGCGGACCTGGCGCGGGCTCACCAGTTGTCTCCCTCGTACTCGGACTCGTAGTCGGCCGGAGCCCGGTGGTAGCGCCGGTCCCCCGGCTCCTCGCCCAGTCGGTCCCAGTCGCTCGGGTCAGGTCCCTGATCCCGGGAGCCTGGCCGGGTCTGGCCGCGTCCCTGGCCCTGCAACGGCGGCAGCGGCTCCAGTTCGCCGCCCGCGGCACCGGTGCCGGGGCCGGCGCTGGTGCCGGGCCACGACAACGGGTCCGCGCCGTCGTTCCAGCTCCGGTATTCCGGCGCGGCGTCCGGGGTCCGGCCGTACCGCTCGTCCTGATAGCCCGGATAGCCGGCGCCATGCCGGCCGCCGCCGGTCCGGTCACGCTGCTCGCCAGCACCGTCACCGCGCGGCCCGAACGCCCGCTGCGGGCCGGTCCCGGACCGCGAGGCCGGGTCCCGGTCCGCCGCGGCCGAGCCTGACTGACCAGGGCCGGTCACCCGGTACGCCCTGGTGCCCTGCTCCGACCGCCAGGGCGGGAGATCGTCGCCTGGATCACGTTCCGGCTGCGCGGACCGAACGCCAGAGCCCGAGTCCCGGCCAGGCCACGAGTCGTCAGGTGCGCGGCCGGACGGCGACCGTCCGGACTCGCCATCCCGGCCGCCCGCCGCATCCAGTTCGGGGAACGGCCAGTCTCCGCCGGGCGAGCGGCCGGACGGCGAGCGCCAGCCTGGCTCCGGCCTGTCCTGTTCGTGATCCCGCCGGCCGCCCCCGGACGGCCGCGCCGCCAGGTCGTCCTCGCGGTATCCGGGCCTGCTGTCCCGCGATCCGCCGAGCGGATCGGGGTAGGCGTGCTGGCCGGACCGCCTGGACGGGGCGTCGCCGCCGGCCGCATCGGCTGCCGGGCGGTAGGAATGCTGGCCCGACGCCCCGCCGTCATACCGGACGGTGCGCTCGGTGCCGCTGGAGGCGTGCGGCCAGGCATCGGCCAGGCGGCCGTCGTCGCGCTCGGTGTAGGGCCAGGCATCGGCCAGCCGGCCGTCGTCGCGCTCGGCGTGCGGCCACGCATCGGGCAGTCTCCGGCTGCGGCGGCCGTCGTCCCGGCCGGCTCGGTCGCCGCCCGGGTTCCTGTCGCCACCCGGTCCCCGGTCGGCCGACAGCTCACGGCCGCCGGCCATCAGGGTCGTGTCTGGCCCGTCCTCGTAGTCGCCATCGGGCGAACCGGCTCCGCGCCCGGCCCGAGCGGATCGTGGCGCGTCCTTGGTCAGCGCGGTCCGTTGCCGGCCCGCCGCCCTGCCCTTGGCCGTCCGGCCCCTCGTACCCCGGCCGCCCGCCCGGCCCCGGCCGGACCTGGTCAGCCCGCGGCGCCCGGCGGCCACGTCCGTGCCGCTGCCCTCGGCCTCGCCGGCGTCATCGGCCAGGTCGGGCCCGCCAGGACCCGCCGCCCGCGCGCCCGCCGCCATCCCGGCCCCGGCCTGCCCCGCACCCGCCAGCCCGGCACCGGCCGATCCAGCACCGGCCAGCCCGCGGCCCGCGAAGCTGTCGTCCGGCTCCCCGGCCCGGTCCATGACCGCGGTCCGCGCTCCGGCCGGGTCCGCACCCTCGGACCCGGTAGCGCCCCGGCCCGTTCCGGCCGTACCGGTCCCGGTCGCACCCGCCGCGGTCACACCGGTTCCAGCTGCTCCCGCCCCGGCCGCCGCCCGGCGAGCCGACATCCGGCTCCCTTCCCGGCCGGCCGGCCGGTCACCCTCAGCCGGGACGGCGCTCTCCTCCTGCTCGGCCACATGAATGCCCGGCAGCGCGAGCGCCGCCACGACCAGGAACGCGAGCAGCTCGAGAATGAGCACGAGGTCGCGGGTCAGGCCAGAATGGCCGACCGTCAGCGTGCCGCCGCCGCTCGGCAGCCGGAAGGCCTGGGCCCAGCTGCCCGCCGGAGAAGGAACCGCGGTTAGCGCCTGCCCGTTGACCGACGCGTGCCAGCCGCCGGCCGGCTCGGCCAGCATCAGCGTGCCGCCCGCAGCGGGCGCGGCCACGCCGGCCACGCCGGTCGCACCCGAGGACACCGGCACCAGCGTGCCGGCCGGCTCCCGCACGACGACTCTGGCCGGCGGGGAGTTCAGCTTCCATAGCGTGTAACGGCTGGTCTCGCTGTAGAACTGCAGCCCGCTGACATCATTCAGCGCGATCGCGAGCTGCGGATCCACCGGCGCCTGAACGAGCACGAAGCCGATGTCGAACTGCGCCAGGATCCTGGCCTGGTCGGCTGCCAGGTTGCCGCCCGGCGTGGTCAGCGTGGACACCATCTTGCTCAGTGCCTGCTGGGCGTCGGCCGGCGGCGTCAGCGCGCTGTCGGCCAGGGTCGGACTCGGCCCGCGCAGCAGCAGGTAGGCCACCTGACCGCCGGACGAGCGCAGTACCAGGGTGCGAACCTGCCTGGTCTGCCCGCCAGCCGCCGCCACCAGTTCTGGCACGACCGGGCTCGACACCCGGTGCACGGGGCCATTCACGCCGGTGCTCAGCCAGGACGCGGCGGCCAGGACCGGCGTGGCGCAGGCAATCAGCCCGAGCAGCGCGATCCACGGCCCGCTCCGCAGCGTGGACCGCCAGCTGGCCGGTCCGCCCGCCGCCCGGCCGCGCCCGTCGGCCGCGGCCGCCGCCGCCAGCAGCAGGCCCGCGGCGGCCAGGGCGAGCGGCAGGCCGGACCAGACCGTGACCGGGCCGCCGTCGGCCGGATGCACGATCAGGTGGCTGACCATGACCCCCGCGAGCAGGCCGCTCAGGGCCAGGCCCCAGCCCGCGACGATCAGGCGGCGCCGGCGTCCGCCGAACAGCGCCGCGAAGGCGACGAGGAACAGCCCGCCGGTCACCCAGTAAGGCGGCAGCCCGGGTCCGCCCGGGCTGAGCAGCAGCAGCGACCTGGCGGGCAGGCTGAACGCGGGCGCACCGGATTGCGGCAGGCCGGCTTCGAGCAGCAGCCCGGACGGGTTCGAGAACACAGTCAGCGTCCACGGCATCAGCAGCACGGGCGCGGTCAGGCTGATGATCGCCAGGTTGCGGAGCAGGCCACGGCGGGTCGTCCGGAACACGACCGCGGCGAGCAGGCACGCCGCCAGGGCTATCAGCCAGAGCAGCGGCACGAACGCGGCGCCGATCGCGACCAGCAGGCCGGTCGCCCAGGCCGCGCGGGTCGCGCGCGGGCCGGTCGTGGTCGTCATCCTGGCCGCCTGGGACACGATGACCGGCAGCAGCACGAAGGCGACCGCGGTGCCGAAGCGGCCCTGAGCGATCACGCCCATCGCGACCGGCAGCAGCGCGTAGGTCATGGCGGCCCACACCCTGACCAGTCCGGACGTTGTCAGCTTGCGCACCGCAGCCATGGCGGTCAGTCCGGACAGCGGAACGCATCCGATCAGGATGACGTCGATGGCCAGCCACGGCTTGCCGCCCAGCACCGTGGCCAGCGCGGCGAGCACCGCGAGCCAGGGCGGCGCCGGCGTGGTGGAGCCGATGCCGGAGGGGTGGAAGGTCTGGATGTAGCTCGTCCACAAGCTGCCGGAGCCGCCCCAGGCGGGCATGAGCGAGCCGCCGCCGAGCAGGCCAGCGCCTATCAGTGACCGGCACGCGGTCAGCGCGATGGCGGTCAGGGCCACGAACGTGAACAGTGTCGGGCTGGTCAGCAGCCGTTTGCCGAGTCCGTCGTCGACCAGCATCGAGTCGTCGTCCGTGGGGTCATCGGTGGCGTGATGCGACCCGGACTTATCCGCCTGGGACTTGGACAGGGCGGCCATCATGAACTCAGCCAGCCGGCGCCCCGAATGGCCGGGCGGCAGGTCGGCCCTGACCCGGCTGAACGCGGCCCGGCGCCCCCGCGCGCGCCGCCTGCGCATCGTGATCAGCCGGAACGGATGCAGCAGGACCGAGGTCAGCGCGGTCAGCTCGTCCACGGCCGCGCTGAGCCGCTTGGCCAGCAGGAAGAACATCACCCTGAGCAGCGAGACCAGCAGGTTGCCCGCCGCGGCGCCCAGCATCGGCCGCAACGGCAGGTTCCCGAGCAGGGTCAGCAGCCCGTTGCGCCGGTCCAGCATCCGGGGCCGGCGGCCGACCGAGACAGGCCGCTTGCGCTTGGTCGCGGCCCTGACGTGGTAGACGACCGCGTCGGTGATCACCCGGACCCGGTAGCCGGCCGCATGCACTCGCCAGCAGAAGTCGATGTCCTCCATGAACAGGCCCATGGCCGGGTCGAACCCGCCGACCTGCTCCCAGACGTCCCGCCTGACCAGCATGCCCGCGCTGCTGACGGCCAGGCTGTCCCGGTCGCCGTCATGCTGGCCCTGGTCGACCTCCCTGGGCTCGATGCCGGTGATCCGCCTGGTCGCGGTGTCCAGCGTGATCCCGGCCTCGAGGATCACCTCGCGGTTGGCCCAGTCCCTGATCTTCGGCCCGAGCACGGCGGCCGAACTGGTCTCGACCGTGCCCCGCAGCAACTGCTCGAGCGCGTCAGGGGCGGGCTCGCAATCGTCGTGCAGCAGCCACAGCCACTCGGTCCGCTCACCCGCCTGTCCCGGTACCGGCGTCTTCGCGGCCCGGTGCTGCAGAGCCCTGGCGATCGCGTCGCCGTAACCGGTCGCCCGGTCCATGCCGAACACGGCCGCCTGGCCGAACTTGGCGGCCAGCACCGCCCCGCTGCGGTCGCGGCTGCCGGTGTCCACGGCGACGACCCGCTGTACCGGCCTGGTCTGCTCGAGCACGGCGTCCGCGACTTGCGGAAGCCAGCTAGCGCCATCGTGCGCGACGATGACGGCAGTCACGACATGCTGCGGATAAGACTCGTTCGGCGACAAGGCGATCCGGTTGCTGATCGGGGGGCTGCGCCCCGGCGGGCCGGCTGCTGCGAAGGCCTCAGGCGGGCCGGTTCTTGTGAACGATACGCGAAGATTGCGGCGCAGAACTGCCAGATGGCGAGCTTGCCCAGGTCATCGACGTCCGCCCGTGAGCACGGACAGATCGTCCTAAATACCAAAAAGATCCGGCGAAACGCCAAGCCTGCTGACTGCGAGCGCCAGCGATAACTGTTCTTCGCGGTGACTGTCAGATGGCCTGGCGCTTGAGCCGGCGTCGTTCGCGCTCGGACAGGCCGCCCCAGATGCCGAACCGCTCGTCGTGCTCGAGCGCGTACTCCAGGCACTCGGCCCGGACCTCGCAGCTCCGGCACACGCGCTTAGCCTCCCTCGTCGACCCGCCCTTCTCAGGAAAGAACGCCTCAGGATCGGTCTGCGCGCACAGCGCCCGATCCTGCCACGTAGGCTCCGCGGCCTCATCCGCGCCGATACCGAACGCTTCGTGCACAAGTGTGACGATTGCGTCAGTCACAGCGCACCTCCACCCCTCGCTACCCCGTCGGCTCCCTGACGCCCCGAGCGAAGCCCGTCAGAGAAATTACACAGATGAAATTACACGCGCGTGTCTTGCTAAACGTCAAGGCGTATACGTGATAGAGCTCGACCGGTTGCCCGTGATGGCGGGAAAAGTCTGCCTCAATCCTGGGACCCCAGCCTGGTTCCGGCGGCCGGCCGTGCTGCGAGGCGGCCGAGATCGCACTAGCGCGCGCCCGCCTTCCGGCCCGGCGTCCCGGCTGGTGCCCGCGGGCTGGCAGACTCGGGCCCATGCGCATCACGTTGCTCGCCGGAGGCGTGGGCGGCGCCCGCTTCCTGCGCGGCCTGCGGCTCGCCGCCCCGGACGCCGACATCACGGTCATCGGCAACACCGGCGACGACATCAAGCTGTTCGGCTTGCACGTCTGTCCCGACCTCGACACGGTCATGTACACGCTCGGCGGCGGAATCAGCGAGGAACAGGGCTGGGGCCGCTCCGATGAGACCTACACGGTGCAATCCGAGCTGGCTGCCTACGGCGCCGGACCCGACTGGTTCCGCCTGGGCGACCGCGACTTCGCCACCCACATCGCCAGGACCTCCATGCTCCATGCGGGGCTGCCGCTGTCTGAGGTGACCAAGCGGCTCTGCCAGCGCTGGCAGCCAGGCGTCACCCTGCTGCCCATGACCGACGACGACGTCCAGACCCACGTCGTCATCGACGACGAAGCCGGCCGCCGCACCGTGCACTTCCAGGAGTGGTGGGTCAGGCTGCACGCCAAGGTCCCGGCCCTGCGTTTCGTCGCGTCGGGCGCCGACCTGGCCGGCCCCGCGCCCGGCGTGCTCGAGGCCATCGAGCAGGCCGACTTCGTGCTGCTCCCGCCGTCCAACCCGGTCGTGAGCATCGGGATCATCCTCGCCATCCCGGGGATCGCCGAGGCGGTCGCGGCCCGCACCGTCGTCGGCGTCTCCCCGGTCGTCGGCGGCGCGCCGGTCAGGGGCATGGCCGATGCCTGCCTGGCCGCGATCGGGGTCAAGACCACGGCGGGTGCGGTCGCCGCGCATTACGGTCCCGGCCTGCTCGACGGCTGGCTGGTGGACAGCTCGGACGCCGGAACGGCCGACGACGCCGAACTGGCCGGGATCGCGGTCAGGGCCAGGCCGCTGCTGATGACCGACCCGGCCGCCGCCGCGTCGATCGCCACGGCCGCTATCGGCCTGGCCAGGGAACTGTCCCGGTGACCGGAATCACCATCGCGGGAGTTCCCGGCCTGCCGGAAATCGAGCCGGGCGCGAACCTGGCCAAGCTGATCGTCGCGGCCGTACCCGATCTCGCCGACGGCGACATCCTGGTCGTCACCTCGAAGATCGTCAGCAAGGCGGAAGGCCGGGTGATCGCGGCCGGCCGCGACGATGCCATCGCCGCCGAGACGGTCCGGGTCGTCGCCCGCCGCGGCCCGACAACGATCGCGCAGACCAGGCACGGGCTGGTGCTGGCGGCGGCCGGCGTGGACCGGTCCAATACCGCGCCTGGCACCGTGGTGCTGCTGCCCGAGGACCCTGACCGCTCCGCTCGCGACCTCCGGCGTGCTATCGCCGGCCTGGCCGGTGTGACCGTCGGCGTGCTGATCACCGACACCATGGGCCGGCCGTGGCGCAACGGCCAGACCGACAGCGCGATCGGCGCGGCCGGGCTGCACCCGCTGCGCGACCACCGCGGCGAGCCGGACAGCTTCGGCAACGTGCTCGAGGTGACGGTGGCCGCTGTCGCGGACGAGATCGCGGCCGCCGGCGACCTGGCCAAGGGGAAGACCGGGCAGGTCCCGGTCGCGGTCGTGCGCGGCCTGTCCGAACTGGTCACCGGGCCCGGCGAGGACGGGCCGGGAGCGGCCGCTCTGGTGAGGCCGGCCGCCGAGGACATGTTCCGGCTCGGCGCGGCCGACGTGCTGGCCGAGCGGCGCACGGTCCGCGAGTTCACCGCCGAGCCGGTCGATCAGGCCGCGGTCCGCCGGGCGATCGCCGCCGCCGTCACCGCCCCGGCCCCGCATCACAGCCAGCCGTGGCGGTTCGCCGTGGTGCAGTCGGAACCGGCCAGGATCAGACTGCTGGACGACATGCTCGCGGCCTGGGTTGCCGACCTGCGGGGGGACGGGTTCACCGAGGAGCAGATTGCCCGCCGGACCCGCCGGGGCGAACCGCTACGCCGGGCCCCGCTGCTGATCGTGCCGTGCCTGGTCGCCGAGGCCGCCCATACCTACCCCGACCCCCGCCGCAACGCCTCGGAGCGCGCGATGTTCCTGGTCGCGATGGGCGCCGGGGTTCAGAACCTGCTCGTCGCCCTGGCGGTCGAGGGCCTCGGCTCGTGCTGGGTCTCCAGCACCCTGTTCTGCGGCCCGGTCGCGGCGGCCGCCCTCGGCCTGCCAGCAGGCTGGGAACCTATGGGCGCGATCGGCGTCGGCCACGCCGCGGCGCCGCCGGCCCCGCGGCCGCCCCGCGACCCCGAGTCCTTCATCCTCGACCGCTAGACCGCCGCCCGCTCCGCCGCCCCGCTCCGCCGCCCCTGGCCTGCCTGCTTGGCCACCGCCGGCCCCGGCCGTCGTCCACAGCGCGAGCCGGCCGCGCCCGCCGTATCCACAGCTGCCGCATCCGCGTGACCGGCCGCTGCCGCGGTGAGCCAGCGTGGGCTTATGTACGCCCCGCTCCCCGACCCGCTCCGCGACCTGGCCGCGCTCCAGCGCGGCATCATCACCCGCCGCCAGGCCCTGGCCGCCGGCCTGACCGACGACCTCATCGAGTCGTGGATCGCCCGCGGACGATGGCAGCGCGTGTATCCCGGCGTCTACGCCACCTTTACCGGCGTCCTGGCCCGCGAGTCGGCGTTATGGGCCGTCGTCCTGTTCGCCGGAGAGGGCGCCGTGCTCAGTTACGAGACGGCGGCCGAACTCGACGGGCTGACCGACCGGCCAGCCGCGGTCATGCACGTGACAATTCCCAGCCGCCGGCGCGTCGCTCCGGTCGCCGGAATAGTCGTTCATCGCAGGCACGACGCCGAGGCCGCGGCTCACCCGGCTCGGCTGCCGCCGCGGACGCGCATCGAGGAGACCGTTCTCGATCTGGCGGACTGCAGCCCGACCGCCGAGGCTGCCGTCTCCTGGGTCACAGCTGCCCTCGGCCGGCGGCTCACTACCCAGCCGAAGCTCCACTTCGCGCTCGGCCAGCGATCCCAGGCCCGCTGGCGCCGGGACCTGCACTTCGCGCTCAGCCCAGATCTGGCCGGGGTCCATTCATTACTCGAGTATCACTACGTCAGAGATGTGGAGGTTCCGCACCGGCTACCTCGCGGCATCAGGCAGGCTCCCGGAAGGCAGGCAGGCCGCCGGGTCTACCGCGACGTGCTGTACGACGAGTACGGCCTGATCGTCGAACTGGACGGCCGGTCGGCCCATCCGGACGAGGCACGATGGGCGGACGTGCTGCGCGACAACCTGGTGACCGCAGCCGGCCAGGGCACTCTCAGGTACGGCTACTGGCAGGTGCGCAACACGCCGTGCATGGTCGCCGCCCAAGTCGCGGCGGCCCTCCAATCCCGCGGCTGGCCCTCCCGCCCCCACCCTTGCACCCCCTCCTGCCTCCTACCCCGCCGGGTTTCATGATCGTGGAAGAAAATCCGTCTATACGGCGGAGAAACTTCCACGATCATGAAACCCGAGGGGTGGGGGGCGGGGGGGGCCGCCGCTAGAGGGCGAGGCGGCGGGCTAGGTCGGAGCAGAAGACGCCCGCCGGGTCGATGCGGGCGCGGAGCGCACGGAACTCCTCGTACCTGGGGTACATCCGCGGCATCAGGTCGCGCGGGATGCGCGAGTCCTTGGCCAGGTACAGCCGGCCGCCGGCCTCGAGCACCATGTCGTCGAGCTCGCTGAGCAGCCGGGACAGCCACGGCGTCCGAGCCGGGAAGTCGAGCGCCAGCGTCCACCCGGCCATCGGGAACGACAGCAGGCCGGCGTCACCCTCGCCGAACCGCTTCAGCACGGTCACGAACGACGGCGCCCGCAGGGCGGCAATCCGCTCCAGGGCAACCCGCACGACGTCAGAGGACGAGTAGGGGACGACGAACTGGTACTGCCGGAAGCCGGCCGGGCCGTAGACACGGTTCCAGTTCCTGATCCCGTCCAGCGGGTGGAAGAACTTCCCGATCGTCTGGACTTCGCCGGTGCGGCGCCGGGGCGCCTTCCGGTACCAGGCCTCGTTCAGCGCCCGCACCGACCACGCGTTGATCAGGCCGGACGGGAAGACCGGCGGGGCGGCGGCCAGCGCCGACGGCTGGAAGGCGAGCGGGTTGTCCCGGTCCCGGTACCTGACCTCGCTCATCGTGGCGAAGTCACCTGAGGTGATCACCGACCGGCCGAGGCTGCCGCCGGTGGCCAGGCAGTCGGTCCAGGCCACCGTGTAGTCGTAGTCCTTGTCGGTGCGGGACAGGTAGGCCATGGTGTCGTCGATGTTGGCCGTCCGCACGGTGTCGACGATCAGCCGGGACGTCTCGACCGCCTTCATCTGGACGCTGGCCCGCAAGATGATCCCGGTCAGGCCCATGCCGCCGGCGGTGGCCCAGAACAGTTCGGGATCGGACTCCGGGGTCACCGTGCGCACGTCGCCGTCGGCGGTCAGCAGGTCGAACGAGAGCACGTGCCGGGCGAAGCTGCCCGCGACGTGGTGGTTCTTGCCGTGCACGTCAGCCGCGATGGCGCCGCCGACACTGACCTGGCGGGTGCCGGGAGTCACCGGCACGAACCAGCCGCGCGGCAGCAGCGTCACCATCAGCTGCTCGAGGCTGACCCCGGCCTCGCAGACGGCCACGCCGGTATGCGGGTCGAACGACAGGATGTGATCCATTCCGCCGGTCGTCACGACCAGGCCGCCGCCGTTCTGGGCCGCGTTGTTATAACTGCGCCCCAGCCCGCGCGCGATCAGCCCGGCCGCGGACACATCCTTCACCAGGCCGGCGACTTCCTCGGCCGATCGCGGCCGCGCGACCTGCGCCACGGTGGGCTCGGTCAGCCCCCAGCCGGTCAGCTTCTCGCTGCGAGTTCTGAACACCATCGTCGCTCACTCCTCGCTGCCGCGCGTTGCGCACAGCCTGTCTTAGCCTGCCCGCGGCAACGGGCCGCGGTAAGAGCACTAGGTCCCCGCCTCGCCGGGTGTTAGTCCTGTTCAGGGCGTTGCCGAGCCGGCCGGAGAGGAGACCAGCGGCAGCGGGCGGCTCGGGTGCCCCAGGACCGACGCGCAGACGCCGTCGGAGGCAGCCGCCGCGGCCAGGCGCTCGCCGTCGGGCTGCCCGTACGAGGTCGTCCGCTGGCGCAGCGGCCGGCCGATGGGCGCCACCATATCGGCTAGCTGGCTGATCGTCTTGAACGAGCCGTTCTCCGAGCCGGCCATCCGGCTGATCGTCTCCTCCATCAGCGTCCCGCCGATGTCGTTGACCCCGCCGTCCAGCACCTCGCGGCACAGGTCCTCGCCGAGCTTGACCCAGGAACACTGGATCGAGCCGATCGCGCCGTGCAGCATCAGCCGTGACAGCGCGTGCACGGCCCGGTTCTCCCGCTTCGTCGGCCCGGGCCTGGCCAGGCCGGCCAGGTAGATCGGGGAGCTGGCGTGCACGAACGGCAGCAGCACGAACTCGGTGAACCCGCCGGTGCGCTCGGCGATCGACCTGATCACCCGCAGGTGCCCGACCCAGTGCGCGGGCGTGTCCACGTGCCCGTACATCATGGTCGCGGTGGTCGGGATCCCGAGCTCGTGCGCGGTGGTGATGACCTCGATCCAGGCCGACGTCGGCAGCTTGCCCTTGGTCAGGACCCAGCGCACGTCGTCGTCGAGGATCTCGGCCGCGGTGCCGGGCAGCGAGCCGAGGCCAGCCTCGCGGGCCCTGGTCAGCCAGTCCCGTACGCTCAGCCCGGTCCTGGCCGCGCCGTTCATCACCTCCATCGGCGAGAACGCGTGCACGTGCATCTCCGGGCAGCGCCGCTTCACCTCGGCCGCGATGTCGAAATAGGCCGTGCCCGGCAGGTCGGGGTGGATGCCGCCCTGCATGCAGACTTCGGTCGCGCCAGCCGCCCAGGCCTCGGCGGCCCGGTCCCCGATCTGCTCGAGCGACAGCGTGTAAGCGTCGGCGTCGGTGCGCCGCTGGGCGAACGCGCAGAATCGGCAGCCGGTGTAGCAGACGTTGGTGAAATTGATGTTCCTGTTCACCACGTAGGTGACGGCATCGCCGTTGACGTCGCGGCGGATCGCGTCGGCGATCCCGGCCAGCGCGTCCAGCTCGGGCCCGTCCGCGTCGAGCAGGGCCAGCGCCTCGTCGTCGGTGAGCCCGGCCGGGTCCCGCTCGGCCTTGCGCAGCGCCGCCGCCACCTCCGACCGCAGCCGCCGCGCCGCGCCGGTTCCCGCCCCGGCACCGCCAGCCGCGGCCGCACCCGCGCCGGCCGACGGCGCGATCCGGCCGGCGATCTCGGCCCAGTCCCCGTACACATCCTCGAAGTCGCCGCGCCGGTCGGCGCTGCGGCCGGTGCTGTCGATGGTGACGTGCAGGTCGGTCCGCCCGGCCGACTCGCCCCAGCCGCCGTCCGGCTCCTGCCAGGGCAGCCCGGCCGGGATCGCGTCCTCGCGGGCCAGGCCCGTGTCGGGATCGGCCAGCGCCGCGACGTGCGCGGCCAGCCGCGGGTCGAGCCAGGGCTCGCGGATGTAGCCCGGGTAGATGGTCAGCCGCTCGCGCAGGGTGAACCCGCCAGCCGCCGTCCGCGCGGCCAGGTCCTCGATCTGCGGCCAAGGCCGTTCCGGGTTCACGTGGTCCGGGGTCAGCGGGGAGACGCCGCCCCAGTCGTCGATCCCGGCGTCCAGGATCAGCTGGTACTCCTCGCCGATCAGGTTGGGCGGGGCCTGGATCCGCAGCGCAGGCCCGAGCACAAGCCTGGTCACCGCGATCGTGGCGGCCAGTCCGTCCAGTTCGGCGTCGGGCACGCCCTGCATCTTGGTGTCCGGCTTGGCCCGGAAGTTCTGCACGATGACTTCCTGCACGCCGCCGTACTCACGGGCGACGCCGCGGATCGCGAAGATCGAGTCGGCCCGCTCGGCCAGCGTCTCGCCGATGCCGATCAGGATGCCGGTGGTGAACGGCACCGCCGACCGGCCCGCCTCCTCCAGCACCCGCAGCCGCACCGCCGGGTCCTTGTCCGGGCTGCCGAAGTGCGGCCCGCCCTTCTCGGCGAAGAGCCGCTCGGCCGTGGTCTCGAGCATCATGCCCATGGACGGCGCGACCGGCTTCAGCCGCTGGAAGTCCTGCCAGCTCAGCACGCCCGGATTCAGGTGCGGGAGCAGCCCGGTCTCTTCCAGCACCCGGATCGCCATCGCCCGCACGTAGGACAGGGTGTCGTCATAGCCGTGCGCGTCCAGCCACTCGCGGGCCTGCCGCCACCGCGACTCCGGCCGGTCGCCCAGCGTGAACAGCGCCTCCTTGCAGCCGAGGGCGGCGCCCTGGCGGGCGATCTCGAGCACTTCGTCGGGCGACAGGTACTCGTGCCCCGGCTCCAGCCGTCCCGGCACGGTCACGAACGTGCAGTAGCCGCACCGGTCCCGGCACAACCTGGTCAGCGGGATGAACACCTTGCGCGAGTACGTGATCACCCCGGGCCGCCCGGCCGCGGCCAGCCCGGCGTCCCTGGTCCTGGCCGCGTACCCGAGCAGTTCGGTCAGCTGTTCCCCGCGCGCGTGCAGCAGCACCGTAGCCTCGGCGCGGTCCAGCGACTTGCCGTCCCTGGCGCGGGCCAGCGCGCGCCGCAACGCTGATGCGGACGGGGCGCCGGACGACGAAAGGGGCTGTTCGGGGGTTCCCATGGTCCCTACAGTAAGCGTCTTCCGGCGCTGCTCTTCAGGCGGAGGGGCCGGAACTCCAGGCCGGGGAACTGCCGCGGGCCGGCGCTCCGGCGTCCTCCCGCGGCGGAACCTACAGCCAGCTGACCCGCGCGAAGTCGGGCTGGTCACCGTCCGGCGCGGCCGCCAAGTCGCCTGCCTTGATCCGGTCGAGCAGGCTCTGCACGACCGCGGTGATCTCGGGAACCGCGCCCCGCAGGCTCTGAGCGTCGGCCGCGAACTCCTCGCCGTCGGTGATCCCGGCCTGGGTGAGCAGCCCTTCCAGGTCGGACAGCTGGTCGCCGACCCAGGACACCGGGCTGGCGGTGAGCTTACGGTCGAACACCCGGCGGCCGGGTTCCCAGCCGTGGAAGCCGGGGTGATGGTGGGCCCGGTTGAGGCTGCCGGGCGGGCCGTCGACCGCCTCGAGCAGGTCAGCCCGCCAGACCGGCTGGCCGACCTCGATCGGCCGGGACGAGTAGATCGACCCGGTGAGCTCGCCTTGGTTCAGCATGCGGACCTCGAGCCGCACGCCGTGCTCGGCGCCCTCCTGGCCAGGATGCGGATGAGGGTCGACGAAGTACAGATCGCTCACCAGCACGCCGACCCGGTCGAACCCGAACGCGTACAGCACAGTTCCTCCCGCACCTGTTGGTCATGGCTGCTGCCATTCTTCCTGGCGGGCTCAGATCGCGCGATAGTCGCGTACGGACACGCGCGGACCGCGCCGCGGCGGCCGGGTTCCGGTCAGCCCGGCCAGCATGGACGCGCGGTGCCGCTGGCCGGCGTAGGAAGCGAGCAGGTCGAGCATCCCGGCATCGTCGACGGCCCGGCCGGCCAGCGCCCAGCCGACGATGGCCGGCAGATGGTAGTCGCCGACCGAAACCGCGTCGGGGTCGCCGCAGGCCCGTTGCCTGACCTCGGCCGAGGTCCATGCTCCGATGCCGGGCAGCGACCGCAGCCGCCGGTCGGCCTGGTCCGCGCCGAGGGTCACGATCTCCTCCAGCCGCCCGGCGACCCGGGCCGCGGCCGCGATCGTGCGGGCCCTGACCGCCTCCACTCCGGCCCGGTGCCACTCCCAGGACGGGATGCCGGCCCAGGTCGCCGGGTCCGGCGGCACCCGCAGGCCGGCCGGAGCCGGTCCCGGAGCGGCCTCGCCGTACCGCCGGAGCAGGAACCGCCACGCCCTGGTCGCCTCCATGCCGACCACCTTCTGCTCCAGCACGGCCGGGACCAGCGCCTCCATGACCAGGCCGGTGCGGCCGATCCTGAACTCCGGATGACGTCTGGCCGTCGCCGCCAGGACGGCATGGGCCGGCACGAAGTCCTCCGGCCGGTCGCCGGCCCCCAGCCAGCCGGGCAGCGCGGCCAGCAGCCAGGCCGCTCCAGGTCCCCAGGCCGTGGCGTGGACGGAGGTGGCCGCCGGATCCCGCGTGGCCGAGATCCGGATCGTGCCGGGGCCGGCCGGGGTACGGCAGGCCCGCCAGATAGCGCCGGCCTCGTCCGTCATGAAAGCCGGGTCGCCGTGCCCGCGACGGTGCACCGACAAGATTCCCCGCACGCTGACCGGGAACGGGGCCTTCCAGTGCCGCTCGGCCACTTCCCCGGCCGCGGCGACGGTCGTCATCTGGCCGGCCTGGTCCGGTGGTCACGCATCGGTGGAGAAGCGGATCGCGGTGCCGTCCAGCCGCACTCCCGGCCAGACCCGCAGCCCGCAGGCCAGCTCGTTGCCCCCGCCGATCTCGGCGCCGGCTCCGATCACCACGCCGTCCAGCACGGCGCCCTCGCCGATGCGCGCGCCCGAGCCGAGCACGCTCCGGCTGATCCGCGCTCCCGCCCCCACGTGCACCTCGTCGAACAGCACGGAGCCGTCCACCGTGGCCCCGGCTCCGACGGTGCTGCCCGGGCCGACCGCGGTACCGCCGGTCAGCTCGGCCGACGGGTGGGCCGAGGCGCCGGGCAGCAGCAGGGCGGGACCGCACCGGCCGGGCAGCGCGGGCGAGGACAGCTCGCCGGTCACCAGATCGCAGGAGCCGCGCACGAACGCCTCGGGCGTGCCGACGTCCAGCCAGTAGGCCGACTCCAGGTAACCCATCACGGTCTGCCCGGCCTCGATCAGCCCGGGGAAGGTCTCGCGCTCCACCGAGAGCACCCGGCCGGCCGGCATGGCGTCGATGTAGCGCCGGGTGAATACGTAGCAGCCGGCGTTGATCTGGCTGGTCACCGGGTTGGGCGTCTTCTCCAGGAACGCGGTGACCCGACCGTCGAAGTCGGTCGGCACGCAGCCGAACCTGGCCGGGTCGGGCACCTCGACCAGATGCAAGGTCACCGCGGCGTCGGCCTTGCGGTGCATGTCGATCTGAGCGCCGAGGTCATGGCCGGACAGCACGTCGCCGTTCAGCACGACGACCGGGTCCTCAGGGCCGCTGACCAGGCTGCTGGCCGCGTTCCTGATGCCGCCGCCGGTGCCGAGCGGCTCGTCCTCGTGCACGTAGGTGATGTGCAGGCCGTAGTCCGAGCCGTCGCCGAAGACTTCGGCGAACATCTCGGCCCGGTACGCCACGGCCATCACGATCCTGCTCACGCCGGACGCGGCCGCCCTGGCCAGCTGGTGGGCCAGGAACGGTACCCCGGCCGTCGGCAGCAGCGGCTTGGGCGTGCCGATCGTCAGCGGTCGCAGCCGGGTGCCCTGGCCGCCGACCAGCAGGATCGCCTCCAGCTCGGTGCCCTGGCTGGGGTGGGTTGCGACCGTCATCACCTGGGTCTGCGCATCGCTCGGCATGACCAGCGAGATTACCCTTGCCCGGCCGCCGCGGCGCGCTCGTAGCACGCCATGTGGGCATGAGCCGACGCCGCCCAGGTGAATTCGAGCGAGCGGGCATACCCGGCCGTGCCGAGCGCCTCGCGCTGGGCACCGTCCTCGATCAGGGCCCGCAGCGAGGTCGTGATGGCGCCCACGTCGGGCTCGGTGTAGGCGACGGCGTCGCCGCCGACCTCGGGCAGCGAGGTCCTGTGCGTGGTCAGCACCGGGGCGCCGCAGGCCATCGCCTCGAGCACGGGCAGCCCGAAGCCCTCGCCGATGCTCGGGAAGGCCACGATCAGCGCCCCGCCGAAGAACCCGGGCAGGTCGGTGAAGTGCAGGTAGCCCGGCCGGACCAGGCGCAGGTGGGCCGGCACGGCGGCGACCGCCTCGTCCACCTCGTCGCTCCAGCCGGTGCCGCCCGCGAGCACCAGGGCAGGCGGGTCCGACAGGTCCTCGACCGCGGCAGCCCAGCCCTTGATCAGCGCCGGCACGTTCTTGCGCGGCTCCAGCGTGCCCAGGTAGGCGACGTAGGGCCGGCCGTGCAGGCCGAGCCGGGCGGCCACCCGTTCGAGCTGGGCCGGGTTCGGCGGGCTGAACAGGTCGTGGTCGACGCCGTGGTAGGCCACGTCGATCTTGGTGGAATCGGCCTCCAGCACCCTGACCACTTCGTCCCTGGTGGCCTTGGACGGGACGATCAGCCGGGTCGCGCGCCGGGCCGAGGTCCTGATGGCGGCCTTGTAGAAGGTGGCGGTTACCGGGCTGTGGGTGTCGGGAGCGGTGAAGAATGCCAGGTCGTGGATGGTCACCACGGTCGGCAGGCCGGGACGCAGCGGCATCGAGTAGTGCGGGGAGTGGATGACGTCGGCCTCGACCTGGCTGGCGACGAGCGGCAGCCCGCTCTGCTCCCAGGCCAGCCTGGCCGGCCGGTGCGCGATGGCGGGCGGGGCCGGCACGATGCGGGCGTCGGGCAGGAACCTGGCGTACCGTTCCTCGTCGGCTCGCTGGCACGCGAGCGCGAGATCGGCCCCCGCCTCGGCCAGCGCCTTGACCAGGCCGTCGACGTAGCGGCCGAGCGCCCCCCGGTCAGCGGGAACGCCGGTCGCGTCAAGGAGCACACGGGGACCCACTGCGCGTCAGGCTCCTCTCTGATGGCCCTTCAGCATCATCCGGGAACCGCCACAGTGAGACTCTGCGCCCTTCTACGTCCCCGCAGCACCGAGCCTACGCCCTCGACCGGGGCACCGTGGTCTGGCAAGCGCGGCCTTTAACGCTTTCTACACGTCGCGCGGGCCCGGTCCCCGCCTGATCAGCGAGCGGGCCGAGTGCGGTTCAGCCCGACGGCGAGGGCGAGGGAGCGGCGGGCGAGATGGTCGGCACCGGGGACGGCGAGCCGGACGGTGACGGCGACGGCGAGGTGCCCGGCGTGCCCTTCGAGGCGCCCTGGGCGGCCTGCCTGGCGTTGTCGAGCGCCGTCTTCATCTTCTGGATGTCCTGGTAGTACACGCCGAGACCCTGGCCGTTGCGCAGCGCCGCCTGGGCCTGGTTGTAGTAATTCTCCGCTTGCCTGAGGTACTGCAGCACCAGTGCGCTCACGTGCCCGGTGCCCCCGGTGCCCGGCCCGGTGGGCTGCTGGCCGAGCGAGCCGAACAGCTCGGCCAGCGAGCCGGTCAGCGAGCTCGCGTAGCCGACCTGGCCGTTGAAGTAGGTGAACACCCGCTTGAGCTGCGGGTAGGTGCCGGGATTCCCCTGCGCCGAGGCGGCCACGTAGACCGGCTCGACCGACAGGAAGCTGTTGCCGAGCGGGATCGTGACCAGGTTCCCCTGGATGACCTGCGAGCCGCCCTTGCGCAGCTGGGTGAGCTCGATCGAGGCGGCCGTGAAGCTCTCGAACTGGTTCTGGATCTGACCAGGCCCGCTGATCACCTGGCTCTGCGGCAACTGCAGGATCTGGATGTGCCCGTACTGCGGGCTCAGCGGATCGCTGTTGACCGCCACGTACGCGGCCAGGTTGGCCCGGTTGCGGAAGGTCAGGACGCTGGTCAGCGAGAACGCGGGGGTCGTGGCACGCGGCATGGACATGGTCAGGTAATACGGCGGCTGGCTGATTCCGGCCAGGTACTTCTGGCTCTTGTTCTCCAGGATGGACGGATCGCTGGGCACGGCCCAGAAGTTCTGGCCGCCGTAAAACGAGGCCGGGTCGGTGACGTGGAACTGGGTCAGGATCAGCCGCTGGGCCTCGAACAGCCCTTCCGGGTACCGCAGATGCGACAGGACGCCGGCGGGGATGTCGCGCTGCGGTGAGATCAGGCCAGGGAATGACTTCTTCCAGGCCTGCAGGATCGGGCTTGGCTTGCCCCACTGGTACAGGTGCACCGCGCCGGTGTAGGCGTTGACCGTGGCCTTGACCGAGTTGCGGATGTAGTTGACCTGGCCGGCTGGGCCGACCGCGAGGCCGTGCGGGTTGTACGTGCTGGTCGTTGCCTGGCCGAGCCCGATGCGCTTGGAATAGGGATAGTCGTCGGTGGTGGTATAACCGTCGACCACCCACAGGATCTGGCCGTGCGCGATGACCGGATAGGGATCGCCGTCCAGGGTCAGGAACGGCGCGACCTTCTCGACCCGCTGCAGCGGGTCGCGGGTGTACAGGATCCGGGAGTTGGCGTCGATCGCGCTCGAGATCAGGATGTTCAGGTCGCGGAACTTCACCGCGAAGGCGAGGCGGCTCGCCAGCGAGCCGACCGGCACCCCCCCGCCGCCGGTGTAGCTGAAGTTGTGCTGGCCGCCCGAGCTGGCGTTCGGGTAGTCCAGCTCGGGCTGACGGCCGCCGACGATCACATAGCTGGCACCCTCGTGGCCGAAGTACACCCGCGGCTGGAACCGGCCGAGCACGCCGGTGGGCGGGATGTCGCCTTCGACGAAGCTCGGGCTGCCGTCGGGCTGGGCGGTGCTGGCCGCGGCGCCGACGAACCCGTACCCGTGGGTGTAGATCAGGTGCGTATTCACCCAGTTGCGCTGCCCGGCCGGCGGCCCCTGCATGTCGCGGACACCGACCACGGTGTCCTGCGGGATTGCTGACGGTCCGTAGTGGTACCTGTCCATGGCCAGCACGCGCTGGAACTGGTAGTAGCCCTTGACCTGCTGAAGCTGCTCGAAGGTGCTCGACATGACGCCGGGGTCGATGATCCGCAGATCCGGGGTGGTAGCCGCCTCACTCGCGAGCGCGGTCGCCTTGCCAGAAGGGAGCCCGGTGTAGGTCGTGACGGCCGACCCGGCCACGCCGTAGGCGTCCCTGGTGCTGGCGATCTCCCGCTTGATGTACGGCTGCTCCTTGACCTGCTGGTTCGGCTTGACCACGAACTGCTGGATGACGAACGGGTACACGCCGCCGATGATCACGGCGGACAGCACGAGCAGGCCAAGGCCGATAGCCGGCAGCAGCGCGCTGCGCCGGAACGCCCCGGCCAGCAGCAGCGCCGCGCAGATCAGGGCGATCACCGCGAGCACGGTCTTGGCCGGCAGCACCGCGTGCACGTCGGTGAAGGAGGCCCCGGTCGGCACCACCCCGCGCTGCGAGAAGTTGATGCCGTACCGGTCGACCCAGTACGCGGCCGCCTTCAGCACCACGAAGACCCCGGCCAGCACGAACAGCTGGGCCCTGGCCCCCCTGGTGGGATTGGCGTGCCTGGCCAGCCGCAGGCCCCCGTACAGCACGTGCACGACCGCCGCCAGCACCAGTGACAACAGCACGGCGGCGAACAGGAACGACAGCACCAGGCGGAGGAACGGGTAGACGAACACGAAGAACGAGATGTCCAGGTGGAACTGCGGGTCGGTGCGCCCGAACGGCACCCGGTTGACGAACAGCAGCCAGGTTCGCCAGTCGCTGGCCGCGGCCAGGCCGGTCACCAGGCCGATCAGACCGAGCAGCACGATGAGCACGCCCCGGCGATGCGGGTCGATCGCCTGCCGGTACGCCTCGACCCCCTGGTGCTGCGAGCCTGCGGGCGGGACCTCCGGCCGCAGCCGGTGGGCCAGCCAGATGTTCGAGCCGACGACCAGGACCATGAAGGCGGCGACGACGAGGAAGAGCAGCCACTTCGTCGTGTAGGTGACCGAGAACACCCTGGTCTGGTGCACGGACCGGTACCACAGGAAGTCCGTCCAGATGCCGGCCACGACGGCGATCAGCACGATCGCGAGCACGATGATGATCACGGCCGGGATGACGAACCGCGGCCACCGCGGCAGCACAACCGGCCGCCCGGCACCCGGGCCGTGTGAGCCGGGAACTCTGAACGTCACCGATCTTCCCTTCGACCGCGAGCCACCCCGCGTGTGGTCTGCTCACCGGGTGCGGTTGCCATTGTGGCGGCGGTTGCACGCGATCAGGTGATTCCTTGACGGAAACTTACCGGCATGGTCGCCGGTTCCCGCGCTTTCCCCGCCTTACCGGGGTGCCGGCCGCCGGCCAGCCGGGCCCAGCCTGGCCAGGTTCGGTCAGCAGGACGGGACTGGCTGGCCCGCCTTTAGCGCCTTCAGCGTCGCGATCGCGCCGCTCAGCGTGCTGACCTTGACCACCCGCAGCCCCCGCGGAACCGACCCGCGGGTGTCGGCGCAGTTGCCCGCCGGGGCGAGGAAGACCGTGGCCCCGGCGGCGCGGGCCGCCGCCATCTTCTGCTGGATGCCGCCGATCGGCTGCACCTGGCCGCCCGGCGTGATCTCCCCGGTTCCGGCGATGAACTTCCCGCCGGTCAGGTTGGCCGGCGTCAGCTTGTCGATGATCGCCAGCGCGAACATCATGCCCGCACTCGGACCCCCGATGTTGCCGATGTTGATCTTGACGGGGAACGGGAACCGGTACGACTCGGCGATGTGCACTCCCACGACCGGCGTGCCCTGGTAGGAGGCCGTGCGCAAGCTCACCGTCCTGGTGTTCGCGCCTCTGCGGATTGTCAGGACGACACGGCTGCCCGCCGGACGTGAGCTGATCATCGCCGAGGACGTGGAGCGGCAGGTGACGGGCTTGCCGTCGATGGCGGTGATGACGTCACCCGAGCGGAGCCGCCCGTAGGCCGGCAATCCCTTCAGCACCGAGATGATCGTGTCGAGCGTGCGGAACTTGATGCCGAGCTGGCACAGCGCGGCCGCCTGGGCCGTCTGCTGGGAGTTCGCCATCTGCTCGGAGTCCTGCTTCACGACCTGCTGCTGGGTCTGGCCGGGCGGGAACAGTTCCTGCTGCGGGACGACCGCCTCGTGCGGGCTGAGCCAGGCCTGCAGGGCGGCGAAGATGTTGAACGGCGGGTTCGAGCCCGGGCCGCCGATGTACGACACGGTCACCATGTTCAGGTGGCCGGAGGCGTCAAAGGTGCGGTGCCCGCTGATCTGCACGACCTGCTTGCCGTTCAGCGGGCCGAGCGTGTTGTACGTCGGGCCGGGGATCAGGGCCACGTACGGCACCGGCAGCGCGAACACGACGACCAGGCAGGCGAGGACGCCGATCCCGGCGATCAGCAGCGTTACCGCGCGGCGAGACATGCCGGCAAGGTTACGCGCTGTTGACCCACTCGCTGGCACCGCCGGTGAACGTCTGGTGCTTCCAGATCGGCACGGTCGCCTTCAGGTCGTCGATCAGGGCCCGGCAGGCCTCGAACGCGACGTCCCGGTGGCTTGCCGACACCGCGACGACCACGGCCAGGTCACCGATGCGCAGGTCGCCCGTGCGGTGCACCGCGGCGATCGCGTGCAGCTCGAACCGGGCGGCGACCTTCTCGGCGGTCACGCGCAGCTCGGCCGCGGCCGAGGGGTGGGCAGAATATGACAGACCGGTCACCGGCTTGCCGTGGTCGTGGTCACGGACCGCGCCCGCGAACACGGCAATGCCGCCGGCCGCCGGATCGCTGACGGCGGCGTACACCTCGTCGACCGACAGCGGCTGCTCGCGGATCTCGGCGAGTCTGATCACGTCCACCCGGTCACGCTACCGCCTGCCTGAGGCCGGCATCGCCGGGCCCGGTGTCTAGCCTTGCCGGTGCCGCTTGCGCACCTGGTGCACGATCGCGGCGGTGCCGATCACCGCGACGGTGGCGCCGGCCGCGGTCAGCGTGGCGTCCTTCTTGTCCAGCCGGCGTCCGGCCACGGCGTGCCGGCCGGCCCGCTGGTCGAGCAGGACCTGCAGGGCCTCGGCGTTGCCGACCGACGGCTGCCAGCCTGCCTGGCGCAGCGTCGCGCAGTCGACCACCCACGGATAGACGACGTAGTGGAGGTCAGCTACGGGAGCGGGGGTGATGCCGGCCCGGTACAGCCGCTGGGCGGTGGCGAATGTCACCCCGGCCGGCAGCTCGATCCTGCGCATCCCGGACAGCTGCTCCACCTGCTCTTGTTCCAGCCACCCGGCCGAGCCGACCGCGAACGCGCCCGTGACCTCGCCGGCCGCGGCCAGCTCGATCGCCGACAGCAGGTCGGCGACGTGACAGAACTGCCAGCGCGGGGCGCAGCCCTTGACCACGAGCAGCCGCGGCGCCTCGAAGTGCCGGGTGATCAGCGTGTCGATGCCCTCGCCGACCAGCGCGGCCGGGCGCACGACGGTGATCGACATGCCGGGATTGGTACGGGGCGACCGCTCGGCGAGCTGCTCGATCTCGAGGAAATCACCCACCACGCTGCCGTCGGGCTCGGCTCCGAGCGGCGCGTTCTCCTCGATCGGCACCGGATTGTCGGGGCTGGCGCCGTACACCATCGCGCTCGACATCAGCACGACCCGGCCGACGCCGCCGGCCGCGGCCGCCGTGAGCAGGGTTTGCGCGCCCCTGACGTTGTAGGCCCGCCGGGCCCGCGGATCCGATCCGGCAGTGAGGTCCAGGTCGGTGTGCACGATCACGTCGATGCCGGCCAGCCGCCCGGCCAGGGCCGGGTCACGGATGTCGACGACCCGCCAGATCACGCCGGTCAGCTCGCCCCGGCGGTCGTCGATCGCGATCACCCGGCTGAACCGCTCCGACTGCGCGAGCCGCGCTGTCACCGCGAGACCGAGGTCATGCGCGGCCCCGGTCACCGCGACCACAGGCAGGTCGTCACGGGGCGCGGCCGGGCTGCGCTGGGCCGATACCGCCTGGCCGGACGACCGCCGGCGCGCGCCGACGCGCCCGGCGGCACCGCTCCGCCCTGGGCGAACCTTGGCTACTCGGTCGCTCACCCGGACCTGCTCCTGGGATAACTTGGCGAATGTGACCCTTCCATCCTGCCCGAGAGGCTATGTCGATGAGTGAGCCTCCCTTCGGCTTCGGCGTGCCCGACCGGCCAGGGGATGACCGGGGACCGGGATCCGGCGGTTCTAGCGGCTCTGGTGGTACCGGCGGTTCAGGCGGTGCCGGCGGCCCCATGGGGGCGGGCAACCCGTTCGGCGACCCGCAGCAGTTCGCCGAGGCGCTCCGCCAGTTCGCTGACCTGATGGCCTATCAGGGCGGCCCGGTCAACTGGGATCTGGCCAAGAACACCGCGCGGCAGACAATCGTCGCCAAGGGCGACCCGAGCATCCTCGGCAACCAGCGGACCGCCGTCATCGAGGCGCTCAGGCTGGCCGACCTGTGGCTGGAGGACGCCACCTCGCTGCCCAGCGGCATCCGCGCGGCCCAGGCCTGGAGCCGGTCCGAGTGGGTCGAGTACACGATGCCGGTCTGGCAGACCCTGTGCGAGCCGATCGCCGAGCGGGCGGTCGACTCGATGGGCGGCATGATGACGGTCAGCGAGGAAGACCTGAACGACCTGCCGCCCGAGATGCGATCGGCGATGGCCGCACTGACGGGCGGCGCGGGGGCCGGGGGCCTCGGCGGCCTCGGCATGCTGGGCGGTCTCGGCGAGATGATGCGCAGGATCGGCGGCATGATGGTCGGCGGCCAGGCCGGGGCCGCGGTCGGCACGCTGGCCGAGGACATCATCAGTTCCAGCGACATCGGGCTGCCGATCGGCCCCGAGGGCACGGCCGCCCTGCTCCCGGCGGGCGTGACCGCGTTCGGCGAGGGGCTGTCGGTCGGCGAGGACGAGGTCCGGCTGTTCGTCGCGATGCGCGAGGCGGCCCATCACCGCCTGTTCAGCCATGTTCCGTGGCTGCGGGCGCGCCTGCTCGGCGCGGTCGAGGACTACGCCCGCGGCATCAAGGTGGACGCCGACTCGCTGCGCGACATGGTCCAGCAGATCGATCCCTCGGCCATCGACCCGGCCAACCCGGAATCCATCAGTGCGGCCCTCACCGGTGCGGCCACCTTTCAGCCGGAGGATACGCCCGAGCAGAAGGCCGCACTTGCCCGGCTGGAGACGCTGCTTGCGCTGGTCGAGGGCTGGGTGGCCACCGTGGTCGCGGACGCGGCCGCCAACCGGCTGCCCGACGCCGACGCGCTGGCCGAGGCGATCAGGCGCCGCCGGGCCACCGGCGGCCCGGCCGAGCGGACATTCGCGACGCTGGTCGGCCTTGAATTGCGGCCGCGGCGGCTGCGCGAGGCCGCGGCGATGTGGCGCGCGCTGACCGAAGCCCGCGGAGTCGACGGCCGGGACGAGATCTGGTCGCACCCCGACCTGCTGCCGACGACCGAGGACCTGGACGATCCCGAGGGGTTCGCGCACGGCCGGCCGGAGCTCGACCTGTCCGACCTGTCTGACCTGTCTGACCTAGAAGACGAGAACGGGTCCGGGTCCGGCGAGGGCGGGTCCGCCGAGGGCGGTCCGGGCCCTGACGAGAAGCCCGACATTGACGGCGATACGGGCAGCGAACCGCGCTGAGCGGCTCGCCCGGCGCCCGAACCACCCGCTCCCGCGGGGAGATTTGCTGTCCACAGCGGGTGGATGCCCTTGTCCCAGATCAGACCGGCCGCGCCGGAACCCGGGCACGGTAACTCACAGCGTCGTCCACCGCTATCCACAAAGACACTCCCCGTTCTCCCCAGCCAACGCACACGTTCGTCCACAACCAAGCATTGACGGACCAGGCCGGGTCGGCCTAATTTCCTCAAACCGGGTTTTCCGGCTAGGCGGCCAGCGTCACCACTGGGAGGGAAGAACAGCCGCCGTCTGACCGGGCCGGGCAGGACTCCGCGGGCACTGCCCACGGGAACGGGTACAGCTGGGCGGGCTCCGGGGGATGCTCACGGGGCACAGTCTTTGCGGGCACAGACCCGCTGACCGCCCAGGACCGCGGGCCTGCCTAGGTTCGGCCAGGGCCGGAAACCCCGGTCACCCTGCGCCCCTCCTCCTCCCCCCGCACGCTCTTTCATGATCATCGTAAGTTCTGGGGGTTATGGGCCAGAAAACTTACGGTGATCATGATGACCGCAGGGGCCGGGGCGGTGTCGGAGGCTGGTGGCAGGATCCGGGGTATGCGACCAGCCCTCAAATCGGGCTTATTGCCCGTCTGGCGAGACCGCGACACGCTGCAGATCGGGATCGACCCGCGCCGGGCGATCGCGCTGTCCGGGATGTCGGGCGCCGCTCCCCTGATCGCCTTGCTGGATGGCAGCCGGGACCGCGAGCAGCTGATCGCGGCGGCCGCCGGGCAAGGCGTGCCGCCGCCGACGACCGAGCGGGTGCTCACCATACTGGCCGCTGGCGGGGCGCTGGACGACTTCCCGGCCGCGACGCTGCGCGAACTCGCGCCGGATGTGCGGACCAGGCTCGCGCCTGAACTGGCGACTACGTCGCTGGCCCATCGCGACGGTGACGGCGGTGCGCGGGCGCTGGCCCGGCGGCGGAACGCGGTGATCAGGATCGAAGGCGAGCCGCGGGTCGCGCGTGCGATCGCGCGCATCCTGATCCGGGCCGGTGTCGGCCAGGTGGAGTTCATCCAGCCGCCCGACGAGCAAGAACGCCCGATGCCGGCGTACCTGCGACCGGCCTGGCCAGAGCGGGAGCGCGGCCGCTACATCGGCATGCGCTCAGGTCCGGCCGCGCCCCTGTCCGGCCGCGGCCGGCCTGCGCTACCGCCGGGGCGCGCCAGGAAGACCAGCGCGGGCTCGGCCCCTGCCCCGCTGGCCGGTCCTGGCCTGGATGCTCGGGATGCGCCCGGCCAGAAGCGGGCGCGCGCCGTGCGGGCGACCGCCGAACCCGGCGGGGAGCCCGTCTGCCAGGCCGCAACCAGCGGCGGGCGGGCGCTGCGCCCGGCGGCGCTGGGCGGGCGGGTGGCGCGGCTTCCTGACCTGGTGATCCTGGCCGGGCGCCAGCTCGGCGGCGGGCACGGGACCGAGCTCGGCCGGCAGGGGGTGCCGCACCTCGCCGTCCTGGCCGGCGAGGCCATCGGCGTGGTCGGTCCGCTGGTCCTACCCGGGCGCACGTCCTGCCTGCGCTGCCTGGACTATGCCAGGGCGGCCAGCGATCCATCCTGGCCGCTCATCCTGGCCCAGATCGAGCAGCGCCGCCCGGAACCGGCCGCCTGCGACACCGTGCTGGCCACCGCGGTCGCGGCCCAGGCCGCCG
>DASWAH010000264.1:0-6343 GCA_036391235.1 Streptosporangiaceae bacterium
CGAGGGATGTGACGAGAAGTCCTTGTGTGATCACCGACGATCCTGTACATATTGGCCGGTCATGTAGCAAGCGCGCGTGTGCCGCTAATGACATAATCGGTTGATAACTCCCCAAGGGACGGTTCGGATGCTCGGCGCTGCCAGGATGTGGACTGTTCCGCTCGCGGCGGGCCTGGCGCTCACAGCCGCCCTGCCCGTGTCACAAGCGGCGCAGCCGACCGGGACGCTGGCGCCGCGGTCGCAGCGGGCATCGGCGCGCCCGGCGGTCGCGCAGCCGGCCGGGTGCTGCTCGGCCACCGCGGCCGACAGCCCCAAACTCGGCGGCGACTACGGCGACCAGGACTTTTCCTCACTCACGCAGATCGGTACCGGCACCATCGGCCGGCTCCGCGGGTCCTGGTTGCACCACTTCACCGAGGCGGCCAGCGACCCGGCCCAGGAAAGCACGGCGGCCGCGGTCGGCGGCGACCTGTACGTGCAGACCAGCCAGGGCCAGGTGGTCGCGCTGAACGGCGCCACCGGGAAAGTGCTGTGGACCTATAACTCCGGGTACCCCGGCACCGAGCGCGGTGTCGCCGTCGGCAACGGCGTCGTCTATTCCGCGCTCGGCGGCGAGCACGTGGTGGCGCTGAACCAGAAGACCGGGGCGCTGCTCTGGCAGACCCAGGTCGGCACGCCAGGCCAGGACACCGGGGCGAACGGCTCGCAGACGCCGTGGACGCTGTACTTCCGCGGGCTGGTCCTGGTCGGGACCGAGAACGGCGGCGGCTCAGGGATGCGCGGGCACGTCTACGCGCTGCGGGCCGGCGACGGGACGCTGGCCTGGAAATTCGCCTCGACCGATCCGGGATCTCCTGGTCATCGCACCTGGTCGGGAAACTCCTGGCGGCTCGGCGGGGGCGACGCCTGGATGCCGCCGGCCGTCGATCCGCAGCTTGGCCTGATCTACATGACGCTGGCCAACCCGGAACCGCGGACCCTGGGGGCAGCCAGGGCCGGCCGCAACCTGTACACGAACTCGGTGGTGGCGCTGCGCTGGAACACCGGCCAGGTGGCGTGGCACTTCCAGTCCGTCCACCACGACCTGTGGGACTACGACAACGAGATGGCGCCGGTCATCGCCAGCATCCGGTATGGCTCCGGCGTCCGGACGGTGGTCATCTACGGCAGCAAGACCGCCTATCTGTACTACCTCGACGCGAAGACTGGCGCCCCGGTGGTGCGGGTGCGCGAGCGGCCGGTGCCGCAGCTGGCTGCCCAGGCGACCTCACCGACCCAGCCGATTCCGGCTGGCGACTCGCTGGTGCCGACCTGCCCCCAGCGAACCGGGTCGACCCAGGTCATCCCCGGGTTCCGGCGCGGCTGCGAGTTCACTCCTTACCGGAACAAGCCGGTGATGGTGACGCCAGGCCGTGGCGGCGGCGGCAACTGGGCGCCGCTGTCCTTCGACCGCAGAACAGGCCTGCTCTACGACGCGGCCTCGGAGACCGACGCCGCGTTCAGCAGCGGTCAGCCCTACGGCCAGCCGACCTTCTGGGCGCCCGCGGGTGAGCGCCGGGGCGGGGTGCTCGACGCGGTCGACCCGCGCACCAACACGATCGTCTGGCAGCGCAACACCACGTACCCGCTGGCCAACGGGGACGGCGTCCTGACGACAGCGGGCGGCCTGCTGTTCGAGGGCTCGCCTGACGGCAACCTGTACGCGCGCAGCGCCGCCACCGGGAAGATCCTCTGGCACTGGCAGACCGGCACCAGCATCGCGACCACCCCGGTGACCTACCTGGCCGGCGGCCGGCAGTACGTGGCCGTGCTGGCCTGCGGCGGCAACGTGCCGTGCAACTTGTGGTCGCTCCGGCTCGGCGGTCACCTCAGCCCCGCCAAAGCCCAGGCCAAGCCGCCGCTGCGGTTCCCGGTCGCCGGGCCGCAGCTCGCGGGCAGCGCGGTCGCCGATACGGTCGTCCTCGGCCGGACCTGGGACACGGTCACGAACGCGCCGTCCGTCACCGAGGACCTGGGCAGCGAGATCGCGATGGCGCCGCCGGTCCTGGTCGTGCAGGCCGGGGCCCGGGTGAAGTTCGAGAACCCGGCAGGCAATTCCAGGGACCACTGCGCCCGGTCGTTCTTCGACCCGGCCTCGTTCAGCACGGGCCCGCTGGCGCCCGGTCAGGCGAAGACGGTGCGGTTCAGCAAGCGCGGCACCTACTTCTACAACGACTGCGCGGGCTTCCCCTGGGACACCGGCGAGGTGATCGTCCGCTGACCGGCGGTCCCGATGCTGATATACCGGGATCATGACGGCTGAGTCGCTGGCCAGGCAAATGCGCGCGGCCGCGGCGGCGCTGCTGGACGAGCTCGATGGCGAGCAGCGGGCGCTCGCCGCGCTGCCGTTCAGCGACGAGCAGTCCCGGCGCTGGCTCGAGTACCGGCCGCAGCGCAGGCCAGGCGCGTGCCTGGCCGGGGTCGGCCCGGCCGGCCGGAAGGCCGCGCACCGGCTGCTGGCGACCGGCCTGAGCGAGCCCGCTTATGCGCAGGCGATGGCGATCGTGTCACTGGAAGAGGTGCTGGATCGCCGCGAGGGCTGGCTGCGCGGCCGGCACAGCGGTGACTACTGGGTCAGCGTGTTCGGAAATCCGGCCGCCGACGAGTTGTGGGCCTGGCGGTTCGAGGGGCATCACCTGTCGGTCACCATGACAATCAGCAGCCAGAACATCTCCCCGGCGCCGGTGTTCCTGGGCGCGAACCCGCATCGCGTCGCTCATGCGGGACGGGTCGTCTCGCGGCCGCTGGCCCCGGAGGAGGACGTGGCCAGGGCGCTGCTGGACGCGCTCGGCTCGGGCGGGCGGGCCCGTGCGGTGGTCGCGGACGCCGCCCCGGACGACATCAGGTCGGCGACCAGGCCGCGGGTCCAGGCCGGGCTCGGGCCGCCGGGCATCGCGGCCGGTGAGCTCGGCCCGGGCGCCCGCGCGCTGCTCACCGAACTGGTGGCGGTGTACCTGGGCCGTTTGCCGGAACCGCTGGCCTCGGCTCAGGCCGCCCGGGTCGCCGGTGACGAGACCCTGGCCTTCGCCTGGGAGGGACCGCTGCATCCTGGTGCCCGGCACTACTACCGGATCCAGGCCGACGACCTGCTGATCGAGTACGACAACACGACCGACGACGGCAACCACGCGCACACCGTGCTGCGCCGGCCGCGCAGCGACTTCGGCGACGACGTCCTGGCCGCCCACTACGCAGCCGGCCACGCGCCGGCCGGCTAGCCAGAAGCGGGCCTGACCAGGCCGAGACGGGAGATCCCGCGCCGGAACGTGCCGCCGGACAGCCCGACCTCGAGCGCGAACTTCTCGTTCTGCCGCAGGGCCACGCCGCCGATCGTGACCGGCCGCAGGGCCAGGTAGACCTGGCTCCACGGCGGGTCCCGCAGCGCCTCGTCGCCGTTCGCCCGTACCGTCCCGGCCCGCACCGCGGCCAGCACTTCGGCGTGCGCGGCGACCGTCGCGGCCGGGTCGGGGTCGGCCTTCCAGAGCTGCCTGAGCTTGCCGGTGTCGGCCGGGCTGGCCCGGCGCTGGGGTCGCTGGAAGGCGGCGGTGAGCTGCCAGATGTCCGGTTCTGGCGGGGGGTCCGGCTGAGCCGTCTTCGGCCTCCGCTCGCCCCGGTACCGGGTGTCGACGCCGGGCGCGCCGGATGCGGCCGGTGCCTGCGGGCCAGCGGGCGCTGGCCGTGCGGTCCGGTCCTGGCGCGGCCGGGTGCCGGGCAGGAAGCCGAGCCGCTCGAACCCGCGCGCGAACAAGCCGTGGTCCTGGCCGGCCTTGAGCGTGAAGAGCTGGCCGTTGACGAAGTGCTCAGAGCCGATCGTGACGTCGCCGAGCGCGACGAAGGTCGAGATCCACGGGCAGGACCGGCTGAACTCACCGGGCCTGGCCGTGACCCGCCCCGCCCTGACGGCATCGGCGATGAGCTGGAACAGGCGATACGTCTCAGCCGGGTTGGTGTCGGATCGCCAGAACGCCTCCAGCTCGGCGATCCGTCCTGGGTCGTTGTGGTAGGTCGCGCGCGCGGCCGGATCGGCCAGCGCCCACGCGTCGAACCCGAGGCCGAGCCGCTGCCCGAGGGTCGGTGGCGGCGGCGGGGGCGGAGCTGGGGGCGTCGGCGTCGTGGGCTGCGGGGCGGGCCGGCGGACCTGGAGCGGCGAGCGGGCCGGGCCGGCCGACCTGGCCTGGCCCGTGGCCGGCTGGCCCGTGGCCGGCTGGCCCGTGGCCCGCTGGACGGGGGGCGGCGGGAGCCGGCGCGAACGCGAGGCAGCCCTGGCGGTGGCGTCGTAACGGGGGTCGATCAGCGCGGGCATCGCGGCCTGCTGGCCGGCCAGGAAGTAGAGCCGGACGACCTCGGCCAGCATCGCCCAGATGTCGCGGCCGAGCCTGACCGCCTGCCGGTCGGCCTCGGCCGCCTCGACCTGATCGAGCTTGGCCCGGCCGACCTTCAGGGCGCTCTCGATCGCGGTGAACGCGCCGTCGTACAGCTTGGGCAGCCTGTCCCGGTCCTCCCGCATCGTGTTCAGCAGGTTCTCGGCGGATGTTCCGAGCTGGCCGGCTGCCTCGATCGCGGCCAGGTAGTGCGCGGGCAGAGCGTCCGGTACGTAGTCGAACCGCGGCGCCGCGGCCGGCAGCCGCAGCGAGACCTCCGGGTCGCGGCCCGAGCCCACGGCGATCAGGGCCGTCTGGGCCTGCTCGATCCACCACAGCGCCGCGTCGTAGAGCAGGCTGCCGAGCAGGAACGTGGCCTCGGGGAGCCGGCCGTCCTCGCCGAGCGCCCGCTGGGCCGACGACTCCAGCACCGCGGCCATGTCCTGCAGAGCCTGGGCGGCCCAGGCGGCCAGGAAGAAGGTGCCGGTCGCGGAGCCGGCCAGCCAGAGGTGGCTGGTGATCGCGATGTCGAGGCGCAGGTCGCTCTGCGGCCCGTCGAAAGCGATCAGGCCGGTCGCGACCGCGCGGCGCTTCTGGCCAAGCCCGGCGGCGTCGACCACCTTGCCGGTGACCCGGTTCCAGAACGTCACCGGCGGAGCCCTCGTCTCACGGCCACCGCCGTTTCGCATTCTTTAAGCATTTTCTCCGCAAATTATAGGGCCGCGTCGCCGCGCGATGCCGCCGCCTCGGCAGCGTGCAGCGCGATCACCGCATCGAAGTCTTCGTCCGCGGTCAGGCCGAGCCTGGCCGCCCGGTCGGTGCGGAAGCGGGCAGGCCAGCCGGTGACGATGCGGGCCACGGCCGGGTCGGGAACCCAGTCGATCAGTTCGGCCGCGGCGGGCCCGCCCGCCCGCTCCAGCCCGGCCACCATGTCCGCGACCGTCACGGTCAGCGCGGGCAGGTTGACCGCGCTGCGCCCGCCCCAGGCCCCGTCGGCCGCGCCGGCCGCGCACAGCAGCCCCTCGATGGCCCTGGCCGGCGAGGCGAGGGCGACCGCGGTCCGCGGGGGCACCGGGCAGACGGCTCGCTGGCCGGCCAGCGGCTCGCGGATGATCGCGGACAGGAAGCCGGAGGCGGCCGCGTTCGGCCGGCCTGGCCGCACGCTTACCGTCATCAGCCGGGCGGCGCGGCCCCGCAGGAACCCCTTACGGGTGTAGTCGGCCAGCAGGCGCTCGCCGATCAGCTTCTGGGTGCCGTAGCTGGACTGCGGGTTCGGCTGGGTGTGGTCGTCGACGACGTCGGGCAGCGGGTGCTCCCGGCTGCCGCCGAACACCGCGACCGAGCTGGCGAATACCACGACCGGCCGGCTGCCGGCCGCCCGGCAGGACGCGAGCAGCGACTCAGTCGCGAGCAGGTTGGCTCGCATCCCGAGGTCGAAGTCGGCCTCGCACTCTCCGCTCACCGCGGCCGCGAGGTGGAAGACCACATCGGCCCCGGCCAGTAGCCCGGGTCCGCCGGAGGCCGGGTCGAACAGGCGGGCAGTGTCGCCGCGGACGACCCGTACCCGCGGGTCGGTCAGCAGCCGGGCCGGCGGCGGTGCCAGGTCGACGATCGTGACCGAGCTGACCGGAGCGGCCGGCTCGCCCGCGACCTGGAGTTCGCCCGCGGCCAGCAGCTCGCCGGCCAGCCGGGACCCGAGGAATCCGGCGCCGCCGGTGATCACCACGCTCGTCACGGACGCTCCTTCTGGATGTGCGCGTCGGGCGGACTGTGCTGGCCGAGCTGGGCCGCCGCTACGGGTGATCGTACGGGCGCGGCCGGGTAGCGGCCCGGCCAGGAAGGGCCAGATGACGCGAGGCAGCCTGCCGGGGCGGACGAGGTTTCGGCGGGCAGCCGGCCGCCCGGCCCTGCGGGAGGCCGTGCGGATCATGCGGAACGCGTGC
>DASWAH010000265.1:0-4945 GCA_036391235.1 Streptosporangiaceae bacterium
GTTCATGACCGCGGCCGCGTTCGGGGCCGAGAACAACCCCATGCCGGCTCCGGAGACGAAGATCAGGGCGGCGAACCAGCCGTAGCTGAAGTTGACCGGGAGCAGCAGCAGCCCCCCGAACGAGGCGGCCGAGACCAGCAGGCCGCCCGAGGCGAAGAACCGGGCACCGTACCGGTCGGACATCCAGCCCGACAGTGGCCCGGCAACCAGGAAGCCGGCGGTCAGCGGCAGCAGGTAGATGCCGGACCACAGCGGCGTGTCGATGAACGAGTAGCCGTGCAGCACCAGCCAGATTCCCTGCAGCCAGATGATCAGCATGAACTGCATGCCGCCGCGGGAGATCGAGGCCAGCAGGGCGGCTGTCGCCCCGGTCGAGAACGAGCGGATCCTCAGCAGCCGCAGGTCGAACATCGGCGAGTCGACCCGGAGTTCGATGAAGCAGAACGCGGCCAGCAGCACGCCGCCGCCGATCAGGCCGCTGAGCACGAGCGGGCTGGTCCAGCCCATCGAGTGGCCGCCGTAGGGCTGGATGCCGTAGGTGATGCCGGTCAGCAGCGCGATCAGGCCGACCGCGAACGTGACGTTGCCCAGCCAGTCGATCTTGGCCGGGGTTCGGGCGCCGACCTCCTTCAGGCTCAGGTAGGACCAGATCGCGCCGCCGATACCGATCGGAACCGAGACGATGAACACCAGCCTCCAGTTCACCGCGGCCAGGATGCCGCCGAGGATCAGGCCGATGAACTGTCCTGAGATCCCGGCCACCTGGTTGATGCCCATCGCCATGCCGCGCTGGTTGTACGGGAAGGCGTCGGTCAGGATGGCGGGGGAGTTGGCCATCAGCATGGCGCCGCCGACCGCCTGGATGATCCGGAAGCCGATCAGCCACAGGGCGCCGCCCGGGCCGGTCAGCGGGTCGAACGGCAGTGCCAGCGCGCCCAGGGCGAAGAGCGTGAACCCGAGGTTGTACATCTTGACCCGGCCGTAGATGTCGCCGAGCCGGCCGAGCGTGACCACTAGCACGGCCGACACGACCAGGTATCCCATCAGCATCCAGAGCAGGTAGCTGATGTTGCCCGGGGTGAGCGGGTTCAGGTGGATGCCGCGGAAGATGGCTGGCAGCGAGATGATGACGATCGAAGCGTTGACGGTCGCGGCGAGCATGCCGAGCGTGGTGTTGGAGAGCGCGACCCATTTGTAGTGGCCGCCGCGCAGACCCCGCCGGGCGCCGTTGTCATCGTCGGTGCGATCTGTAGCCAAGTCAGTGCGCCTTACCAGGTATGGAGGTCGGGTTCACGAAGTCAGAACTGGTTGTGCGTCTCAGTTATTTCATAGGCTAACTATCTTCTCTGGCGCCAGCACAGCCGGGCCAGCACAGCCGGGCCAGCACAGCCGGCGTGGTGCCATACTGGCCGTTTCTCCGGCGAAGGAGCCATGGTGACCGTTCTGGTGGACGCGGCCGGGCCGCTTCCCCGGGGGCGGGCGGCCGGGCGGCTGATCGCGGCGGCCGGCGCGGCCATCACGCTCGCGTCGATGTTCCTGCCCTGGTACTCGGTCAGCTTGCGGATCAAGAGCTACGCCGATCTGGCGACGTTCGCGAACGCGCACGTCGGCGGGGCCCATCTGGTCTGCGATCCGCCGGCCGGGGCCGGCTGCCACCTGTCGGCCCAGGTCGGAGCGCTGACCCAGGGAATAGGGGACTGGCGGACGCTGATCGCGGTCAGCGCGGCGGCCGTGCTGCTGTCCGTGGTGCTGCGGGCGACCAGGCCCGGCCGGGCCGGCGGCGGCTGGCGGCTGCTGACCGTCCTGGCCGCGGTGACCTCGGGCCTGGCCGTGGCGGCCGTCCTGGTCGGCCCGGTCGGCCCCGCCCCGGCGGCCGGCCTGCTCGGCAGCCGGATCGACCTGGCCTCCTCGGCCTCGTTCGGTGTGTTCGTGGCCGTGGCCGGGGCCATGCTCGCCCTGGCCGGGGCGCTGCTGAGCGGACCCTGGGGCCGGGCGGTTGCCCGGTCCTGACGGTTGCCCGGTCCGGGCCGTGCGGATTAACTGGGCCGTGTGAGCTGGCGAACGGCCAGGCTCAGTCGGGGCCCGGGAGAGTGCACGATGACGACGATGAGCGACACCGCAGGCGCGGGGCCGGTCGACTTCGAGGCGTTCGGGGACTACACCGGGCGGCCCAAGGGGGCACCGGCCACCGCGGCCGAGTTCCGACGTCCGGCCTACCCGTTCCGCGGCCGGATCAGCGCGGACGGCTCTACCGGGTTCCCGGCGGAGGCCGGCCGATATCACCTGTACATTTCCTGGGCCTGCCCGTGGGCCCAGCGCTCCGCGATCGTCAGGGAACTGCTCGGCCTGGGCGATGTCATCTCGCTGAGCGCGGTCGACCCGATCAGGGACGGCCGGGGCTGGGCATTCCGCGAGGGCGACGGGCACGGGCCGGATCCGGTGAACGGCTTTGCGTTCCTGCGCGAGGCCTACGAGGCGACCGAACCCGGCTACGACGGGCACATGTCGGTGCCCGTGCTGTGGGACAAGCAGCAAGGCCGGATCGTCAGCAACAACTTCCCCGACATCACGATCGACCTGGAGACCCAGTTCGGTCAGTGGGCTGACCCGGACGTCGACCTGTACCCGCAGGACCGCCGGGCCGAGATCGACGAGTTGTGCGAGCAGATCTACACCGGGGTCAACAACGGCGTCTACCGGGCCGGCTTCGCGACCGACCAGCAGGCCTACCACGAGGCGGTTACCGAGGTGTTCGCCACGCTCGACCGCCTCGAGCAGCGCCTGGCCGGCCAGCGCTACTTGCTGGGACCGGCGCTGACCGAGGCCGACGTCAGGCTCTGGGTGACGCTGGCCAGGTTCGACGCGGTTTACTACCCGCATTTCAAGACCAGCCTGCGGCGGCTAAGCGACTACCAGAACCTGTGGGCGTACGCGCGGGACCTGTACGCCAGGCCGGCCTTCCGCGACACGACGAACTTCGATCACATCAAGCGGCACTACTTCATCACCCAGGGCGCGATCAACCCGACCAGGATCGTGCCGGACGGCCCGCTGCTCGCCTGGGACCGCCCGCACGGCCGGGACCGGCTCCCGCACCCGGCCTAGCAGCTAGCTCGTCTGGCTCGGGATACCCCCCGGGGTGTCCGTATGTCCCGGCCAGGCGGGACCTTTGCCCCTGCTGCGCGAGCCTTGCCGAACCTAGCGTCGGAGTTCAAGGTGTGGTCCGCGGGAGGGGAAACGCATGCGACGGCTCGTGGTGCTCGGCGCCGGAACCGCAGGGACCATGGTCGTCAACAAGCTGCGGCGCCGGCTGAACCGCGCGTCCTGGCAGATCACGGTCATCGATCAGGATGACGAGCATCTGTACCAGCCGGGATTCCTGTTCATACCGTTCGGTGTCTACCAGCCGCACGAGGTAGTCAGGTCCCGGCACCGGTTCATCCCGGACGGCGTCGAACTGGTTCTCGGCGAGATCGACCGGGTCGACCCCGAGGCCTGTGAGGTTCACCTCGGCGACGGCCGCGCGATCGGCTACGACTATCTCGTCATCGCCACGGGTACCTCGCCCAGGCCCGACCAGACACCGGGCATGCTTGGTCCGCTCTGGCGCAAGTCGGTGTTCGACTTCTACAGCCTGGACGGCGCGACCGCGCTCGCCGAGGAACTGCGCGAGTTCGACGGCGGCCGGTTCGTGGTGCACGTCACCGACATGCCGATCAAGTGCCCGGTCGCGCCGCTGGAGTTCACCTTCCTGGCTGACGCATTCTTCCGCAGCAGCGGCCTGCGCGACCGGGTCGAGCTGACCTACGCCACCCCGCTGGCCGGCGCGTTCACCAAGCCGATCGCCTCGGCGCAGCTCGGCTCCATGCTGGACGAGCGCAAGATCGCGGTCGAGACCGATTTCATGGTCGAGCGGATCGACGAGGACGCACGTGCGCTGGTCTCCTACGACGAGCGGGAGATCCCGTTCGACCTGCTGGTCACCGTCCCGCTGAACATGGGGGCCGACTACGTGGCCAGGTCCGGGCTCGGCGACGAGCTCAACTACGTACCGGTGGACCGGCACACGCTGCTCTCATCGGCTCACGACAACATCTTCGCCATCGGCGATGCGAACAATATCCCGACCTCGAAGGCCGGCTCGGTCGCGCATTTCGCCGTCGACGTCTTCACCGGCAACTTCTGTCAGCACGTCGCCGGCCAGCCGATGACCGGCAGCTTCGACGGTCACGCCAACTGCTTCGTCGAAGTCGGCGACGGCAAGGGCATGCTGATCGATTTCAACTACGACACCCAGCCGCTGACCGGCCGGTACCCGGTTCCGGTGCTCGGGCCGTTCGGCCTGCTGAAGGAGAGCGCGCCGAACCACTGGGGCAAGCTCGCCTTCCGCTGGATGTACTGGCACCTGCTGCTCCCCGGCCGGCCCGTCCCGCTGCCCGCGCACATGTCGATGGCCGGCAAGCACCAGCCGGCGGCCTGAGGCGACAAGGAGGAATGTTATGACCGTCACCACGATCGGAGCCACGCCGGTTCACGTGGACGCCGAGGGCTTCATGACCGATTACGACGAGTGGAGCGAGGACCTCGCCCGGCAGCTCGCCGCTCAGATCGGCATCGAGCTCGCCGACTCCCACCTGCGGGTGCTGAGGTTCCTGCGGTCGGATTACGCCGAACGCGGTGAGACACCGACCCTGCGCCGCGTGTCCACTCAGGCCGGCATTCCGATCAAGGAGCTGTTCACCCTCTTTCCCGGAAAGCCGGCCAAGAAGATGGCCTACGTCGCCGGATTGCCCAAGCCCGTCGGCTGCGTCTGAGCACGCAAGGAAGCGAGGTCAGCCGTGACAACCACCCAGACCGCCCCGGCCATTGTCCCGGACTTCGGCGACAGCGCCCCGACCGAGCGCAAGCTGGCCATCATCTGCTCGAAGGGCAACCTGGACATGGC
>DASWAH010000266.1:0-4888 GCA_036391235.1 Streptosporangiaceae bacterium
CGCGATCGACCCGCCGGTATTCGCGGAGGAACAGTCGTGACCAGCGGGGCCCGGCTACGGGCGGCCCGGCTGGCCCGCGGGTTCTCCCAGCAGCAGCTAGCCGGAATGGCCGCCGTCAGCAGGCAGGCCGTGTCGGCCGTCGAGAGCGGCCAGTCGGACCCGTCGCTACGGGTGGCGCTGGCGCTGGCCCAGGCCCTCGGCCTGACCGTGGAAGAGCTGTTCGGCTCGGCCGAGACGATCCCGCCGGTGCCGGCCACGGCGGTCGCGCCGGTCGGGCCGGACGGCCGGGTGGAACTGGCGCCGATCGGGGACACCGTGGTCGCGCTGCCGCTGGCCGGGGCGACCGTGAGCCGGGCCGGGTTCCTGCCCGCCGGCGGACTGGCGGCCGGCGCGGCCGAGGTCCGGCCGATCGGGCCGCTGCGGCCGACAGTCGTGGTGGCCGGCTGCGATCCAGCCCTGCCGCTGCTCGAGGAACCGCTCAGCCTGCTCGACCCGCCGATCGCGTTCAGCTGGTGGCCGTGTTCCAGCGCCGAGGCACTCCGCCTGGCCGACCGCGGCCTGGTCCACGCGGCGGGAGCGCACCTGCGCGACCCGTCGGGGGAGTACAACACCGGCTCGGCGGCCGAACTGCTGCCGGGCGGCGGCGAGGTGGTCGGGTTCAGCGCCTGGCGGGAAGGGCTGGTGCTGGGTCCGGCCGCGGCCGGGACGACCGGGGTCGCCGACCTGGCCGGGACCGGGCTGCGGCTGGTCAACCGGGAGCCGGGGGCCGAGGCCAGGCGGGTGCTGGACCGCGAGCTCGCGCGGGCCAGGATCGAGCCTGACCGGGTCGCCGGCTACGACAGCGCGGCCGCCGGGCACCTGCAGGTGGCCGGGGCGATCGCGGCCGGGCTGGCCGACGCCGGCGTCGCCAGCGAACCCGCGGCTATGTCCTACGGCCTGACCTTCGTGCCGCTCGCGGCCGAGCGTTTCGACCTGGTGATCCCGGCCGCCCAGGCCGCCTCGCGCGAGGTCCAGGCGCTGCTGCGGGTGCTCGGCTCCCGCTGGCTGCTCGACCAGCTGGCCAGCCTGCCCGGCTACGACCCGGCCTCCTGCGGCCAGCACCTGGCCACGCTGCCCTCCTGATCGCTCAGACGCCGCCGCTGATCACCCGGCCCGGGTGAGGCCCGGGCCGGGGCCACGGCCCCACGATGTTCCGGATGGGCGCGGCCCGGGTCTACGGGGGAGGGCGGGCTACGTGAATCGGCTGCTTGAGCGGCTCGGCGGGTTTTCCGTGCGGTGGCGGTGGGCGGTGATCCTCGCCTGGCTGATCATCCTGGTCGGCCTGTTCGTCGTCAAGTCGCAGTTCGGCGGCACCTACGTGAACAACTACTCGGTGCCCGGCACGAACTCGGCGAACGGCCTGGACCGGCTCAACAGCACATTCCCGTCCGAGGGCGGGTATCCGGGCCAGATCGTCTTCCACGCCAGGACCGGCCAGGTGACCGCGGACCAGTCGGCGATCAACACCGCAACCGCCAACGTCGCCCAGCTGGCCCACGTCACCGCGGCGACCAGTCCGTTCGCCTCGTCCAAGACCGGTGCGGTGTCCAAGGACGGCACGATCGCCTACTCCAGCGTGACCTGGAAGGTCAATCCGGACTCGCTCGGCACCGATTACCTGAACAAGCTGAACAACGCGGTCAAGCCGGCCCGCAACGCGGGCCTGACCGTTGACTACGGCGGCAACGCGGGCAACATCGGCCAGCAGACGTCCGACCGGGCCTCCGAGGCCATCGGCCTGGGCTGCGCCCTGATCCTGCTGCTGTTCATGTTCGGGTCGGTCATCGCGGCGGCAATGCCGCTGGTGTCGGCGCTGTGCAGCGTCGGGGCCGGGCTGGCCCTGCTCGGCATCCTGGCCTCGGCGGTCACGTTCCCGACCACCGCGCCGACCATCGCGACCCTGCTCGGCCTGGGCGTCGCGGTCGACTACGGGCTGTTCCTGACCGCCCGGTACCGCGAGCACCTGGACTCCGGCATGGACAAGGCCACCGCGGCCCGGCACGCCGAGATGACCTCAGGTGCCTCGGTCGTCGTGGCCGGCAGCACGGTCGTGATCTCGATCCTCGGCCTGTACATCGCCGGGGTGTCGTTCGTCGGGTCGCTCGGCCTGGCCGCGGCGGTCACCGTCGCGCTGGCCATGCTGGTCGCGCTCACCCTCGTCCCGGCCTTCATGGGCGTGGTCGGCGAGAACGTGCGGAACCTGGGCAGCCGGCTCACCGCCCGCAAGCAGGGCATCAGCGCCAGGGAGGAAGCGGTCAGGACCGCCGCCGCGACCCGCGAGCAGCACGAGAACAGCACGTTCGCGCGCTGGGGCCGCAAGGTCAGTTCCCGGCCCTGGCCGTGGCTGATCGCCAGCGTCGTGATCCTGGCGATCCTGGCGATCCCGGTCTTCTCGATCACGATGGGCCAGCCCGACAACGGGACCAACCCGACGTCCGACAGCAACCGGCGGGCCTACGACCTGATCAAGCAGGGGTTCGGGGTCGGCGTGAACGGGCCGCTGGTCGTCGTGGTCGTGCTGCCGAAGCAGTCGGCCCAGCAGACCCAGTCCCTGCTGACCGGCATGCAGTCCAGCCTGGCCAAGACCAAGGGGGTCGCGTCGGTCGCGCCGCCCCAGGTGAACAAGGCCAGCACGACCGCGGTGCTGAGCGTGATCCCGACGACCAGGCCGCAAGCGGTCGCGACCACCGACCTGGTGAAGACGCTGCGCAACGACGTGCTGCCCAAGCAGCACGTCACGACCTACGTGACCGGGACCACGGCCGCGTCGGTCGACTTCACCAACCGGATCACGAGCCGGCTGCTGTGGCTGATCCTGGCCGTGATCGCGATCTCGTACTTCCTGCTGACGATGGCGTTCCGCTCGATCGTGATCGCGACCAAGGCGGCCATCTTGAACCTGCTGTCGATCGGGGCCGCGGTCGGCGTGATCGTGGCGATCTTCCAGTGGGGCTGGCTCAAGGGCCTGATCGGGCTGCCGACCACGCTGCCGATCCCGGCCTACGTGCCGATGCTGGTGTTCTGCATCGTGTTCGGCCTGTCGATGGACTACGAGGTGTTCCTGATGTCGCGGATCCACGAAGCGTGGGTCGTGACCAAGGACCCGCACCGGAGTGTCGCGATCGGGATCGGCGCGACCGCCCGGGTGATCACGACCGCGGCCGGGATCATGGTGCTGGTATTCGGCAGCTTCGTGCTGAACACCCAGCCGACGATCAAGATGCTCTCGATCGGCATGGCGTTCGCGGTGCTGATCGACGCGTCGCTGGTCCGGATGGTGCTGGTGCCGTCGATCATGACGCTGCTCGGCAAGCACGCCTGGTACCTGCCGCGCTGGATGGAGCCGCTGGTGCCGCGGCTGCACCTGGAGGAGAGCGCGCAGGCCGCGGCGGCCGAGACGGCCGAGGTCGAGGGCCAGCGGGCGGCCTGATGGCGGCGCAGTTCGCTGGCACTTCTTCTCGCAGCGAATAAATTCGCGCGCGCGGGCGGCGGCCGGTCATGATGGCCGGATGAAAATACTGGTACTGGGCGGGACGCATCATGTCGGGCGGGCGGTGGCCGAGGCGGCGGTGCGGCGGGGCGACGACGTCACCACGCTGAACCGGGGGCGGACGGGTGCCGACGTACCCGGCGCCCGCGTGCGCCGGGCCGACCGGACCGACCACGAGGAGTTGCGAGCGGCGCTCGGCGACGACACCTGGGACGCGGTCATCGACACCTGGAGCGCAGCCCCGCGCGTGGTCGCGGACTCGGCCGGGCTGCTCTCGGGCCGGGCCGGGCACTACGGGTACGTCTCCAGCCGGTCGGTGTACCAGTGGCCGATCGCGGTCGGCGCGGACGAGAACGCCCCGGTCGTCGAGGGCGATCCGGACAGCGACGAGTCGGCCGACTACGCGGCGGCCAAGCGCGGTGGCGAGCTCGCGGTGCTGCAGCGGTTCGCCGGGCCTTCGGTGCTGGCCCGGGCCGGGCTGATCCTCGGCCCGTATGAGCTGGTCGGCCGGATGCCCTGGTGGCTGCGCCGGATCGAGCGCGGCGGCGATGTGCTTGCCCCGGGCCCGAAGGACATGCCGTTGCAGTACATCGACTGCCGCGACCTGGCCGAGTGGATGCTGCACGCGGCCAGCGAGGGGATCAGCGGGGCGTTCAACGCGGTCAGCCAGCCCGGGCACGCGACGATGGAGAGCCTGCTCACCGCGGCGGTCGAGGTGACCGGGTCGGACGCCCGGCTGGTGTGGGCCGACCCCGAGGTGATCGAGAAGGCCGGGATCCAGCCGTGGATCGAGCTGCCGGTCTGGATACCGCCGGTCGGCGAGGGCGCAGGGCTGCACACCGGCGACGTCAGCGCGATCTACGCGGCCGGGCTGACCTGCCGTCCGGTGCGGGACACGGTCGCCGACACCTGGCACTGGCTGATCACCGAAGGCGACCCGCCGGTCCGCGAGGGCGGGCTGAAGCACGGGCTCGACCCGGCCAAGGAGGCCGAGGTTCTGGCGAGCCTGGGCTGACGGCCGCCGCGGCAGCGGCGGCCGTCAGCCCAGCGCCGGGTAACCGTTCAGCGCCGGCCCAGTGAACGCGGGGTGTTGACCTTGTCCGGCCTGACCACGTAGATGACCCGGCCGTCCGGACCGATCGGGTTGCCGTAGTCCTTGCCCACGTACTTGCGCGAGAGCTCGTCGATGTGATCGCGGGCCTTCTGGCCGTCGATGGTCTCGGTTACCTGACCGCGAACCTCGGACCAGTCCCACGGGTCGTCGGCTGAGTGGATGAGGACGGTGACGCGCGGGTCGCGGCGGATGTTCTTGCCCCGCTGACGCTGCGGTTCTGTGTTGATCAGGATGTTCTCGCCGTC
>DASWAH010000267.1:0-9907 GCA_036391235.1 Streptosporangiaceae bacterium
CGGTCGGGCTGGCGGTCGTGTGCCTCTGGCTGGCCGGCCGCGCCTTTGTCAGGGAGAACGCCTGACCGCGGTCCGGGTCGTGTCGTCGCCGCGGCCGGTCGCGTCCCGGCCGCTACCGTCCCGGCCGGTCCCGTCCTGGCCGGTCACATCCCTGCCTGATGCGTACTCGCGCATGATCCCGGCCGCCTGACGCAAGAATGCGGCCGTGGCGGTGGCCTGATCAGGTGACAGCTCCGCCGCGGCCGCGTTGAGCCGGTCGATAAGGGGCCGCAGGGCCGCGACGACCTCGGCGATCGCGTGGTCCGTCGGTGCCAGCGTCTGCCGTCGCCGGTCGGTGGGATGGGGCTGGCGCCTGACGTGGCCGGCCTGCTCCAGCCGGTCGGCCAGCGCGGTGGCCGAGGCGCTGCGCATGCCGAGCCGGTTACCCAGCTCGACCGGGCCGAGAGGCTCGGTGGCGAAGACCAGCTGGTCAAGGGCGGCCACGTCGTTCACCCCGACGTGGAGCCGCCGGGCCAGCTCCTGCCTGATCTCGAGCACGGCTCGCTGGACCTCCCGCAGCGCCAGCGTCACGTCGTTGTTGTCGGCCACAGACTCTATGCTAGCTTGCAACGTAGCTAGTTTATCTAGCGACTTGACAAACTAGTATCCCCCGTCTCTCCCGTGGCCAGGAGTTCTCATGACATCAGCAGCAGGTTCCGGCGTGGTCGCGCCGCGCGGGGACGCGGCCGTCACGCCCGCGCGCCGCGGGGCGCTGGTCTTCCTCGGCCTCGCGACCACGCTGGCAATCATCGACGCGACGATCGTGAACGTAGCCCTGCCATCGATCAGCCGGTCGCTCGGCCTCAGCCTGACCGCCGGCGAATGGGTGGTCTCGGGATACGGGGTCACGCTGGCGTCCCTGCTGATCTCGTCGGGCCGGCTGGCCGACCGTCTTGGCCAGCGCCGGACGCTGCTGGCCGGAGTCGTGCTGTTCGCCGCGGCCAGCCTGGCCTGTGCGCTGGCCCCGAACGGGGCCGCGCTGGTCTCGGCCCGCCTGGTGCAGGGAGCCGGAGCGGCCGCGATCCTGCCGTCGGTGCTGAGCGTGATCAACTCGACCTTCCGCGGGGAGGCCCGCGCCGCCGCCTTCGCAGTCTACGGCGTGACGATCGCCGTCGCCGCGGCCCTCGGCCCGCTGGCTGGCTCGGCCCTGGTCGACGCGTTCGGCTGGCAGGCCGCGTTCATCGTCAACCTCCCGCTGGCCGTCGTCGTCATCGCGGGCACCATGTCGACGATCCCCCCGATACCCGGGCGGCGCTCAGAAGGAGCCGATCCGGCCGGGCAGGTGCTCTTGCTGGCCGGGCTCGTGCTGCTGGTATTCGGGCTGGTCGAGGCGCCCAGGGCCGGGTGGCTGACCGCGACCAGGCCACTCGTGCTCGGGCCGGTGCGCTGGGCCGGCGACGGCCGCGTCTCGCTGGCCTTCCTGGCCCTGCTGGGGTGCGTGCTGGCCCTCCTGGCGTTCCTGGCGACGGAACGGGCGCGGGCCCGGCGGGATCGGCCCACGCTGGTCGATCTCACCCTGCTGCGCATACCGTCGTTCAGGGCCGGACTGCTCGCCCTGCTGGTGGTCGCGCTCGGCGAGTTCGGGCTGTTGTTCCTGCTGCCGCTGTACCTGCAGGTCGGCCGGGGCCTGAGCCCGCTCGGTGCTCAGGTCGTGCTGCTGCCGGTCGCGCTCGGCTCGTTCGTCTCGGCCCCGGTTACGATCCGCCGCCCGCGGACGCCGGCCAGGACGTGGGTCCTGCTCGGGCTGGGACTCGAGGTCACCGGGCTCTTGCTGGTCGCCCTGGTGCTAACCCCCGGCGTCCCGTACTGGCTGATCTCGCTCCCGCTGATGATCTACGGAGCCGGGGTCGGGTTCGCGATCAGCCAGCTGACCTCGGCCACCTTGCTGGCCGTCCCGTTCGCTCGGCTGGGCCAGGCGTCCGGCCTGTCCAGCACGGCTCGGCAGGTCGGCTCGGCGATCGGCGTCGCGGTGCTCACCGCGATCGTGAGCGGAGTGCTCGTCCTGACATTGCCGCACCAGCTCGCCCGGCAGGTCCCTAAGCTCGGCGCGGGCCAGCGGACGGCGATCGCCGCGGCGATCTCGGGCAGCCCGGCCGATCCGGCCTCGGGAGGCCGCGCATTCGCCAGCTTGCCTCCGCCGGCCAGGCCGGGTGCGGCCCGGGCGACCACCACCAGCCTGGCCGCGGGCACCAGGCTGGCCGCGCTGGGGGCCGCGCTGCCGATCGGACTGGCCTGGCTGCTGGCCAGGCGCCTGCCGGCCGGCTCGGGATAACCGGCTCGCCGCCACCAGATCGCGGAGCTTAGCCAGGTCGAGGTCGGCCAGCGAGGCCGCGATCGTCAGGCCGGGGCGCTCGGGCACCTCGGCCACGCCGGGCACGGCGACGGTCACGCAGCCGGCCGCCAGCGCCGCCCCGACCCCGTTGGGCGAGTCTTCCAGGGCCACGCAGGCCCGGGGGTCGGCGCCGATCAGGCGGGCCGCCCGCAGGTACGGCTCGGGATGGGGCTTGGGGCGGGTCACGTCGGCGCCGCACACGGTCGCCGTGAACGAGATCCCGTGCCTGATCAGGCTGGCCAGCACGGCGTCCATGATGACCCGCTCCGACGACGTGACCAGGACCCGCGGGATCCCGGCCGCCCTGATCTCGGCCAGCAGGCTGGCCGCGCCCGGCATGACCGTGACCTCGCGCTCGGCCAGCAGGTCGGCCATGCCGCTGATCAGCCAGCCGGCCACCTCGTCGTGGCTGACGTCCCTGGTGCCGCGGCTGATCAGGTAGCCCACGCTGGTGTGCAGCGAGCCGCCGACCAGCTTGCGCTGGTCGGCCTCGGTCCAGTGGCCGCCCAGCCTGGCCATGACCGAGTGCTCGACCTCGAACCAGAGCGGCTCGGAATCGACCAGCAGTCCGTCCATGTCGAACAGGACGGCTTCGAGCGGCCGCGAAGGTGACATCGGGGAGTTCTGCACCTGGTCTTACGTACTGAAGTACTTCGCCTCGCGGTGATGCACGATCAGCGCGTCGGTGGACTGCTCAGGTGCGAGCTGGAACTCCTCCGACAGCGTGACCCCGATCCGCTCGGGCTCGAGCAGCCGCATCACCTTGGCCCGGTCCTCCAGGTCAGGGCAGGCCGGGTAACCGAACGAGTAGCGGCAGCCCTGGTAGCCGACCCGCAGGATGCCGTCGAGGTCGTCAGGGTCGGCGCCGCTGATGCCGAGCGCGGCCCTGGTCCTGGCGTGCCAGTACTCGGCCAGCGCCTCGGCGAGCTGCACCGACAGCCCGTGCAGCTCGAGGTAGTCGCGGTAGGCGTGCTTGGCGAACAGCTCGCCGGTGGCCTCGCTGATCGCCGGCCCGATGGTCGCCAGCTGGAAGGCGACCACGTCGGTCTCGCCCGACGAACGCGGCCGGAAGAAATCGGCCAGGCACAGCTGGCGGTCCCGGCGCTGGCGCGGGAACGTGAACCGCTCCCGCTCGGCGCCGTCGTCGCCGAGCACGATGAGGTCGTTGCCCTCGCTCACGCACCGGAAGTAGCCGTGCACCACCGCGGCCTGCAGCAGGCCCTCGGTCTGGGCCCGCTCCAGCCACATCCGCAGCCGCGGCCGGCCCTCGGTCTCGGCCAGCTCCTCGTGCGAGGGACCGTCCTTCCCCCTGGTCGGCTTCAGGCCCCACTGACCGAGGAACAGCGCCCGCTCGTCGAGGTAACTGCCGTACTCGGCCAGCGGTATGCCCTTCACGACCCGGGTGCCGAGGAACGGCGGCTCGGGCACGGGCTCGCTGGCGCTCACGTCCGAGCGGGTCGCGGGCGACCCCGCGGCACCGGCAGCCGAGAAGTCCGCGCCGGATCCTTCGGCCTGGCGCCTGGCCACCCGGCGCTCGCGCAGCGCCGGCAGCGCGGCACCTGGCACGCCGCGCTTGACCGCCATCATCGCGTCCATCAGCCGGAGGCCCTCGAACGCGTCTCTGGCGTACCTGACCTCGCCGTCGAACAGCCCGGCGAGGTCCTGCTCCACGTACGACCTGGTCAGCGCGGCCCCGCCGAGCAGGACGGGCCACCGGCCGGCCAAGCCGCGCGAGTTCAGCTCGGCCAGGTTGTCCCGCATCACGACCGTGGACTTGACCAGCAGCCCGGACATCCCGATCACGTCGGCGTCGTGGTCGGCCGCGGCCTGCACGATCGCCGAGATCGGCTGCTTGATGCCGAGGTTGACGACGTCGTAGCCGTTGTTGGAGACGATGATGTCGACCAGGTTCTTGCCGATGTCGTGCACGTCGCCCTTGACCGTGGCCAGCACGATCTTGCCCTTGCCGGCCTCGTCCGAGCGTTCCATGTGCGGCTCGAGGTAGCCGACGGCGGCCTTCATCACCTCGGCCGAGGTGAGCACGAACGGCAGCTGCATCTGGCCGGAGCCGAACAGGTCACCGACCGTCTTCATGCCGTCGAGCAGGACGTCGTTGACGATCTCGAGGGCGGGCCGCTGGGCCAGGGCCTCGTCCAGGTCCGCCTCGAGGCCGTTCTTCTCGCCGTCCACGATCCGGCGCTTGAGCCGCTCCCACAGGGGCAGCCCCAGCAGTTCGGCGGCCCGGCTGGCCTTGAGCGAGGCCGTGTCGACGCCCTCGAAGAGCTCGAGCAGCACCGGCAGCGGGTCGTAGCCGTCCCGGCGCCGGTCGTACACCAGGTCGAGTGCGACCTGCAGCTGGTCAGCCGGTATCCGCGCGATCGGCATGATCCTGGCCGCGTGCACGATCGCCGAGTCCAGCCCGGCCTTCACGCACTCGTGCAGGAACACCGAGTTCAGCACGGCCCGGGCGGCCGGGTTGAGGCCGAACGAGACGTTCGAGACGCCGAGCGTGGTCTGTACCTCCGGGTAGCGGCGCTTGACCTCGCGGATGGCCTCGATCGTCTCGATCGCGTCCCGCCTGGTCTCCTCCTGGCCGGTCGCGATCGGGAAAGTCAGGCAGTCGACGATGATGTCGGACCGGCGCATGCCCCAGTTGCCGGTCAGGTCCTCGATCAGCCGGCTGGCCACGGCAGCCTTCCACTCCGCCGTCCTGGCCTGGCCCTGCTCGTCGATCGTGAGCGCGACCACGGCCGCGCCGTGCTCGCGGATGATCGGCATGACCCGGGCGATCCGCGAATCGGGGCCGTCGCCGTCCTCGTAGTTCACCGAGTTCACCACGGCCCGGCCGCCGAGCCGCTCCAGCCCGGCCCTGATCACGTCGGGCTCGGTGGAGTCCAGTACCAGCGGCAAGGTCGCCGCGGTCGCCAGCCGGCTGGCGATCTCGGCCATGTCGGCCACGCCGTCCCGGCCGACGTAGTCCACGCAGAGGTCGAGCAGGTGCGCGCCGTCTCTGGTCTGGGCCCTGGCGATCTCGACGCAGTCGTCGAGCCGGCCGTCCACCATCGCCTCGCGGAATGCCTTGGAGCCGTTGGCGTTGGTCCGCTCCCCGATGGCCAGGAACGCGGTGTCCTGGCGGAACGGCACGTGCTGGTACAGCGACGCCACCCCGGGCTCGGGTCGCGGGCGCCGTTTCGCCACCGGCCGGCCCGCCAGCCTGCTGGTCACTTCGGCGAGGTGGGCTGGCGTGGTGCCGCAGCAGCCACCGACCAAAGCGAGGCCGAACTCCCGGCTGAACGTCTCATGCGCGTCGGCCAGTTCCTCCGGCGTGACCGGATAGAAGGCTCCGTTGCTGGTCAGCTCGGGCAGGCCGGCGTTGGGCATGCAGGACAGCGGTACCCGCGCGTGGGCGGCCAGGTACCGCAGGTGCTCGCTCATCTCGGCCGGCCCGGTGGCGCAGTTCAGCCCGATCACGTCGATACCGAGCGGCTCGAGCGCGGTCAGCGCGGCCCCGATCTCGCTGCCCAGCAGCATCGCGCCGGTGGTCTCGATCGTGACCTGGGCGATCAGGACGATGTCCCGCTCGTCCGGCAGGTCGCTGATCGCCCGGCGGGCCCCGATCAGGGCTGCCTTGGCCTGCAGCAGGTCCTGGCAGGTCTCGACGATCAGCGCGTCCGCGCCGCCGGCCAGCAGCCCGGCCGCGTTGAGCTGGTAGGCGTCGCGCAGCTCGGCGAACGAGACGTGGCCCAGGGTCGGCAGCTTGGTGCCGGGGCCGATGGAGCCGAGGACCCAGCGGGGCCGGCCGTCGGCGGCCGCCGCGTCGGCGGCCTGGCGGGCCAGGACGGCGCCGGCCTGCGACAGCTCGAAAATCCGGTCGGAGATGCCGTATTCGCCGAGATTGCCGAGGTTGGCCCCGAACGTGTTGGTGGAGATGGCGTCCACGCCGGCCGCGAGGTAACCGTCGTGCACCGACCGGATGATGTCCGGCCTGGTCACGTTGAGGATCTCGTTACAGCCCTCGTGCCCGGCGAAGTCGTCCAGGGTGGCCGGGCTGGCCTGCAGCATCGAGCCCATCGCGCCGTCGGCGATGACCACGCGCTCGGCCAGGACCGCACGTAGCGGTCCGTGCTTCGGATCGGCGATACGCGACATGATAGGCCTATCTTATGGGCCCGCCGGGGCACGTAGGCTGGGGCCGTCAGGATGGCGGCCTGCCTGCAGGCCAGGGCGCAGTCACGGAGGTGGCTTCAGATCGAGCTCGACGGCATCTCAGCATTGACCTCGCCGACAGTCATCGCGGCCTTCGAAGGCTGGAACGATGCGGGTGAGGCGGCCAGTTCTGCCGTGTCGCACCTGGGCACCGCATGGGACGCCAAGCCGATCGGCGAGATCGATCCTGAGGACTACTACGACTTCCAGGTCAGCAGGCCCGTGCTCGACGTCACCGACGGCCAGCACCGGCGGCTCACCTGGCCGACCACCAGGCTGGTCAAGGCCCGCCCGGACGGCATGGACCGCGACATCGTGCTCGTGCACGGCATCGAGCCGAACATGCGCTGGCGGCGGTTCTGCCAGGAGCTGGTCGACGGCTTCACCGAGATGGGCGCGGAGCTGGTGATCCTGGTTGGTGCCCTGCTCGCGGACTCGCCGCACACCCGCCCGGTTCCGGTGACCGTGGCCGCCTCTGACGAGAAGCAGGCGGCCGCCCTGCAGATCGAGCCGGTCGATTACCAGGGTCCCACCGGCATCGTCGGCGTCTTGCAGGACGCCTGCACGAACGCGGGCGTCGCCGCAGTGTCGCTGTGGGCCGCGGTGCCGCACTACGTGGCGCAGCCGCCGAGCCCGAAGGCCACGCTGGCCCTGCTGCGCGGCATCGAGGACATCATGGACGTCCCGATGCCGCTGGCCGACCTGCCCGACGAGGCCAGGGCCTGGGAGCGCGGCGTCGACGAGCTGGCCGAGCAGGACGCCGAGGTCGCCGAGTACGTGCGCGCCCTGGAAGAAGCCAAGGACGCCACCGACCTGCCGGAAGCCAGCGGCGACGCCATCGCCCGCGAGTTCGAGCGCTACCTGCGGCGCCGCGACGGCGGGACGCGGGGCTAGATACGCGGGGTTAGATAGGCGGCCAGGGGACGGCGGGCCAGTCCTCGGGGGGGTACGGATGCACCTTGTACCGCAGCAGTGCTTCTACCCGCATCCTGGTCGCCCTGACTTCCTGCTGGGTCAGCCACCGGGTGAGCGTGCTGGTCAGGTCGCCGGTGCGGAACTGGTCGAGCAGGCTTTCCAGGGTCGCGACCGCGGGCTCGGTCAGCGCGTCGCCGCGCCATTGCCACAGGACGGTCCGCAGCTTGTACTCCTCGGCGAAGCAGACGCCGTGGTCGCAGCCGTACAGGTGGCCGCCGGGGGCCGGCAGCAGGTGGCCGATCTTGCGGTCCGCGTTGTTGATCACCGCGTCGAACACGGCCATCGACCGCAGTCCGGCGTGCTTGCTGCTGCGAGCCAGCGCGATCAGGTCCACATCGGGATCGGCGTCGATCCAGAGCTGGCACATCCCGGGCCCGAACGGCCCGTCCCGGTAGACCGTGGGCGGCACGATGTCCCAGCCGGACGCCCTCGACAGCTCGTAGGCGGCCAGCTCGCGGCCGGCCAGCGTGCCGTGCGGGAAGTCCCACAGCGGCCGCTCCCCCGCGACCGGCTTGTAGACGCAAGCGGCCGTGGTCTTGTCGCGGGCGATCGTGCAGTACAAGGTGGCGTTCGAGGCCTCGGCCAGGCGGCCCGCGATCTCCAGTTCGCCGCGGGCCAGCAGGTCGATGGCGGCATCGTGCGCCGCCGCGTTCGCGTTCCGGTCCGACCGGTCGGGTGTCCGCTCAGTCGCGGCCAACCCGATGTCCGTTCTGCCGCGGGCACACGTGACCGGACGCGTCCAGCGGCAGGCCGCAGAGCGGGCACGGCGGCCGGCCGGCCGTCACGAGGGCGAGCGCGCGCTTGGCGAAGGCCCGGGCCGCGGCCGCGGTGATCGTGACCCGCAGGATCGCCGGGCCGTCTTCCGGCAGTTCCTCGGTCAGCGGCTCGATCGGCTCGTCGCTCATTTCCTGCGCCTCGATGATCACCCGCTCGCTGTCGCCGTCCCAGGCCAGCGCGATGGCGCCGACCCGGAAGTCCTCCATCAGCGGCTGCTCAAGCGGAGCGTCATCGGCCAGGGCGTCGGGCGCCACCGCCGGAATGGCGGCCGAGCCGCCGGTCCGCCGCAGTACCTCGTCGAGCAGTTCATCGAGCCGCTCGGCCAGCTGGCTGACCTGGCCTTTTTCCAGAGCAACGCTGGTGATCCGGCCGCTGGCCTTGGCTTGCAGGTAAAAGGCGCGCTGACCTGGCTGGCCGACGGTTCCCGCGACGAACCGCTCCGGCGGGTCATACGCATACACCGGCATGTCCTTATCCTCCCGCGCCGCCGCCCACGGGCGCATCACCCGGCCGCAGGCCTCCGGCCCCGGCCGTGGTCTTGTCCGATCTGACCAGCCCCCGCACGCTCCCGCCGGTATCGTTCATCCGCTCGACGAACGGGCGGAGCGGTGTGTAGCGGATGACGCTCAGCGAGCACGGATCGATCTGGATCCGCTGGTACAAATCGAGGTGCAGGCCAAGGCTATCGGCCAGGATGGCCTTGATCACGTCGGCATGCGAGCAGATCAGGTAAACCGCCTCTGGGCCGAGCCTGGCGTTCCAGTCCCTGACCGCGGCGACCGCGCGGCGCTGGATGTCGGGCAGCGTCTCGCCGCCATTCCCCGGGAACGTTACCGCGCTCGGATGGGCCTGGACCACCCGCCAGAGCGGTTCCTTGGCCAGCTTGCGCAATGGCTGCCCGGTCCAGTCACCGTATCCGACCTCGATCAGCCGCTCGTCGGTGGTGACCTCGGCGGCGGGCGACTGGCTCGCGGCGATCGCGGCGGCCGTCTGGTCGCAACGTTCCAGCGGGCTCGAGACGATCGCGTCGAGCCGCACCGGAGCGAGGCGCTCGGCGACCGCAGCGGCCTGGGCCCGGCCCCGGTCATCGAGCGAGATGCCGGGCGTACGCCCCGACAGCGCGGTCCCGGTAGCCGCGGTCAGGCCGTGCCGCACGATGAGAACGACAGTCACGCACCGACTCTATTGGGTCGGCCGGTCAGGCCGAACCGGCCGCCCCGTCGGTGATCACGAACGTGAGCGAGCCGAAACTGACCTGGTCGCCCGGGCTGACCGGGACGCCGGTCGTCACCCGCCAGCCGTTCAGCCGGGTCCCGTTGGTCGATCCCAGGTCGGACAGCAGCCACTGCTGGTCCTCCTGGTGCAGCCGGGCATGCCAGCGGGACACGCTCAGGTCGGCCAGGGTGAGGTCGCAGGCGAGCGCGCGGCCGATCGTGAACCGGCGGTCGGCCTGGCGGGGCAGCTGCAGCGGCGGCGGCGACCAGGCCGGGAACGGCGCCGACCAGCCTGGGAACGGCCGCGGCCCGGGCCGCCAGGCCGTCGGCAGGCCAGTCGTGACCGGGTGCCCGGCCCGATACC
>DASWAH010000268.1:0-5116 GCA_036391235.1 Streptosporangiaceae bacterium
GGCCCAGGCCTCCTGCCGGTCAGAACGATCAGTACCCCGGCCGGGGTTCCTGGCCAGCGCCGCCCCGTGGCGCCGGGCCTGAGGGCGGCCGCCGCGGTCCCGGGCGGCGACCAGGGCGCGGGCCGGGCCGAGGGCCGGCCGGGCCAGGACGGCAGTCCTGGTCCTTGCCCGGCCGTTATGGCGTGGCCATCGTGGCCGGGTGCGCCGGGCTCGGCGCGCTGCTGACCGCGGTGACCGGCGGGCAGCCGGGGACCTTGCTCGGCGTGTTCCTCATCGTCGGAACCCTGGCCGCGGCGTCGGCGGTCAGGACCGACGCGGCCCATCTGATCATCCCGGTCCCGCCGCTGGCCTACCTGGTCGCGGCGACGCTGGCCGGGATCGTGACGATCCCCGGCGGTGTCCTGTCGACGACGGGCCTGGCCGTGAACGCGCTGCAGTGGATCGCGCACGGATTCCTGGTCATGGTCATCGCGACCGCGGCCGCCGCGGCGATCACGGTCCTCCGCCGCCGCGCGCAGTCCCGCCCGGCGGCCCTGCGTCCGCGCTGAGCTGGCGCGCTCGGGTTAGGCGTCGCCGGGGACGCCGTAACTCGGCGCCGAGGCCGGGTCGACGGCCCGCCTGACATAGTCGCCTTCCTGCGGTTTCCAGACCTCCCAGAGCCGGCCGAGCTCGCCGACCGGGTCGTCGTGCCAGTCCACCCGCAGGTCGGTGACCGGCCAGCTGACCCGGTCGACGACGACCAGCCCGGCCGAGTGCAGCGGGCCTTCCTCGCCGCCGGCCGCCGCGCCCGCCCGCAGCGCGTCCAGCAGCCGGTCAGCCAGGTGCTCCAGCGGCCGCTGCCCGAACGCCGCGACCATGGCGGCGGTCACGTCCTCGGTGGCCAGCAGGTTTCCCGCCGCGACACAGTCCGGCCCGGCGGCGGTGCTGTTCCGGCCGAGAGTGCGGGTCCCGGTCCTGGCCGCGGTCCGGCCGGCTGAATCGACGACCGCGACCTGCCGGTACTCGGCGTGCCGGGCGGCGGCGAGCGCATCGTGCAGGGCCTGCGCGGCGGACCGGCCCGCGCCCAGCAAGTCCAGCACGGCCGGCCCGAGCGACGGGTCGGTGATGTTCTGGGTCGCGACCGCGCCGGTCCCGGCCCTGGCCCAGGCGCACCTGGCCGCCACCGCCGGGCTCGACGACGTGACTACCAGGCCCAGCATGCCGGTGCGGGCGCACCGGCCGGCCAGCGAGAACGTCACGGGATCACCGCGGTCGCGGTCACCTCGACCAGCCATTCCGGCCTGGCCAGGGCCTGGACGACCACGCCGGTGAAGCACGGGTAGACGCCCCGCATCCGCTCGCCGAGCACTCCGTAGACAGCCTCCCGGTGCCGGATGTCGGTGAGGTAGACGGTGCAGGTGACGATGTGCTCGAGCCCGGCCCCGGCCTCGCCGAGCAGCAGCTCGATGTTGTCCATCACCTGACCGGCCTGGCCCGCCGGGTCGCCGATCGCGACCGACTCCCGGCTGTCCAGGTCCTGCGCGACCTGGCCTCTCAGGTAGACCGTCTGACCGGCCACGACGGCCTGGCACAGGTCGTTGGACAGCCGTTGCTCTGGATAGGTGTCGGCGGTGTTGAACGGCTGGATCCGGCGGTGGCCGCCGACCACGATCGCCTCGCTCACCACTGTCCGCCGCCCGCGCTCCGCAGCGGGGCCTCGATCCCCGCGGACCGGGCCATCCGCTCGACGGCCGGGCCGAAGTCGTAGTTGTTGTAGACGGCCAGCAGGTGCGAGAACGGCGGCGACTGGGCGAACAGCTGGAACGTCAGCCGGTGCCCGGCGTAGTCGGAGTTGAGCAGGTCACGTCCGTAGGCCAGCATCTTCCTCCGGTCCTCCGCCTCGATGTCGCCGACCTTGAAGTACTTGCTCAGCCATTCCCCTGGACCGTCGGCGGCGAACGCGGCTGCGCTCGGAACCAGGCTGATCTGGCAGCCGCACAGGTCACGGACCATGTGCATCATCTCGGGCAACTGCGAGCAGGCGTGCACGCGGCCGGTGTACAGCAGTGCCTGGTTCGGCATCAGCAGGCCGCCCGGGCTCTCCTCCGCCATCTCGATCGAGGCGGCCAGGTGGGCGGCGATGCCTTCCCGGTAGCAGGCGAGCTGGGCGATCTTCTCCCGCACGCCCTGGTGCATCTTCACCCCGGTCTGCTGGGCGTTGGCGTAGGCCAGGCCGAGCATCAGGTCGGCCAGCCGCAGGTGCCGGTGCACGAAGGAGTACATGCTGTACCGGTGCAGGGTCGCCCTGATGAACGCGGCCGCCCTGGTGTGCCGGTAGAAGAACACGTTCTCCCAAGGGATCTCGACGTCGTCGAACACGATCATGGTGTCGATCTCGTCGAAACGGTTGCTGAGCGGGTAGTCCTCGGCGCTGCCGCGGCCGGCGAACCCGGACCGGCAGATGTGCTTGATCCCGGGCGCGCCCATGTCGGCGATGAACCCGACCGCGTAGTCGGACAGTGCCTCGTTGCCCCAGTCCCCGATCGTCGGCTTGACGAACGCCTGGTTGGCGTAGGCGGCCGCGGTTTCGAACTTGGCCCCCCGGACCACGATGCCGTTGTCGGTCTCGCCGACGACGTGCAGCAGCACGTCAGGGTCCTGGTCGCGCGGGTGGCGGCTGCGATCGCCCTTGGGGTCGGTGTTGGCCGAGACGTGGAAGGGGTCGTTCAGCGCGGCCCGGCGGACATGATCGCGGATGTTGGCCGAGAACCGGGGATCGATCTCGTTGAGCACGTCCTGGCCGTCGTACAGTGACCACATCTCGCCGACCGTCTCGTCGCCGACTCTGGTCACCACGCCGCCCACGTCGTCCAGCACGGTCTCGACGGCCGCGTGCTTGGCCTGCCAGTCGGCCTTGGTCCGCGGCGGCTTGCCGCCGATCGCGCACAGCTGCCCGGTCTCGTCGTCGGCGTAGGTCATCGTAGCCGCGGTCGCGCTGTCGTGGGCCAGGTCGTAGATCCGGGCCCGCACGTCCACGATCGGCCGGAACGCTGGGTGGGTGGTCACGTCGGGCACCCGCTCGCCGTCGATCCAGATCTCGCGGCCGTCGGCCAGCGACTCCTTGTACTCCTTGCCGGTCCTGATCATGGCTGGTCCCTCACCGTGGTCGCGATCATCGGTTCTGCCTGGCCGGCGAGCAGCCTCGCCAGCACGCCTTCCAGCTGGGCCGCGCCGAGCGCGATCGAGGCGATCTGGATCCGCTCGGCCGGCGAGTGCATGTCGGCGCCGCGGACGCAGCCGAGCGCGAGCGCCGGCCGCCCGGCCGCGAGTGCGGCGTTCGCGTCGGTCGACCCGTCCGCGAGCCGCTCGCCCAGGCCGAGGCCCCGGCGGACCTCGAGCACGGCGGCGGTCAGCGGGTGCTCGCGGCCGATCCGCCCGGCCGGCCGCCGGTCCAGTACCTGAGCGGCGGCCGGCCGCTCGCCCTGGCCGGCTAGCTCAAAGATCAGCCGGAACAGCTGCTCGAGCGACTGCTCGTCCAGGGCCCGGCCCTCGACCAGGGCCCGTGCATGTCCCGCGATCGCGTTGACCGCCGCACCGGCCTGCACGATACCGACGTTGACGGCCACCCCGGCGGGGACGGCGTCGAGGAGCCGGCCGAGCAGCCGGACCAGTTCGTGGGCGGCGCTCGGGCGGCCGCGGTCCCACCACGAATGGCCGCCGGGCCCGGCGATGGTCAGCTCGACCCGCAGGCAGCCGATCGCCTCGGTGAAGACCGCGTCGAGTCCGTGCCCCTCGAGCGCGATCACCTGCCGGGCGTCGACGGTCGCGCAGGCGTGCCGGGCGCCGCGCAGCCCGCCGAGGCCTTCCTCGCCGGTCGTGAACACCACGGCCAGCGGCGCGGCGATCGCGCCCGCCAGGCGCTCGGTCACGTGCACGGCGGTCGTGATTGCGACCGTGTTGTCGCCGGTGCCCGGCCCGTGCAGCCAGCCGTCCCGCAGCGAAGGCTCGTGGTCCAGGTCGGCGCCGAAGACCGTGTCCACGTGCACGAGCAGCATCAGCTCGAACGGCGGCCGGCCGAACGTCCAGTGCAGGTTGCCGGCCTCGTCGTGGTGCAGGTCCCCCGGACCGCGCCGCAGCCGCCGGTCGAGCCAGGCGATGCGGTCGTGCTCCTGGCCGGCCGGGGCCGGAATCCTGGCCAGCGCGATCGTGTCAGCCAGGATCGCGCCGGTCGTCTCCTGCGCGCTCGCCAGGCCGCTCGCGGGGTCGCTTACGGCGCCGCTCACGGCGCATCACCGGCCAGCTGGGTGACCTCGCGGCGGAACGGCACCGCGTCGGTGCCCGGCATCTCGGCGTCGAACTCCTCGGCGTAGCGGCGGCCGGACCAGACGGCGGCCGCGATCGTCCCGGGGGCCCAGGCGTCGCCGATCGCGCGGACCGAGCGGAGCTGGCCAGCCGCCTGTCGGCCGGTCAGCTCGTGGTAGAGCTCGTCGCGGGGCAGGCGGGCGGTGACCAGAACGACGCTGTCGGCGGCCAGGTCGGTGCTCTGCCCGGTGTACGTGCTGGCGACCGTGACCTTCCCGGCCGAGACCGCGGTCAGCGCGGCGTTCGTCCGCAGGACGACGCCGGCCGTGAGCAGCCGCCGCTGGATCCTGGTGATCTCCATCGTCGCCACCGTCCAGGCCGAGACCTGCGGTGCCGGCGTGACGATCTCGACCTCGAAGTCCTCGGCCCGCAGCAGTTCGGCCAGGACGCCGCCGAGGTAATAGTGGTCGTCGTCGTACAGCACGACCCGCGGTCCGGCCGGACGCAGGCCGGCCATCAGGTCGTCGGGGGTCAGTACCTCGGCGCCGGCCTGCACCGGCACCGGCCGGGCGTGCCAGCGGGCCACGCCGTCCCGCCGCCAGGTCGCGCCGGCCGCCACGGCGACATGCTCGAACCCGAACTCGGCGATGTCGCCGGCGGTCATCGGGCTCTCGCGGTAGATCTCGACGTTCGGCATCGACTCGATGGCCTGCTGCCGGTAGTCCCGTACCCGTATCCAGGCGGCCAGCCCGGGCAGCCTGGCTTCCTGGGCGACCCGGCCGCCCAGGTCGCGGCCGGCCTCGGTCAGCACGACCTGGTAACCGCGCACGCCGAG
>DASWAH010000269.1:0-4410 GCA_036391235.1 Streptosporangiaceae bacterium
TGTCCGCCCTGCGCAGCGCGATCGCCTGGTGGCAGGACCGGGGCTGGGTCACCGCGGACCCGACGGCTCGCCTGCGGCCGCGCGCCGCGGTGCCGGCCGCGCGGCCGCCGCTGACCGGCGCACAGGCCGCCGAGCTCTGGCGGTGCGGGGCCGGCCTGCGCGAGCAGGCGCTCTGGCACCTGCTGAGAGACAGCGGCGCCGCGGCTCCCGCGGTCCTCGCCCTGGACGCCTGCGATCTCGATCTGGGCCGGGGCAGGGTGCGGGCACCGGTCCGGCCGCCGGTCAGCTACGGGGCGGCCACGGCGGACCTCCTTGGCTGGCTGCTGGCCGGGCGCCGGCACGGGCCGGTGTTCTGCACGGACCGCCGGGCCAGCCGGGGGACAGGGCCGGCCGATGTCTGCCCGCTCACCGGCCGGGCCAGGATGTCGTACCGCCGGGCAGCCGAGATCCTGGCCGGCTGGACCCGCCCGCTCGACCCGGCCGGGCGCGGCTGGACGCTGCACCAGCTGCGTCCGGTCCAGGAGCGGCCGGCGTCCTAGCCGATATCACTCTCGGTGGGTGGTGGCAGGCCGGCCGGTTCCGGACAACCTGGGAAGCCGGGCCCGCTCCGGCCGGGCGCGGGCGCAGCGCAAGGAGGTCTCATGTCCAGGTCCGACGGCACGTTCATCCTGGTCGCGACATATCCCGACGAGCAGGCGGCGCGCGAGGACTACGAGGTCGTCAAGGAGGCGCACGCGGAAGGGCTGGTCGGTTCGTACGACGCCGCCGTCGTCACCAAGGACGCCTCAGGCAAGGTGCACGAGAACAAGGACGAGACCAGCACCCGGCACGGTGCCTGGTGGGGAATCGCGGCGGGCGCGGCCGTCGGGGTGCTGTTCCCGCCCTCGATCCTGGGCGCGGCCGCTGTCGGCGGGGTCATCGGCGGGGTTGGCGGTCACCTGGCCAAGGGCATGTCCCGCTCCCAGGCCAAGGAACTCGGCGACTTCATCAGCCCTGGTCAGGCCGGCCTGCTGGTTGTCGGCGAGAGCAAGGTCGAGAAGGTGCTGGCCAAGTCGATCAAGCGGGCGGAGAAGCAGACAGCCAGGGAACTCGACATCGACCCGAAGGACGTCGACCGGGTCATGGAGGAAGCCATCCAGGGTCTGTAACCCGTCTGACCGAGGGCCGGGCGGCAACCGCCGCCCGGCCCCGCTCGGAGTTCGGCTCCCTTGAATTAAGTACCTGCGACCCCCCCTTCCTGAGTATCTCGACTCTGCCCGGCTGCGCCCGGGCGCAGCAGGATGGAGCGAGAGCGACAGGTTCCGTGCCCGAGGGAGGTGGCCGCGATGCCCGAGGCAACCGAGACGCTGCATGAGCAGCTAGCCAGGTGGACTTCCGAGGGATTTATCGACTCCAGCCAGGCCGGCCGGATCGAGGCGGCCGAGACGGCCAGGATCGGCGCCGGCCCGCACCGCCGGCTGCCGCTCGTCGCCGAGATCCTCGGCTACGTCGGCGCGGTGGTCGCGGTCACCGCCGCGGTCATCACCGTGCACCAGGTGTTCCGCCATGTGCCGCCGGGCGCCGAACTGGCCATCGCCGGCGCTGCCGGGGCCGTCCTGCTCATCGCCGGGGCCGCGGTGCCGGCCGGCCGCCAGCCCGCCCTCGACCGGCTGCGCAGCGTGCTGTGGCTGCTCGCGACCGTCGGCGTGGCAGCCTTCGTCGGCCTGTTGACCAGGGACTTCCTGCACATGGCGGACAAGAACGCGCTGCTGGCGGCCGAGGCGGCCTGGCTCGCGGCCGCAATCCCGCTGTTCTGGGTGACCAGGGCGACGGCCCAGCACGTGGCGGCCTTCGCCGGCGTGATTGCCCTGGCCGAGACGGGGGTCGACCGGCTCGGTCCGCACCCGGGGAGCTTCTGGTTCGGTCTCACCCTGTGGCTGCTTGCCGCCGCCTGGGGCCTCGCGTCCTGGCGGCGCTACCTGCGGCCCGAGCTGACGGGCCTGCTCCTGGCCGGCGCGGGGCTGCTGACCGGCGCGATGATCGGGATGGACGCCGCGGCCGGCCAGGCGCTGGGGGTGGCAACGGTCGCCGGGCTGTTCGCCCTCGGAGTGCTGTCCAGGCGAGTGCTGCCGATCGTGTTCGGCGCCATCGGCACGGTCATGATCGTGCCCGAGGTCGCGCACCGCTACCTGCCGGGGTCGGTCTGGGCGCCGCTGACGGTTGCCGTGACCGGCCTGGTGCTCTGCGGGGCCGCGATCTGGCTGGCCAGATCCCGGCATGCGACTGGGGCCTAGCGCTTGCGGCCCTCCCGCTCGTCCACGAGCAGGCTGGCCAGCCAGCCGATGATGCCGACCAGCAGGGCCCCGAGCACGGCGGGAAGGAGCCCGGTGACGTGGAACGGCAGGCTCAGCTTCCCGGCCACCCAGCTGGCGAGCCAGAACAGCAGGCCGTTGACGAGGATGCTGATCAGGCCGAGGGTGATCGCGTAGGCGAAGCAGCCGATCGTCTTGACGACGGGCTTGAGCACCGCGTTGATGATGCCGAAGATCAGCGCGACCAGGATCAGCGTGCCGATCTTGCCCGACGTCGAGTGCGTGGTCAGGTTGATGCCGTGGATCCAGACGGTCGCGACCCACAAGGCGGCAGCGGTGATCACCAGCTTGAACAGGAACCTCATGCCGCCATCCTGCCAGGTAACCGGTCAGACCGGCAGTGTTCGGTAGCGATCCGATAAAACGCCGCTAAACCCCGACGGACGCCGCGCCCGGCGCTGACCTGGCCTGACTGGTCGATAGATGGTCGCGCGCGCCACTGGACGGGCAGTTTCCCCGATGGCAGCATCGACAGCAGGAATTCGGGGATACCTGCTGTCGGGCTACGGGGGCGTGGCCCTGGGCAGGGAGTTCTTCCCCGGGCGGGGGACGGGGATCGGGGGATCCGCATGCGATGGGGCTGGTTGCTGCCTGACGCCAGCTATCAGGTGCTCTACGACGGCTGGGAACGGCAGTCCTACCGGCCGCGGCACGGCAAGCCGCCGTTCGTGATCAGGGGCGCGTATTCGGCTGCGATGGCGTTCTCGCGAGCGCGCGAGCGCTACCTCGGCGCGGCCGACGAGGAGTTCCTGGCCGGGGCGGCCGCGGGCCAGAGCCCCGCTGCCGGTGCGCGGGCCGCCGCGGGCCGCCAGCGCCCGAGCCCGTGACCTGCGGGATTGGTAAATTTGACGGAAGCCGTTTTCCGGCTGGCCTGACATCGCGGGGGGCACAGTGCACGATGCGCAGATCGACTACCTATCGGTATTTCGCCATCTTCCCGTCCCGGTCATGCTGATGACGCCCGACCAGGTGATCGTCGATGCCAACCAGGCCTATTGCGACCTCAGCGGCAAGACGTGCGCGGAGATCGTCGGGCGGACCGTGGTCGAGGCATTCCCCGATAATCCCGACGATCCGGGCGCGACCGGGTCGGCCAACCTCGGCGCGTCGCTGCGCCGGGTCGCCGAGACTGGCCAGGGCGACGTGATGGCGCTGCAGCGATACGACGTCGAGGTTCCTGGCCGCCCCGGGGAGTTCCGCGAGCGCTACTGGTGCCCGGTGAATGCGCCCGTGCTCGGCGCCAGCGGCGAGGTAACGATGCTGGTGCACGTGGTCGAGGAGGTCTCCGGCCTGATCCGCAGGTTCGTCGAGGCCGAGGCGGCGAACGCCTGACCCGCTTCTATTTCCAGCGGAAATGCACGAAGACCCGGCCGAAGTTCTTGGAGTCCTTCTCCACCCGGTGGTAGAGCGCCTTGATGTCCTTGCGCTCAAGGAACCGCAGCACGTGCTTCTTGAGCTGGCCTGATCCCTTGCCCGGGATGATCTCGACGACCGGTGCCCTGATCCGCACGGCCTCGTCGATGATGCCCTGGAGCGCCTTGTCGATCTCGCCGCCCCGGTTGTAGATGTCGTGCAGGTCCAGCTTGAGCTTCATCGGCTGCCCCTGAGGTCGGTTCAGGCTTCACGTTACGCTGCCGGAATGCCGGACGACGCGGCCCCGCTGATCTGCGTTCTCGGCGATGCGCACCTGGACGTCATCGTGCGGATCGACGGCCCGGTCGCTCCCGACACGGACACTCCGGCCCGCACGGCGGTCACCGTCGGCGGGCAGGCGGCCAACGTGGCGGCCTGGGTGGCCGAGCTCGGCGGCCGGAGCCGGGTGATCGCCGGCCGGGCGGCCGACCCGGGGGGTGCCCTGGTCGCCGCCGAGCTGGCCAGGCGCGGCGTTGACCTGAGGGGGCCGCGGATCCCTGGCGCGCATACGGGCGTGGTGATCTCGCTGTCCGACGGCGGCTCGCAGCGGTCGATGCTGACCGACCGCGGCGCCGGGCCGCTGCTGCCCGCGGCCGCGATCGAGCCGGCCTGGCTGGGCGGGTGCGCCTGGCTGCACCTGTCTGCC
>DASWAH010000270.1:0-21027 GCA_036391235.1 Streptosporangiaceae bacterium
GCTTGCTGCTGCTGATCGGCCGGGCCACCGCGCAGATCGTGGGCCGCTACACCTGCTCGAAGAACCAGATCGTGCTGAACGTCGCGGTGAGCCCGGACATTGCGCCGGCCGTCACCAAGGTCGTCGATTACTTCAACCGCAGCCAGCTCCAGGCCGGCGGCCGCTGCGTCTCGGTCTCGGTCGATGCCGAAGTACCGGCACTGGCGGCCGGCCAGATCGACGGCCAGCGGGCCCAGCCCCATCCGGGCATCGACGCGTGGATACCCGATTCCAGCCTGTGGGTCGACCGGGCCCGCAGTCTGCCCATGGGCGCGAACCTGATTCAGCCCGCCGGGTACAGCGTCGCCGAGTCCCCGCTGATGATCGTGATGCCCAAAGCCGCCGCCGCGCGCGTTCCGGCCTTCAGCCGCTCGAGCTGGCGGCTGCTGCTGCCCAGTTCCGACGGCGGCCCGACGCTGCCGTCCAGCGCCCGGGTGGACCTGCCCGACCCCTCCCAGACCGCCGCCGGCCTGGCCTCGCTGGTCGAGATCGGCCGTCTGCTCGGCCGCAGCACCGCGGGCCGGGTCCAGTTCACCAGGTTCGTCTACTCGACCCAGGTCACGTCGTACTTCGACGACCCGAACTCGCTGCGCTACTTCGTCAGCCTGGCCTCGCCGCCGCTGTCCACCGACCCGATCACGATCACCTCCGAGCAGGCGGTGCTCTCCTACGACCAGGCCTATCCGCATCAGCCCCTGGCGGCGCGGTACCCGAGCGGCAGCAGTGCGGCGTACGGGAGTCCGGTACTGGATTACCCGTACGTAGTGACCACCGCCGACCGCGCCCGCCAGGAAGCGGCCGCGCTGTTCGGCAAGGTGCTGACCCAGCCGTACGCCCAGAGCGTGATCAGGTACGCCGGGTTCCGGTCGGGCCGCGGCGTGCCCGACGTGTTCACCGCGTCCGCGGGCCTGAGCAAACAGCCGCTGCAGGTCGCCACCGCGCCGGCGCCGAGCGAGGCGCCCGCCGCGCTGTCGGTCTGGAACAAGCTCGCGCTCAGCTCGCGCGACCTGACCCTGGTCGACGTCTCCTCGGCGATGAACAAGCCCGCCAGCGCGTCGGCGCCGACCGGGCCGACCTTCGAGCAGGAACTGACCCAGACCGCCTCGCTCGGCCTGGCCCTGTTCCCCGACACCGCCAACATCGGCCTGTGGGAGTTCGCCGACAACCTGCACCACGGGCAGCCATACAAGGAGCTGGTGCCTATCGGCCCGCTGCCGCAGAGCCTGGGCGTGATCAGCAGGCGGGCGGAACTGCAGCGGGTCAACACGGCGTTGACCGCTACCGGCGGCCCGCATGTCGCGCTGTACGGGTCGATCCTCGATGCCTACAAGTACATGCAGGCGACCTACAAGCCGAAGTTCTTCAATACCGTGATCGTGCTCGCGTCCGGGATCGACAACACCCCGGGCGACATCACGGCCCAGCAATTGCTGGCCAAGCTCACGGCACTCAGCGCGTCACCGCGCAAGGTGGCGGTGATCATCATCGCATTCTCGCCTGCCGACGACTTCGCGATGCTGAAGAAGATCGCCTTGGCCACCGGCGGCCAGGCCTACCAGATCACCGACCCGGCCCGGGTCGCTCAGGTCTTCTACCAGGCACTGGCCCACCGGCTGTGCGGCCACGGCTGCGTCGGGCCATAGCCGGCCCGGCTAGTTTCCCGGCCTGCGTCGCCCGGATACCGTAGGGCGTTATGGACCCGTTTCGCGCACTATCCACGACCGAACGCACCACCTTGGGCCGGCTGCGAGAACGCGGCCTGACCGACCGGGCCGCGCTGCACGAGGTGCTCGACGCCGGGCTGATCTGCCACCTCGGCGTGGTCATCGACGGCACCCCGGTGGTGCTGCCGACCGGCTACGGGCGGATCGGCGACACGCTCTACCTGCACGGGTCCTCGGCTAACCGGTCCCTGCTGGCCGCCGCGGGAACCGAGGTCTGCGTCACGATCACGTTGCTGGACGGCCTGGTCTGCGCCAGGTCGGTGTTCCACAACTCGATGAACTACCGCAGCGCGGTGATCTACGGCACGGCCCGGCTGGTCACCGACGCGCGAGAGCGGATGGACGCGGTGGCCGCGATCACCGAGCACCTCATCCCCGGACGCTGGGACAACTCGCGGCGACCGTCCCGCAAGGAGATGGCCGCGACCGCCGTGCTCGCGCTGCCGCTGGACGAGGCCTCGGTCAAGGCTCGCTCGGGCGGCCCGAGCGACGATGACGAGGATTACGCGCTGGACTACTGGGCCGGCGTGCTTCCGGTGACCACGGTGACCGGACCGCCCGTGCCCGACCCGCTGCTGCGCCCCGGCATCGAGGTGCCAGGGCACATTGCCGCACTCGCGCCGGGCGCCAAACCTCCGGCGGGCAGCCGTGGCGCGGCGGCCAGCGGGCCGGGCCTGCCCTAGGCTGGACCAGTGACTGACCGACTGGTCTGGATTGACTGTGAGATGACCGGGCTTGATCTCACCGCCGACGCGCTCGTGGAGATCGCCTGCGTCGTCACCGGCGGCGACCTCACCGAGATCGACGAGGGCATCGACCTGATCATCAAGCCGCCCGCCGAAGCACTCGACCAGATGCCCGACCTGGTCAGGGAGATGCACACGACGTCAGGGCTGCTGGCCGAGCTGGCCGGCGGTATTACCCTGGCCGAGGCGCAGGATCAGGTGCTCGGCTACGTCCGCGGGCACATCAAGGAACCGCGCAAGGCGCCGCTGTGCGGTAACTCGATCGCCACCGACCGCTCGTTCCTGGCCCGGGACCTGCCCAGGCTGGATGAATTCCTGCACTACCGGATGATCGACGTATCCAGCGTAAAAGAGCTGGCCAGGCGCTGGTACCCGCGGGCCTATTTCGCCAGCCCGGCCAAGGTCGGCGGCCACCGGGCCCTGGCCGACATCCGGGAGAGCATCACCGAGCTCCGGTACTACCGCGAGGCCATCTTCGTGCCGCTGCCCGGCCCCGACACATCGACGGCCCGGCAGATAGCGGCCAGGTACGCTCCGGGGGCCGGCCCCGCGGGCGGGCCGCCGGATTCCGGTTCTGCGCCAGGCTGAGGAACCGGTATGCTGACTGGGCCGCCGCGGCGGCTATGGTGGGCGTAGCTCAGTTGGCAGAGCGCCAGGTTGTGGTCCTGGATGTCGTGGGTTCAAGTCCCATCGTCCACCCTGAGGTGATGTCGCACGACGTCCGCAGCACCCCGAACCTATGACGGGTCCGGGGTGCTGGCGTTTCCTGCCGGGGTAGATCGCGGCGCCAGGCCGGAGGAGGGACAGCCCGTGTCGCATCCAGCTGGCCCCGCACCTGATCCGGGGGCGGCCGCCCGTGTCTTCACCGCCGACGACGAGATCGGCCGCGACCTGGCCGCAGTGGACTGGGCCGCCACCCCGCTCGGGCCGCCGGAAACCTGGCCGCAGAGCCTGCAGACCGCGGTGGACATCCTGCTCTCGTCCCGCTTCTCCATGTGGCTGGCCTGGGGCCCGGACCTGACCTTCTTCTGTAACGCCGCCTACCGGCGGGACACCCTCGGCCGCAAGTACCCGTGGGCTCTCGGCCAGCCCGCCAGCAAGGTGTGGGCCGAGATCTGGGCCGACATCGGCCCGCGGATCGGCACCGTGCTGGCTACGGCCCAGGCGACCTGGGACGAGGCCCTGCTGCTGTTCCTCGAGCGATCTGGCTACCCCGAGGAGACCTACCACACGTTCTCCTACAGCCCGCTGCGCGACGAGGACGGCAAGGTCGTCGGCATGCTCTGCGTGGTCAGCGAGGGCACTGAGCGTGTCATCGGCGAGCGCCGGATGGCGACCCTGCGCGACCTGGGCTCCGACCCGAACGTGGTGCGCACCATCGATGAGATGCTCACCTTCGCCGGGCAGCAGCTCGACGGCAACCGGCAGGACCTGCCGTTCACGCTCACCTACCTGTTCGACGAGGACGCGACCACGGCCAGGCTGGCCGGCCGTACCGGCATCAGATCCGGGCACCCGGCCGCGCCCGGTGTGCTGACCCCCGGTGACCAGGACCCGGTCTGGCCGGTCGCTGCCCTCAGGAACGGCGAGTCCGTCCTGGTCGACCTGGCCGGTTCCCCGTTCACCGGCTTGCCCGGCGGTGCCTGGGACGAGCCCCCGACCCAGGCTCTGGTCGTCCCGCTGGTCAGGCAGGGCGGCGTTCCCTACGGATTCCTGGTCGCCGCGCTCAACCGGTACCGGCCGCTGGACGACGGCTACCGCGGCTTCGTCGACCTCGTCGCCGGCTACCTAGCGGCCGGCATCGCGAGTGCCCGCAGCTATCAGCACCAGCAGCGCCGGGCCGAGGAGCTCGCCGAGCTCGACCGGGCCAAGACCACGTTCTTCTCCAACATCAGCCACGAGTTCCGCACTCCGCTGACCCTGATCATGGGCCCGGTGCAGGAACTGCAGCGGCAGCTGGCCGACGCTGATCCGCAGGTGCGCGAGGAGCTGGAGGTGATCAGCCGGAATGGGCTTCGCCTGGGCCGGCTGGTCAACACTCTGCTCGACTTCTCCCGCATCGAGGCCGGGCGGATGCAGGTGAGTTACGAGCCAGTGGACCTTGCCCAGGCCACCGCCGAGCTGGCCAGCGTCTTCCGGTCGGCGATCGAGCGGGCCGGGCTGGCCCTCGAAGTGGACTGCCCGCCGCTGCCTGAACCGGTGTACGTGGACCGGGGCATGTGGGAGAAGGTGCTGCTGAACCTGCTCAGCAACGCGCTCAAGTTCACCTTCGACGGCTCCGTCCGGGTTGCGGTGCGCGCCGAGGGTGACCGGGCCGTCGTCACGGTCGCGGACACCGGCATCGGCGTCCCGGCGGTCGAGATGCCCCGCCTGTTCGAGCGCTTTCACCGGATCGAGAACGCCCGCGCGCGCTCGAACGAGGGCAGCGGCATCGGCCTTGCACTGGTCTCCGAGCTCATCGCACTGCAGGGCGGCTCGATCACCGCGTCCAGTACCGAGGGCGAAGGCAGCACGTTCACCATCAGCCTGCCCTTCGGGCACGCGCACCTGCCCGCCGAGGACGTGGCCCGGGGCCTGCCGTCGTCGGTGGTCTCGGCTACCGCCGACCCCTTCGTGCAGGAGGCGCTGCGCTGGCTGCCGGGACCTGCAGGCATCGGTGCCGGCCCCGCGCCCACCCGGTCGCGGCCCGACGAATTCAGGCCGGCCGCCGATGCTGGTGCCGATGCCGGGCCCGGCGACGGCGCGCCGGCCCGCGTGCTGGTCGCGGACGACAACGCCGACATGCGCGAGTACCTGACCAGGCTGCTGAGCACGGCCGGCTACCAGGTCACCGCGGTCTCCGACGGTCAGGCGGCCCTGGACGCGATCCGCAGTGACCTCCCTGACCTGATGCTGACCGATGTGATGATGCCCGGCCTGGACGGACTGCGGCTGGTGGCCGCCCTGCGGGCCGATCAGCGCACCGCCTCGCTCCCGGTCGTGTTCCTGTCGGCCAGGGCCGGGGAAGAGGCGGCGGCCGCGGGCCTGCAGGCGGGCGCGGACGACTACCTGCCGAAACCGTTCTCCGCGGTCGAGTTGCTGGCCCGGGTGCGCTCGAACCTGGAGATGGCCAGGTTCCGCAGCCGGGAGTCCAGATTCCGGCGCGCCCTGATCGACACGCTTCAGGAGGGTTTTTTCGTCACCGACGACGAGGGCACCATCGTGGAGGCCAACCACGCCTTCCTGAACCTGGTCGGCTACGAGGCCGCGGGCCTGCCGTACCGCTGGCCGCATCCGTGGGTACCGGACTCCGGCACCGACTCCGAGTCACGCGCGCTGGTCGACCGCGCCCTGGATGACTACCTGCGCGAGGGCGGCGGGCGGTATACCGTGCCGGTCCAGCACCGGGACGGGCACACCGTCTGGCTCGCCTGCAGTTCGGCGAGCCTGCTCGACCGCGACGGCCGGGCCCGGCTGTTCGTCGGCACGGCTCGTGACGTCACCTCGGAGCGGCTGGCCGCGCAGCGCGAGGCCACGCTGGCGAGCTTCGGCGCGGCCCTGGCGGCCGCGGGCGAGATATCGGAGACACTGACCACCGCGGCCCGCGAGATCGCCGCCGCGCTGCACGCCCGCCAGGCCACCATTGCCTTGTGGTCGAGCGCCCAGTGGTCAAGCACGCAGGGATCGGGCGGCACCGCGACCCCGGCCATCACCAGCTGGCCGCAACTTGCTCCTGACCGCACCCCCTCCCCCGGCGTCACCGACGCGCTGGCGGCCGCCCGGCACCAGCCGGCCGCCTCGGTCGCCGTCCTGCCCGGCCCCGACGGAACCCGGCTGCTCGCCGCGCCGTTGGACGGGGCAGGAACGTCGGCGCTCGTGGTCGAGTTCCCGGCGACGCGCATAGTACGGGCCGAGGAGCGGGACCTGTGCGCCGTCCTGACCAGTCACCTGGCTCAGGTGCTGGCCAAGGCCAGGAGCTACGCCCAGGCCCGCGCGGTCGCGCTGACCCTGCAGCAGGCGATCCTCGGCCCGACCAAGCTGCCGCATGGCTTCGCCGCGCGGTACGCGCCGGCGGTGGCGCCGCTGGAGGTCGGCGGCGACTGGTACGACGTCGTTCCCGTCCCCGGCGGCCGGATCGGCGTCCTGGTCGGCGACTGCGTCGGCCGCGGGCTGCCGGCCGCTGCGGTCATGGGCCAGCTCCGGTCGGCCGGCCAGGCGGTGCTGCTGCGCGCGACCGGACCGGCCGAGACCCTGGCCGACCTGGACACGTTCGCCGGCCGGATTCCGGCCGCCGCCTGTACGTCGGTCTTCTGCGCCATCATCGACCCGGCGGCGGCCACCGTGACGTACAGCAGCGCCGGCCATCCGCCCCCCATCCTGGTCACCGCCGACGGCGGTCAGTCGCTGCTTGACCAGGCCCAGTCGCTGCCGCTGACGATGCTTCCGGCCGGACGGCGGCGGCCGCAGGCATCGGCCGCGCTGGCCGCCGGCGCGACCTTGCTGCTGTACACCGACGGGCTGGCCGAACGCCGCCACGTATCGCTGGACCACGGCATCAGCGCCGCCGCTGACCTGCTCACCACATATCGCGCCGAGCATCCGGAGACCCTGGCCGACCAGATCACCTCCGGCATGATGCCCGCGGCCGGTTTCGAGGACGACGTCGCGGTACTGATCTACCGCCAGCCGCCCGGCCCCCTGATCGTGCACGAGTCCGCGCAGGATCCGGCCTGCCTGGCCCGCATCCGCGCCCGGCTGCGAGAGTGGCTCGCGGCCGCCGGGATCGGCGCCCGGGACGGCGCCGACCTCCTCATCGCGGTCGGCGAGGCGACCGGCAACGCCTTCGAGCATTCCCCGGCCGGCCGTCAGGACGGTCCTGAGCCGGTGCGGATCGATGTCACCGTGCGCTTGGTCAACGCGACCATCGATGTCACGGTGACCGATACCGGCACCTGGCGGCCGCCGCGCTCCGAACCCGGCAGCACCCGCGGCCATGGGATCGCCTTCATGCATGCCCTGATGGACGAGGTCAGCATCAGCCCAACCGACCAGGGGACCACCGTGACCATGACCAAGGAACTTCTGCCATGACCGAGCCAGGACCGGCCGGCCAATTCTCCCGCTCCGGCCCGCAGGACGGCGAGCTGACGCCGCGCTTTGACGTCGAGCCCGGCACCGGCGGTCAGCCCCCGACCGTGCGGGCGGCCGGCGACATCGACCTGAATAGTGCTCCGCGATTCCAGGCCGCGCTCACCGAGGCCGCCGGCTCGTCCGGCCCGGTCACGGCCGACCTGACCGCCGTGACCTACTGCGACAGCGCCGCTATTCACGTCCTGCTGACCCTGGCCCGGGATCACCACCTCACCCTGGTCGTCCAGGCCGACGGCCCGACCACCACCATGCTGAAGATCGCCGGCCTCGACCAGGTCGCCACGGTCAGGGCCGAGCCCTAGTACAGCGGCGTGCGCAGTGTCGAGACGATCCTGTTCCTGGTCCTGCTGGGAACGGTCGTCGCCGTGTTCGCCGGGCGGCTGCGAGTGCCAGCTCCGTCTCTGCTGGTAATCGCCGGGATCGTCGCGGGTTACTTGCCCGGCATACCGCAGGTACAGGTACCTCCTCATGCGGTCAGCCTCATCGTCTTGCCGCCCTTGCTCTACGCCGCGACTGACGAGCTGCCGCTCCGTGACCTGCGCGCCGTCTGGCGGCCGGTCGTCGTGCTCGCGATCGGCCTGGTGCTTGCCTCAGCAGCGGCAGTCGCGGCCGTGGCCAGCGCTCTGGCCGCGATCCCGGTCAGCCTGGCCTTCGTACTCGGCGCCGTGCTGGCCAGCACCGACCCGGTCGCGGTCAGCGCCCTCGGCCGCCGGCTCTCGTTGCCGCCAAAAGTGCAGGCGCTCGTCCAGGGCGAGAGCCTGTTCAACGACGCGACCAGCCTCGTGCTGTTTCAGATCGCCGTCGCGATCGCGGTCGGCGGCGCGGCCACGGCTGGCTCCTGGCCCATCGTGCTGCTCAAGGCAGCCGGTCAGTTCGCACTGCTCGCTGGCGGCGGCGCCGTGCTCGGTGCGGTCGTCGCGACCGGGATCATCGTCGTGCGCAAACGGGTGACCGACCCCGTCCTCGAAACGGTCATCGCGCTTATCACCCCGTATGCGGCCTATGTGCTCGGAGCAGTCGCGCACGTGTCGCCGGTCATGACTGTGATCGTGACCGGTCTGGTCGTCGGCTCGCGGAGGTTCACGATCACCACGCCGGCCACCAGGCTCCAGGTACACGCTTTCTACCAGCCGGTCATCTTCCTGCTCGAGAGCGTGGTGTTCGCGCTCATCGGCCTGGAACTGCCGGCCCTGATCGGAGCGCTGGCCGGGTCAGCACCCTGGCCGGCCATAGCGCTGGCGGTCATGGGAACCCTGCTGGCCGTGCGGATTGCCTGGGTGTTCCCGCTGTCGGCCCTGAGCCAGCGCCGGCGCGGACCTGGCCGGCTGAGCTGGCCGGTTCCGGCCATCGTCACCTGGTCGGGCACCAGGGGCGTCGTGCCGCTGGCCGCTGCCCTCTCGATACCGCTGACCGCAAGCGACGGGTCGTCGCTGCCGCACCGTGACCTGATCCTCGTCGTGACCGCCGCGGTCATCGTCCTCTCGCTGGTCGTTCAGGGCTTGACACTCGAACCGCTGGTCAGGTTCGCCGGGCTCGCGACCGCACAGGACACCGGGGCCGAGGAGGCACGCGCCCGGGTCAGGCTCGCCGAGGTCACCCTGGCCAGGCTGGACGAACTGGCCTCCGACGGTGCCGCGGCAGGCGATGTGATCGAGCGAGCCCGAGCCCGGGCGGAAGTTCGGCTTGACCGGGACATGGCCCGGCTGAGCGAAGCCGCGCCGCCCACGCCGCCCGGCCTGACCGACCGGGATGTCGGCCGCGACCTCATCGCGGCCGAGAGCGCCGAGCTTGGCCGGCTGTTCAGCACCGGGCAGATCGGCGACGGCGCCAGGCGGCGTCTGCAGCACGACCTCGATCTGGAGGCGACCAGGCTACGCGGCGACTAGCACGGCCAGGGCGGGTGTCGCTGCCCTCCCGCGCTCCCGGCCCGGCAGGTTGTCCCTCCGACCGCGGCCACAATCTCTGCGCTCAGCCGACGCTCGTCCGTCGTCACGCGGCTCAATGTGGCGGCCGCGACCCGCAAGCCTGTCAGGTCCCTGGCCGATCTGGCCTGCTGGCCCGCCAGGTACACGGTCGTCGGGATGACGGCGTACAGCCCCCCGGAGTCGGCGCAGCGTGGCATCGGGTAGCTCGCCAGCGTGACCGCCGTTCTGGTCAGCGGGCGCATGGCCGCCCTGAGCGCGGTGGCGTCGCCCGCCCTGACGGCCGTCTGAACGGAGGACATCGCGGCCGTCAGTGTCACTACAGCCGCCCGCACCGGCCCGTTCCGCCAGCGCAGGTAGGGCTTCGCGCAGTCGCGGCCGGGCAGCGACGTCGTCGCGGCCGCCGTGACCACCGGATGCGGCGGCGCGCTCGAACAGGCCACGACGGCGCACGCCACGACGGCCAGGCAGGCGGCCAGGCGCACGCTAAGGTCGGACACGAGCCGGCGCCCGGCATGCTGAGTCACTAGCGGTGGCTCCTGGTCGACGAGGTCAGCGCAGCAGGTCGGGCCGGCCAGGAGGCCAGGCTCACCCTCGTGCGAGCCTAGAGGCGGGCGCCCGCCTTGTCGCTCCGTATCGGGTAAAAGTCCAGCTAACGGCGCGCGGGAAACGGAAGACCCTGAAGATGGTCATACCTCCATGACGAGCGCGCTGGCCGGTCCCGTCTTCCTGGCCGGTACCGCCGTCAGCCTGGTGACCAGCCTCGTCCTGGTAGCCCGGCTGGAACGGGTCGGCGAACGGCTCGGCTTCTCCGAGGCGGTGCTCGGCATCGTGGCCGCCCTGGCCGCGGACGCGCCGGAGATCACCGCGGCGGTTACCGCGGTCGCCCAGCACCAGCAGCGCGTGGGCGCCGGCGTCGTCCTCGGCTCGAACGTGTTCAACCTGGCCGCGCTGCTCGGCCTGGGCGCGGTCGTCGCCGGGCGGATCGGGCTGCACCGCAAGGTCGTGCTGCTGGGCGGAGCGGTGGCACTGTGGGTGGCCGTGGTCGGCTGGCTCGTCGTGGCCGGCGGGCTGCCCGCGGCGGCCGGGCTGATCCTCGCCTTTGTCGTGCTCGCGGCGTACGTGGCCGTGCTTGGCCGGGAAGGCCGCGGGCTGGAGCGGCTGATGCCGGCCCGGCTGGCCGGCTGGCTGCGTTCGGCCATCTCCGAGGAAGAGCTGGAGCTGGAAGACGCCATCCGCCCGGCTCCCGGCGGCTGGCGCGATGCGGCCGTGGCCTGCGTCGCCCTGGCCGTGGTAGTGGCGGCCAGCATCGCGATGGAACGGGCCGCGGTCCGGCTCGGCACCGCCTGGTCGGTGCCTCAGATCGTGACCGGCGGGCTCGTGCTCGCCGCCGTTACCAGCCTGCCGAACGCGGTTGCGGCCGTCTACCTGGCCGGCCGGGGCCGCGGCGCGGCCACCTTGAGCACGGCGCTGAACAGCAACACGATCAACGTCGTAGCCGGCCTGCTGCTGCCGGCCGCGATCCTGGGGCTGGGCCCCCCGGCCAGTCAGACACTGCTGATCACGGCCTGGTACGTGCTGCTCACCCTGGCCGTGCTGGCGCTGGCGTACTGGCGCCGCGGCATCGGCCGGACGTCCGGGTCGCTGATCATCGCCGCCTACGCGGCTTTCGTGCTGACCGTGCTCATGACTGGCTGAACGCCCAGGCATCGGCCACCATATCGGTCAGGCCGCGCTCGGCCCGCCATCCGAGTTCGGCGGCGATCAGATCCGACGAGGCGACGAGCACGGCCGGGTCACCTGGCCGCCGGCCGGCCATCCGCACCTCGATCTCGCGCCCGGTCACCTCCCGGCAGGCCGCCAGCACCTGTCGGATCGAGAACCCCTGGCCGTTACCGAGGTTGTAGGTCAGGTGGCAACCCGGCTCGGCGGCGGCCAGGGCCAGCAGGTGCGCGGCTCCCAGGTCGGTGACGTGGATGTAGTCGCGGACGCAGGTGCCGTCCTGGGTCGGGTAGTCGGCACCGAAAATGCTCACCGCTCCCTGGCCGCGCCGAGCCACGCCAAGGATGTTCGGGATCAGGTGGGTCTCCTGCTTGTGCCGTTCGCCGGTCCAGTGGCCTCCGGTCCCGCGGTGCGCGCCGGCCACGTTGAAGTACCGCAGGCTGACCGCGGCCAGCCCGTACAGCCGCGCGTACTCGGCCAGCGCGGTGTCGACCGCGAGCTTGGACGCGCCGTAGGGGCTGGTCGGCCTGGCCGGCGCGGACTCGGTCAGCGGCAGAGATTCCGGCTCGCCGTAGACGGCCGCGGTCGAGGAGAACACGATCCGGCCGGTTCCGGCCGCGCGCATCGCCTCGAGCAAGGCGAGCGTGCCGCCCAGGTTGGCCGACCAGTAGCCGGCCGGATCGGCGACCGACTCGGCCACCAGCGACCGGGCGGCGAAGTGCAGCACGGCGTCCGTCCCACCGGCCTCGGCCAGCACCGCCGCCGCGGTGCCGCGCAGGTCACCCCGGACGAACCGGGCGCCTGGCGGCACCGCGTCGGCGTGCCCGGTGGACAGGTCGTCGAGCACGACGACCTCATGCCCGGCCGCGACTAGCTGCGTGCTGACGACGCTCCCGATGTAACCGGCGCCGCCGGTCACGAGCAGCCTCATCCGCTATCCCCGTCCCCAACGTCGCTAGTGCACCGACCAGCTCGTGCCGTTCCACTCCAGCAGCACGTTCTTGGTCCGGCCGGTCGGAGTCTGCGACGAGCCCACCGCCCAGCAGGCACTGGGACGCGAGCACCGCACCGCGAACAGTTCGCTGTCGGCCTTGTCCGCGGTACCGCCGGGGCTCGGCGTCGTGACGTGGGTCCATGTGGCCCCGTTCCAGTGCAGCGCCTCGGTCAGGATTGAGCCGACCCCGCCCGAGATCGAGCCGTAATCCCCGACCGCCCAGCAGTTCTGGGAGTTCGAGCAGAAGTCACCGAACAGCTCGTTGCTGGCGCCCCCGCCTGTCCCGTCCGGGTTGGGCACGGCGGCCAGCCGCCACTTCGAGCCGTTCCAGTGCAGCACCTCGTTGACCAGCGTGATCGGGGCGGAGAACGTCCCGTCGGTGCCGGCCGCCCAGCAGTCGTCCGGGGATGCGCAGGTCAGGCCGATCAGGGCGTTGACGCTGCCGGGCGATGTGCCGCCGGGCTGCGGTGTCTTCATCACCGACCACGTCCGGCCGTTCCACCGCATGGCCTCGTTGCGCAGGAGGGGCAAGCCAAGGCCATCCTCGCCGACGGCCAGGCAATGACTGGCCGTCGAGCACCGGATCGCGCTCAGGCCGTTGATGTCACCGCTGGTGGTGCCCGCCGGGTTCGGCACACCCCTGACCAGCCGCCACGACCGGCCGTTCCAGCGCAGGATCTCGTTGCGGCTGACGGTGGTCCCGCCCTGCACGCCGTCCTGCCCGACGGCCCAGCAGTGCGAGGCCGAGACGCAGGTGACGTCGAAGAGCTCGTCCACCCGGCCTGACGTGGCCGTGCCAGGCTGCGGGGTGCTGACCACGGTCCAGCGCGAGCCGTTCCAGCGCAGGGCCTCGTTCCGGAAGCCCTGACGACCGGTGTAGTACCCGACGGCCCAGCAGTTCCGCGAACTGGTGCACCGGATGCCGAAGAGCTCGCTCACCGAACTGCCCGCGCTGCCGCCGGGATTCGGCGCGGCGACGGTCCGCCAGGCTTTGCCCGTCCAGTGCAGGATCTGGTTGCGGGTGCCCTGATGCGCCGTCGCATAGTCGCCGACTGCCCAGCAGTCCGACGCGGCCACGCAGTAGATGTTGTTCAGCACGCTCGACGACCCCGGCGTGGGCACCCGGCGCGCGGCCGGCAGCCCGAGCCGGGCCGCGAGGGCGGCCGCGGGCGTCCGGGCGGCCGGTCCCCGGGCCGCCCGGCCGGAACTCGATGCGGGAACGGCGCGTGGCTGGCCCGCCTGCCGCACCGCGGCGCTGGCCGTGACCGCCGAACCCCCGACCGCGGCTAGCGCCGCCGCCGACAGCACGACCAGAGGAAGTCGTGTCCTCATTGTGAACATGCCCATCCTTCTCATCACCCGGCGAAGACGGTCCTTGCCTTACATGCTCCTGGGCGGTCCATTCCGTGCCGTCTTGTTCCAGGCGGCCTGCGGCCGGCGCTCCGTCACGTGACCGCGGGAGTCAGCTTCAGGTAGACCACGCCGTTGTCGTACAGCGACGCGTTCGACCGGAACCACTTCCTGGCCGGGAGCCCCTCCGCGAACAGCCGTGGCCCGGCCGACCTGGTGACCGGGTAGACGAACAAGTGCAGCTCGTCGACCAGGTTGTCGGCCAGCAGCGCCCTGACCAGGGTTCCGCTCCCGCTGATGTACAGGCCGCCGGGGTGCTCGTCCTTCAGGCGCTGAATGCGCCGGGCGTCGTAGGGCCCGAGGATCTCCGAGTTCCGCCACGTCGGCTCGGTCAGCGTCGAGGTGACCACGTACTTCATCGTGTCGTTGAAGAACGGCGCGCCAGGGTCGTCATCGGCGGTGCGAACCGACCAGGCCGGCTCGAACATCTGGTACGTGGTGCGGCCGAGCAGGATCCCGTCGCAGCCGGCCATGCTGACCGCGAGGTCCTCCCCCATCCTGGCGTCGAACCCGAAATCCATGGTCCAGGTCGGGGTATCGATCACGCCGTCAAGGCTGATGAACTCATGCACTCGGATCGCGCCCACGTATCCTCCGCTCAGGTCCGCACAACCGGCCGGTGGCCAGCGTAACCGGGCTGCGGTGGCGGCGAGGCTCCGGTGGCGCTAGCCGGCGACATCCACCTTGGCGACGATCCTGGACGGCCTGACCCGCACCACCATTTCCGGCGGCAGGCCATTGCGGCGGCCGTATTCATCGGCCCGGTCCGCGCCCATGTACCGGCCGCCGATCTTGGTCGCCCAGGCGATCAGCTCGGCCGGGTCATCGGACAAAGCGGCAGCGCCCGCGATGGTCAGGAAGCTGAACGGCGGCCGTTCGTCGTCCCAGCACAGTGACACCCGCGGATCGCGCAGGATCGCCTTGCCCTTGACCGTGTCGGCGGCGGTCATGAACACGATGTCGTCTCCGTCCAGGTCGACCCAGACCGGCGCGACGTGCGGCGATCCATCCGCCCTGACCACCGCGAGCTTGGCCGTCCTGGCCGGGCTGGCCAGGATGAACTCCCGCCACCATCCGGGCGGCGCATCGGTGTATCCCATCTAGCGGCCCTGCCAGCGCGGTGCCCGGCCTTCGCTCAGGGCCGCGAGCGCTTCCTTGAAATCCTCCGACCGCAGGCAGCGGGCTTGCTCGTCCAGCGCGAGCCGCAGGCCTTCATGGGCACCGGCGCTCCAGGCCGCGTCCAGCGCCCGCCGGGCGCCGCGCATCGCCACCGGAGGCTGCGCGGCCAGGCGCTGAGCCAGCTCGGCGGCCGCGGCGTCGAGCTCACCGTCAGCCACGACCCGGTTCGCCAGTCCGATCCGCAGCGCCTCGGCCTCGTCGATCACGTCACCGAGCAGGATCAGCTCCCGTGCTTTGGCCTCGCCGACGATCCTGGGCAGCCGGACCGTGGCGCCCATGTCGGGCAGCAGGCCGTAGCGGGTTTCCAGCAGCCCGACCTTGGTGCCCTCGGCGAAGATGCGGAAGTCGCACGCGAGCGCCAGCTGGAGGCCGGCGCCGTAGGCGTGCCCGCGTACCGCCGCGACGCTGGCGCAGCCGAGGTCAGGGATCCAGGCGAAGGTTCCGGCGGCCGCCGTCCCCTCGGCCTGCACCTGATCGCCTTCTGGCCGTTGCGACCAGCCGGCCAGCAGTCCGCCCATGCCCTCGACGAGGTCGATCCCGGCCGAGAAGGCCGGGCCTTCCCCGGTCACGACCAGGCAGCGCAGGCTCTCGTCGGCCAGCAGGCTGGCGCCGAGCTCGCCTAGCTCCCGCCACATCAGCGGGTTCTGCGCGTTCCGCTTGGCCGGCCTGGCCAGCGTGAGCGTCCCGATGTCCTCGTCCCGCCGGTACCTGATCGTCTCGAAGTCGCCCACGCATCGCCCCTCTCCGCCACGAGCCACTGTAAGCGCGGCCCTCGCCTGATGCCGGATCACCCGGTCGACCGGAGTCGTCGCGTGGAACTGCCCGCTCTTGCCGGCACCGACGGCACTTCCCCCGATCTGGCCGCGCCGATATCGGTCTTCGACCGCTAAAACGACGGCCGAATGGCGGCCGGAGCGGGGGAAGTGGCCGGAGCGAGGCGGTCGGAGTCCGTTGTACGAGCCGGGTCCCGGGTTTGACTACATCTGGTAACAGGGCAGATGCAGGAAGTGCCGGACGGAGCCGGGAAGAACGCGGCCAGGAGCAAGTGGCTGGCCCTGGTGGCGATGGGGCTTGGCGTCTTCCTGATCGCCAACGACTTCACCGCGCTCAGCGTGGCCATCCCGCGGATCGAGTCTGACCTGCACACCACCCTGAACCGGGCCCAGTGGGTGATCAACGGCTATGCCCTGGTGTTCGGCGTGCTGATCGTGACCGGCGGCCGCCTGGCCGACATGTTCGGGCGCAAGCGGATGTTCATGGTCGGCGCGACCATCTTCGGTGCCTTCTCGCTGCTGGCCGGCCTGATGCCCACGGCCGAACTGCTGATCGCCTGCCGCGCGCTGATGGGCGCGGGGGGCGCCATTGTCTGGCCTGCCGTACTCGGGCTGACCTACATGATCCTCCCGGCGAACAAGAAGGGCCTGGCCGGCGGCCTGATCCTCGGCGTGGCCGGCCTGGGCAATGCAGTCGGCCCGCTGCTCGGCGGATGGCTGACCGACGTCAGTACCTGGCGCCTGGTGTTCTTTATCAATCTTCCGATTACCGCCCTCGCGATGATCGTGACCGCCAGGGAGGTACCAGAGAGCCCGCGGGAGAACCAGCATCAAGGCATCGACTACCCGGGCATCGCGGCGCTGTCGGCCGGAGCGGTCGCGATCCTGGTCGGACTCGACCTTGGCGCCGACGGCGGTTTCGGCCGGCCGCTCATCGTCGGGCTGCTGACGGCCGGGGTACTCCTGCTCGGCGCGTTCGCGCTGGTCGAACGGCATCAGGGCGCCAGGGCGCTGGTCCCGGCGGCGGTGCTGCGCAGCCACGTATTCGCTGCCGCCTGCACGGTCGTGCTGCTGATGTCGGCGATCTTCTTCTCCGCGCTGATCTTCCTCCCGCAGTTCCTGCAGAAAGTGCTTGGCTACTCGGCCTTGCGGTCCGGGGCCGGGCTGCTGCCGATGATGGGCACGTTCGCGGTGAGCTCGTTCGCGGCGGGCTGGGCTTACCGCCGGGTGGGCCCGAAGACGGTGGTGAGCGCAGGATCGGCGCTGCTGGCGGCGGGCATCTTCTGGTTGTCCTGGCTCGGGCCGGCGTCCGCCTACGGCTCGCTTGTGCCCGGCATGATGGTGCTCGGGGCCGGGGTCGGGTTGTTCTACTCGTCGGTCACGACCGCGGCCGTGACCGCGCTCGACCCGGCCCAGGCCAGCCTCGCGGGCGGGATCGTCTACATGTGCCAGATCGCCGGAGGCGCCATCGGCCTGGCCCTGAACACGGCCATCGTGCTCTCCGCGACCCAGCTCACCAGCGGGATCTCGCTGGCGTTCCGCATCGACGCGGCGCTAGCGGTGGCCGGCACGGCGCTGGCGCTGCGGTTCATCCGCCGTCCAGGGCCGAACCAGGCCGCTAGGAGCGCCCCGCCCGCGCATCATCGCGTGCGAATCTGAACTCCAGGCCTGGCCTAGCCGGTGCAGAAGGCGGCGAGGTCGCGGGCGGTGTCCCGGCTGATCTCCGGGCAGGCGATCGTGAAGACCTCGGTGCCGTGCATGGTCCCCATCACCTGCCTGGCCCGGGCCGGGACCCCGGCGCTGAGCAGCAGCCGGTAGAAGTTCAGGCCCTCGTCGCGCAGCGGGTCGCACTCGTTGACGCTGATGACGGTGGGCGGGAAGCCCTCGACGTCGGCGGTCGTCGCGAACGACGGCCAGGCCAGCGGATTGCGCTCATTGAAGGCCTCGATCCCGTAACCGACGGCGCCGCGGTTGTTGTGCAGGTCGAGCAGGATCCCGTTGTTCTCGGTCGACGACGGGCATTCGGGGGTCGGCCACTGGCCGGCGATGTAGGGGCAGAGCGCGTACAGGCCCTTGATCAGGGACAGCTGACCGTCCCGCTTCAGCTTCAGGCCGGTCGCGAGGGTGAGGTTGCCGCCGCCACTCTCGCCCGCCACGATGATGCGATCCCGGTCGATGCCGAGTTCGCTGGCGTGCCCGGCTACCCACTTCAGGCCGGACACGCAGTCGTTCAGGCCGGCCGGAAACGGCGCCACCTCGGGCACGGACGACGGTGCCAGGCTGTTGCGGAAGTCGACCATCACGACCGCGACACCGTTGGCCGCGATGAGCTTGCCCCAGCCCCGGTACATCCCGTCGTAGCACGACAGCGAGGCCATCCCGCCGCCGTGAATGTAGTAGACGCAAGGCAGCGTCTGGTCATTGTCGGGCCGGATGATCTGCAGGTTGATCGTGTTCCCGTCGGGCTGGGACTCGATCTTTTCCGAATACACCCGCAGGCCGGCCGACGGCGCCGCCTCCTCGGTGTCGCACAGGTCCATGAACACCTTGAACCGCTCGGCCTCCTGCTTAGCGGCCTCGGAGTTCGCCTCGGCCAGCAGCTCTTCCCGGCTGCCGACGTCGCCTCCGGCTTCCAGCGCCAGGCCGGCCAGGATCGCCTTGATCCTCGGGTCCAGCCTGATGTCCGCGGCGATGTCGTAGGCCATGACCAGGGTCTCCTTTGCCGGCAGCAGCTAACGGGCCGCGCCGGGCTCCCATCGGCCCTGGCGCCGCTATCTGGACATTAGATGCCGACAGGCCGGATGTCACCATCGGAAACCAGATGGCTCACGGACTCGAGCAGCGCGGCCGTCTCGGCCGGCGCGGCCAGCATCAGGTCATGGCTGAACGGCAGCTCGTGCGTCTCCCAGCCGGCCGCGACCGCTCGCTCGTAGGAGGCCTGCAGGCTGGCCAGCGGCGGCTGCGTGTGCATGACATACACCTGCCTGATCCGGTCAAGGGCGGCCGGATCGAAGCGGACGGGCTCGGTCACGCAGCGCAGCGGAAAGCTAGTGAGCCGCGGCCCGATCAGCTCCCGCAGGCCGGATCCGGTGACGCCCCACTGGTCTAGAAACCCCTCCGAAGCGGGCACGAACCAGCCATCTCCCGCCTCGGCCGCCAGCTCCCGATACCGCGCCGCCGTCTCGGGCGGCTCGACGTCGGCCACGGACTCCCCCGGCCGGGCCAGGAACGCACCGAGGTAGGTCACCGAAGCCAGCCGCTCACCGGCTCGCTCGGCGACCGGCCCGGCCAGCACACCGGAGTAGCTGTGCAGCACCAGGCGCACGTCCCGCAGGTCGGCGAACCACAGCAGGTCGGTCAGGTCGGTGACGTGCGTCGCGATCCCGACCTCGCGGGTCAGCCCCTGGCGCCGGTCGCCCTGGCCGGTCAGCGTCGGCGCGATCACCTCATGGCCGCGGCTGCTGAGCCAGCGCCCGACATCGCGCCAGCACCAGCCGCCGTGCATGGCCCCGTGCACCAGCACGAATGTCGCCATCGACTCTCCCCCGTTCCGCGTCGCGCTGCGGGGGCAGCCGAACGACCGCTTCCTACCCGGCACGCGGCCCGGGTAGTACCGCGAGACGTGGCGAGCTGACGACTGGGCCGAGTGTCGTATGGGGCATCTGCCCGATGCCGCACTGCCCAGGCAGCACCGAAGCTGGCTCCGTGATCCCGGCCGCCGCCACTGCCGGCCGGCCCAGCCACCGGAGCGCTACTAGGAGCGGAAATGGCGAAGTTCATGGATGTGCACAGCGGATTTACCGGCGTCACCGAGAGTCAGCTCCGCGAGGCGCATGGCCGGGACCTGGCGGTCGAGGCGGCCGAGGGCGTGCACTTCGAGCGGGCCTGGCTCGACCCGGAGTCGGGCAAGGTGTTCTGCCTGTCGACCGGGCCATCCAAGGAGGCGGTCCAGCGGGTGCATGAGAAGGCAGGTCATCCGACGGCCGAGATCTACGAGCTCCCGGTCGAGGTCGGCTAGGCCTGCGGGGCGGACGGCCGGGGCGGACGGCCGGGGCGCCGCATCGCGGCGGCGTCCCTCGGCAGCCGCCCGGCCTCGGCCAGCGCCCGGCGAAGCAGGAACTCGATCTGGGCGTTGGTGCTGCGCAACTCGTCGCTAGCCCACCGGGCCAGGGCGTCGTGCACCGCCGGATCGAGCCGCAGCAGCACGCCCTTGCGCTCGGTCATGACGCTGTCCCGGCCGCCGTTTCCTCGCCGCGGCTCACTGGTACAGCGAGCCGGTGTTGACCACCTGCTGGGTGGCCTGCTCGCTGCACAGCACGACTAGCAAGTTCGACACCATCGCGGCCTTACGTTCCTCGTCCAGGTCGACCACGTTCTCCTCGGCCAGCCGTTCCAGCGCGAGCCTGACCATGCCAACCGCGCCCTCGACGATGCGCTGGCGGGCGCCGACCACGGCGCTGGCCTGCTGCTGGCGCAGCATCGCCTGGGCGATCTCGGGAGCATAGGACAGCCTGGTCAGCCGGGTCTCGAGAATCTGCACGCCAGCCGGGCGGACCCGCGCGGTCAGTTCGGCCGACAGCTTTCCGGTGATCTCGTCGGCGTTCTCGCGCAGCGACAGCACGTCCGTGCCGCGGCTGTCGTACGGATAGCTGGACGCGATGTGGCGGACCGCGGTCTCGGTCTGGATGGTCACGAAGTGCGTCACCTCGTCGACGGCGTAGTAGGCGCTGGCGGTATCGCGGACCTGCCAGACGACCACGGCCGCGATCTCGATCGGGTTGCCGTCGGCGTCATTGACCTTGAGCTGGGCCGACTCCTGGTTGCGGATCCTGGTCGAGATTACGATTCGGTTCGTGAACGGGTTCACCCACTGCAGGCCCGGCTCCCTGATCGTGCCGCGGTACCGGCCGAACAGCTGGACCACCCTGGCCTGGCCGGCCACGACCGAGGTCAGGCCGCGCAGGGTCAGCGCCCCGGTGAGCAAGATGAGCGCGGCAACGACGATCGCCGCGATCCTGAGCGCGTGCGGCAGGTGCGGTGCCGTGAACGCGAGCGCGATCCCGGCGAGCAGCACGATGATGCCGACGGCGAGCATCTGGAAGCCGGAGCGGGGCTGCGCCGGCTGCTCGGTGAGTTGCTGGCCGGCTACCTGGCCGACCGCTGGCTCGAGGTCTGGTGCGGTCATCTGACTTACCTCCGTTGACGACCCTGATAACACGAGCTTATCATAGTGATATCAGTTTTCTTCAGCAAGACCGGGCCGGGCTGAGTCGCCGCGAGGTGGTCACGACCCGGAGGCAGGAGGCGGCGTCATGCCTAGCCCAGGCATTACAGCCGGCCAGCAGGCCAGCACAGCCAGGGCACTCTGCTGAGTCCAGGGCCGCGAGA